>JAAAPI010000281.1 GCA_009908325.1 Verrucomicrobiota bacterium | reverse complement strand
CGATACCCATCGGCGGCGGGGAAATCCATTTTTCTCCGCCGCCTTTACGCAGGATTTTTAAACCGCCCGTATCCGTCCGTTTACACCCCGCCGCCCACATCTAGCGGATACTTCAAGTAATAAATGCACTTTTTCCTGTTTTTTACCGTAGCCAGCAGCGCGTTCGGGTCTGCCGCAGATCAATTCCACCCAGCAGCAAATTGAGCTGGTTTTGAGTCATTTCCACACCGCCCTTTCCGGGGCCGGGCCAGGCAAACGTTCCTTTTTCCAGTCGCTTGGCACAAACCCACAACCCACTCCCGTCAAAACAGAGGATCTTTATCCGGTCGCGCCGCCGGTTACAAAAAAACGAACAGATGACCGCTGAGTGGATCTGCTTCAAATGTGCCGGATACCAGCGCATAAAGACCGTTGAAGCTCTTGCGCATATCGGTGACACCCGTGGCCAGATAAATCTTCGTGGCCGGTCCGGGGTTTAGCATGAATCAACCCCTTTGGCCTTCGTGGCCACGTCGAAGGCCGCTTCCCGAAGATGCTTTTCCTCCTTGTGACCACCCAGGGCGATTCGCTCGAAATCCTCAGCGACTTCCTTAGCTTTTTTCTCCCGATCGGCCCGCTCTTTAGCAGAGCCTCCAAGTCGCTCGATCTTGGTCGATTTAGTCCGACTGCGCCCATTTTTGTCTCGAAACGCGGCAATCCAGTATCGACTTCTACCGTCTTTTTTTAATGATGCCGTAACCACCTGAATGAGTGCTTTTTTATAAGATGTCAAACTCACCACAAAGTCACCACAGAGCATATAATCCACACCCCGCATATGTGCTAAGTTAATTTGTAAAATGTTGATAATCAATAAAATTATTTCTCTTAATTTTCTTAAAAACGGTAAAATTGAACCGCGGGTTCAAGTCCCGTCTATCCCGCCATTTGGCTGCGATTCTTTTCGGAGGATCGCAGCTTTTTTGTGATCGCAGCTTTTTTGTGTATGCCACCACTCAACGCCAAAACCATTATTGAGCACTACGGCCTCGAACCACTCGATCAGGAAGGCGGCTTCTTCCGTCAGGTTTGGCGGAGCGAACGGCGCGTCGCCAACGAGACACTCGGCGCGCCCCACCCGCCCGGCGAGACGCATCCCTTGGGTACGCTCATTTACTTTCTTCTCACGACCGATTCCTTCTCGTCGGTGCACCGCCTCCCCACCCCCGAGCACTGGTTCTACCACCTCGGCGACCCCGCGGAAATGCTCCTCCTGCATCCCGACGGCAACGGGGAGCAACGCGTTCTCGGTCCCGACCTTGCCGCCGGGCAGGCAATCCACCTCACCACGCCTGCCAACAGCTGGCAGGGCACCCGCCTCCTACCCTCGGAGGAAGGCTGCGGCTTTTGCCTGGTCAGCTGCGTCATGGTGCCGGGCTTCGAGTGGACCGATTTCGCACCCGGCGACGCCGCCGAACTGATCGCCCAGTATCCCGAATTCGGAAAAGCCATCCGGCTGCGGACGCGCCCAACGCCAACACGAGGGAAACGATGATCGCACTTGGGTGGCTCCTTCACACCACGCAAAAACCTACTCCAAAACCTCAACCACGACCTCAGCACCTGCTTCCAGCCCCATCGTGTCCACAGCGTTTTTGTAGTTCCGGCAGATCAGCAGGTAGCCGTCCGCATCCCAGAAGCTGACCCAATCGCCCACGCCGACGTCGCCGTAGCTCTCGCCCATGAGGACAGACACGGTCATGCCACCGGCGGTTAATTCAAAGCGATCACCGATTTCAATGCCGAGCGCTTCAAAATCTCCGCGCACAAAATTGGTAATAAAGTTCCCATAGACCGGCACCAGCCGTGCCGCTACGCCCCGGGCAGTGCCATTCTCCAACTCCGCTGTGGATTCGGGGGCCATCACCACGGTGCCGTCATGCTCCAGCGGGATCTCTCCGCCCTCTGCCCAGTCGACCAGCGCCATCAGCGCGGCACGCTGCTCCGCTTCGTTTAGGTTGACGTGCCCCGAGCGCGCTACCTTCCAGAATGCCGGCACCACCGGTGCACCGGCCGCCGACGCGGCAGCCACGTAGGTCTCGGGGCCCTCGAGTTCAGAGCGATTCGTCAGATAAAGAATGGGGATCTCCGGTCTAGTCGAGAAGTGGGCTCCCAGCTCGTTCGAACCTGCTTCGGTCTCGCCGATCGGTCCAAATAAATAGGCCCCCATGGCCAAGACGCCGCTAAATCGATCGCCGGGATTTTCCGCCAGCAGCGTGCCAATGCCACCGCCCATGGAATCGCCCATCACAAAAACATCCAGCGGCTCGCCCTGTGCCACAGCAGCAATCAGTTCGTATAGGTTCTCCAAATCACGCGCTGCGTCCTCCATTATCCAGCCGCTCCGGCGGTAGCTGGAGAAGCCCACGATCCAGCCGTCCTCGATCAATGAATCACTCAGGCGGTTGCCCCAGTCATCCCCCATTTCCAGCGGTGCATCCTCCGGCCAGTAGCCATGCGCCAGCAAGAGCGCTTTCCCGTTGCGCGCCGCCGGATCCTCCAGAAATCGGACGGCGTAAGACGCTCCCTCAATCTCGCCGGTTAAGTTGATTGTTTCAGCGAAAATACTTTGTCCAAAGATAAACACGGCACCCACCAGATAAATCGATTTTAGAGTATGCATGCCGCCGCTTAAGCATAAATCGTGCTCAGGTAATAACTTAATTACATGAATCGGTAGTCTTATCCTTGACAGTCTGTTATCATTGCTATCACGTTGTCCCATGAGTCAGTTACTTGTTCGTCAAGTCGATCCGAAAACGGTGCGCAAGCTTAAGGCCAGAGCGGCGGCACAGGGTGTGTCGGCAGAAGAGGCGCACCGCCGGATTCTGAGGGAGGCACTCAGTCGCCCGCCCGAGGAGAAGCCATCGCTTATCGAATTTCTAAGCGACACCGAGGTGGCACCCGATGTTGAACTCGATCTGGGCCGGAGCCGAATAATTGAAACGCGCGATCCCGGCTTCTGATGCCGTATCTACTCGACACAAATATTCTGAGTGAACTTAGGCGCGGCAAACGCTGCGATCCAAATGTCTTGAGATGGGCGCAATTGACCTCCAGCGAGCGGCACTGCATTAGCACGCTCTCGCTCGGAGAAATCCGTAAAGGCATCGAAATCCTAAAGCGCCGCGCCCCTCAACAGTGCCCCGCGTTTGAGGACTGGCTTGCCAGACTTCAACTGGACTACGAAGCTGACATTTTACCCATCGACAGCATTATTTCCGAGCGCTGGGGGAAACTCATGGCGAAACGCACACTTCCCGTTATTGATGGTCTTCTCGCCGCCACCGCTCTAACCCATAAGCTCACTGTAGCCACGCGTAACATAGACGACTTCAAAGGCTCTGGCGTAAAGTGCGTGAACCCTTTCGAGTGAAGCCTTGAGCGTTTGGCAAAGGCAGTATCCAAAGATAAAACAAGTGCTCAACGGTCTATCTGCATGCAAAGCCCTCCACCAATTCCAACGGCGCGCCTTTGGACCCGATTCATTTCCTTACTGATCGCATTAGCTGTGGCCGCCTGCCAACCAACTAGGTCCGGGGACGGTTCGTCCCCGAATCCCCCGACCGCCGCACTCACTATCTTCGCCGCAGCGTCCACCACCAACGTAATCCAAGAGTTGGCCGTGCTCTACGAAACCGTGGCTAGAGTGCGGATTACCGCTTCCTTTGCCGCCTCCTCTACCCTCGCCAAGCAAATCGAGGCGGGGGCGCCAGCGGACATCTTTCTCTCGGCCAACCCGAGGTGGATGGACTATCTGGAGACCGGCGGACACCTGATCGAAGGCAGTCGCCGCGATCTAGTCGGTAACCGAATCGTACTAATCGCCCCGGAAGACAGCCCGCTCGGCAATCTAAAAATCAATGCCGAGCTCGACATCCTGCATCTTCTAGAGGGCCATAGCCGCCTCGCCATGGGAGATCCCGCCCACGTTCCAGCGGGCCTCTACGCTAAGCAGGCTTTGCAAACACTTGGTCTCTGGGAGACAGTCGCCAACCGCCTGGCACCCATGGCCGATGTGCGCGCAGCCCTCACTCTCGTCGAGCGAGGCGAAACTCCGCTGGGGCTCGTCTATGCCACCGATGCGGCGATTAGTGAACGGGTGAAGGTCGTCGGCACCTTTCCAGCAGGCTCCCGCTCGCCCTCTACACCTACACGCAGATACCCGGGGGCGAAGCAGGCGCATTCAAGCTTTGCGTGATTGCAATCTCGATTGCGGCCGTGGCCTTTATCGGCTCGGAGCTGGGTGCCCGCCATCTACAGCAAAAGTTGAAAGGCGTGGATAAATGAATATCCAAATCCGACACCAAATCGGCGATTTCCGTCTCGATGTCGATTTCCAGGGAGCCGAGCGCGGCATCACCGCGCTCTACGGTCCTTCCGGAGCGGGTAAGACGACAATTGTTCAGGTCGTGGCAGGGCTCATCCGTCCAGACGAGGCACAGATCGAACTACAGGAAACCTGCCTTTTCAGCTCCGCTGAGGGGATCAACCTGCCTG
>JAAAPI010000378.1 GCA_009908325.1 Verrucomicrobiota bacterium | reverse complement strand
GCAGTAGCGCGCAGGATGTCGACGGTGCAAAGGTTGGGCCATTTCCCAAAGAAAATTCTTGGCTGGAATTAGGTGATCGTGGCCTCAGAGGCCAAAACATTAGCGCATTCAAAGCATCACAGTTGCGATTGGTAAGGTCGTCCGCCAGAATTCTGTTTACGCGACGCTTTGTAGGGGTCGTGAGTTTTTGACGTGTCGTTCCACGAGGCGCGTGGCCTTGCGGAATTTGGAATTTGGCCGCGCAAGAGGACGAGATAACGCATCAATCGAAGCCCCGAGTAACGTCTCGACCTCTTCGAGCGCGGCGGGTGGGATCGAAGCAACGGCCATTGGGCCCAGGTGAAGGCTTTCGGCGGCAATCCCGTTAGCAAACAGCACTTCGTGATGGTCAAGAAGGATGTGATAGTAGGAAACGCTTTCGGCGGGAACAATCAGGCCCACACCCGACAAGTGCAAAAGCGATTTCGCAGGCAGAAAGACCTGATCTGTGTCGAACATCCGGCGCACGATCGGGCCGGACACCAGAATACGGTGCTGCTGCGACACAAGAAGATCACGGCGTGGCAGACCCGCGCCAAAGGAACCGGAGCGAATACAGACCGGGCGACGTCTAGGATCGGCCAAGACCTGTGCCCGCGACCATGTTTTGCGATAGACCCAACGCACCGTCTGCGCACCGCGATCGCTGGTCAGCAGCCTGTCGCCCGGTGTCAGGTCTTCGATTGCAATTTCCCCCTGCGATGTGGCAAGCACCGTGCCATCGGCAAAGCATACGTTGACTGTTCCGGGGGTGGGCGTGTCGCTTGTAACATCGGTGTTTCCGTCACTCTCGCGCTGGAGCGAGAGGCCATCGGTGTCATTTCCGAAATCCTCGGTTACGCCTGACCGGGTCGCAGTGGCGGAAAAGCCGGCGTAGTCATTTGGCGGATCGTCCGCCGCATCACCGTTGAACGTGGCCTGGATGAATTCGTCATTGGCCGGATCATAGACAACAACATTGTCACCGCCATTGTTGATCACGGCGCTGCCACGCCCGTTATCAAACGTCAGGTCATCAGGGCCGCCGGTGGGCAGACTGCCCCCAGTTTGCACCCCGACGGCCACGACCGCACGCGCGTCCGGTTGCAGCTCCGATTCCGGCGGAAAGGTGAACCAATGCCCGACGCCGTCATCCCAGAGCTCTAGCCCGGAAATATCGATCGCGCTCGACGACGTGTTGTAGAGCTCTACGAACTCGTCGTTGGCCGCCGCGGTTCCGTTCCCGTCGGTATCGAAGTTGTTTGCACCATTGGGGTCAACGAGGATTTCGTTGATAACGATCCCACCAAGAAGAGTAGCGGGCATCAGCTGCCTCCGAACATTCCCACAAAAAAATTACTGTAGGATGGAGCCCGAAAAATGTGACCTAAGTATGGCGTTGTGAACAGTATTGAAACAATCGCCACGCCTGTGCGTGTCTCTGTTGCGTTAATTGAACATTTGCAAAATGCCGCAGCAGCAATGACGGTCAGAACTAGAAACCCGAGGCCCTCTCCGCGAAGTCCGCTCTGCGGCTGCCTGCCGTCATCCGCCGCGGCGTCCATGAATGGCCGCTCAGGGCCGGTCGCGTCGCTCGACAGGGATGGCGGGAAACAGACCTTCGCTGCGAGAGTTTCACAGGTCCGGGTCGTTGTGAAGGTTGGCGACGACACAAATTCAAGTGGAGCTACCCGCGGATCACGTTGTACAAGCGGCTGGGTAGTATTCAGATAGTCAAGAGGCCTAGCTGTGATCATTTACGCTCGGGGGACCGCCATAATTGAGCATCACGACTCCGGCGAACAATTCGAAATCTATGATGATGAATTGGATTGGGAGCCGGTGGGTGGTGACGACCGAGGTATGGGGCCTGAAACGATCTATGAAGCTTTGATCGAACATGAAGAATTAGGTGATCTGCGCTGGACAATTTCGGAGTATCCGGCTGGTGTCGAGAACTTTAAGGAAACAAATATCGGCATGCATCGGGTTGTCCAAGACTTTGATTACGGCCTTGAGCATGAGCCCGAGTTTGACGACGACGACCCGGCAAACCTTCGAGATAGGTTTAAGAACAACCCCGAATGGACGAAGGCACTCACAAAAGCCACGGTGGTGAAATTCTTGGTGGACTGGTTCCACTATTTCTACGAAGACCCTGCCAACGAAACTCCATACAATGGCCGCGAGGGTGGGTATCTATACATAAAGGGAGGGCCGTATTCGGCGGAGGAGGAGCTTCGGGAGAATTTCGAAGACGTGGCGCCACTAGATGCTATACTTGAGGCCGTTGAAGAAATTCAAAGCGATGGCCTGTTCGATTGGGCTCCTTCGCATCAGCATCCAGACAGCACCGACTTCTATGAGGACGCTGTTGCAGAACACCATGCGCAGGATGAATTCTCATTTGAAGCACTCAAAGAGATCGCCAGCGAGGGAAAAGGAGCAGGCCTCGGAAGCGAGGAAGAGAAGGCGGCACGTGCAGCAGTCCTGGAACAAATTGCCTCTCTGAAAGACGACCTGCCCAAGCCTGCTTCACATGGAGGAATCGGGCACAACAACCCACCTCAAGAGTTTGAACTGCAAGGGGAAGAGCTCGAAGAAACTTCTGAGAGCATTGAGACGATTGAAGCAGAACTTGCCTCGGCTGAGCCCAATGTTGAGATTGTAGCTCAAAAGGCTTTGTTTCTCAGACAGGCGCTTGGCTGGATCGCAGGCAAAATCGACACGACGGTCGATTCTTTCTGTAAGTCATTCGGTACGGCTCTTGGTGTCGCAGCCGCTGCCACGATTCCCGCCGCAGTTCTTGCGCTACCATACTGGGGCAAGCTGGCGGTGTTGCTTGGAAGCCTGAAAGATTGGCTTTTGCTTGCTTTGGGCTTGTGAGTCAATTTTACGCTTTTCGCGTGTAGCACAATATTTTTACTGACTGAACCGAGAGCGGGTCTTAGAATTTCTCTTTTAGAAAGTGCGACAAAGCTGCCATTTGAACATCCTTTGCTCAAGGTCGGCTCTGGGCCGTTCGCGACGGTCCGGCAGTCAGGGCGGGGAGCCGACGTTCGCTGCGCCCTTCACGAACGGCGGCTCTGCACGGAAACCTGCTTTGCAAAGTCGGCGTCACAAGACTATCCGTGTTGGAATGCAAGTTTCACCGGGCGGGCAATAGGCGACAAGAAACATGGCACAGGTCATCGAACTCCCACGCCAATCGGATGGCGAAGGATTCTATCTCCACTTCACAGGCGGCTTTCGCGCAGCAAGAGTCGCTGAAGCTGCATGGCGAATAGAACCAGTCTTTGTCAACGACAAACCATGCGCAACAGGTCCGCTGACGATGGACCAACTTCAAGTACTCGCTAAACAGAACAGTTTCCGGGCAATCGCGTTTCATCGGTTTGGCTGGATGGATGGCGAATACCATGCGAGTTGGGCACCGATTGTTCCCGGCAAAATGAACCATTCCGAAGGCCCAGCTGAGCTTTGGAGCAACATCGCTGGCAACATTGCCCGCCCCCGCACAGAAGAGTTCTTCAAAGCTGCCAAACATCCCACCGAAGCAGAAATCGCGAAAGCGCTGGACGAGCAAGACCCAGTGGAAGCGCTGGCACGGTATATCAGCCTGAGTTTGCGCAGTATGGATATTAGTGTGGAGCAAATCGCAGAGCACTACCATGAACAGCTTGTGAACCATATGGCGGTGGGACGTGTGGATGGCGAGAGGTACGCCAACACTTTGTCACAAACACTCTACGCCCATGTCCACTCGTTTTTCCTGCACCTTGGAGCGGCGCGAGACTACCTTGGTGCGCTTATTGCCTACCGTATAGGTTTCGACCCGCAAAAAGTCGACTCGATGGCCCGCCTCGTTGGGAAACTCCAGCAGGCGAACTCGCAGAAAGACGCGATATTGAGCCTTTTATTTTCAAGCGGCTTCATCTCTGCGCATGCCGAGAAAGCTGGCAAGTTTACGGTTTCTGGATGGATGCAGGAAGTGACCTCCATTCGAAATGAATTGGTGCATAAACGGCCATATGGCTCAAAATTTAGTGAGGGTTCAGGGTGGGTCGTTCCAACGCAAAAAAAAGCTGGCTTGTTCCGTTACTTCCGACCCTTGGAACTGGATAATAATACCGAACAGGATGTATTTGACGTACTTCACAATCATTACGCTCGATGCACAGATCTTTTTCACAAGGCTGCAAAGGCATCGGGCGACGACACTGCGATGATGCGCATCACAGACGACGATGTGATTTCGCTCAACGTTCGAGGGTCCGGCGAACCAAACAGCCAATCGTTTGATCGCTGAAGTTTCGACAAATTTGAGGTGAGCAACCACCTGACCTCCAAAGTTAGGTGTTCAGCGATGAATTGGCGGCGAACTTCCGCCTCGGGCTGACACCAGGCATCCGTTGCGTCTGGCGTGAAGGTCGGCTCTGGGCCGTGATTGACGCTCCTTGGCGCTATGCGAGGGTGGATGCTGCGCAGTCTCCGAGGCCCGCAAGGAGCCCTTTTTACCAATATTCTGTGATACAG
>JAAAPI010000330.1 GCA_009908325.1 Verrucomicrobiota bacterium | reverse complement strand
ATGTAACAACTCGAGCTCGCAGCTCGTCGTCAAGCCGGCCTGCCGCCGTTGATGCTCCCGACGCCCGGCCCGGCACAAGAACGCCACCCCCTGACGGGGTCGGTGGGTTGGGGCACGGATGGATTGGACACCTCCGAGACGTTACGGACGTAGGAGGAGGTCCCCATGTGCGATACCCGGAAGTCCGACGAGCAGGGTTGTGAGCCGGAGCCCGGCGCGGCTCGACCGGCCGGACTCCAAGCTCGCCTGCTTCGAGCGCGAGATCGCGCGGTCGTGGTTGCCCGAGGCTCGCGAGCTGAAGCTCGGCCAGATCGGTGTTGCCGCTCAGCGATTGGGATCGGCTGCGGACGAAAGACGTCCAGAACGGCCGTCGACGACACCGCCCAACCGATCCCCATCCGCCTGATCGCCGCTCATCGACGCGCGCATCTGCGCCTCCAGTCGGGCAAAATTGCGTTTCTGTTCGGCATAATAGCGCGGATCCTCTTCGCGCCTCGGGTGCCAAGCGTGGGCGAGGTGCAGTCCCTCGGCCGCGAGGGGGGCCGCGTAGCGCGCGAAATAGGCGCGAAAGCCGCCCCGGTCGGCGCCGCGCGAGCCGTAGTCGACGTGGTAGTCCGCCGGCCGCGGCCCGCGCGGGCGGGCCATCGCAAGCCGATGCATCAGCTCGAAATCCTCCGCACCGTGGCCGGTGAACGCGATGCTGTGGCCGCCGTGGGCGAGCAGGACGCGCCGGTCGACGACCATGGCAGAGCTCGCCAGGACGAAACGGTCCATGAGGCCTAATCGCCGCGCCCACGGCTTTGCAAGCGCGCCCCAGCGGCGCTCGTCGACACGACGGGCTGCAGCAGTTCCGACTCGGCTAAGGAAGGCCACGGGGACGCAGAGAAACCCGCCGGCGCCGAGCTCGCCTGCGAGAGAGCCCGTGAGCGCTGCGTCGAGATCACGATAGACGGCGGAAGGAGCGAAAAAATCCAGATCGTGGAACAGCACGATCCCATCGCCCGCATTGGCGACACCGACATCACGGAGGAACCCCACCGAGAATGGACGATTGACGCTCACGGCCGCGTGAACGTACGAGCTTCTCGGCCGTAGGGTTGCCATCTCAGCTTCGATCCGACGCCGCACCGACGCGTCGCCAGTGTCATCCACAACTATCGGATGCCAATGTGCCGGCCACCTTTTGAGCAAGCCGTACAACCTCCGAAGCGGTCCGTGAAGCGGACCCACAACTCGAATAGGAACCACCACGTGCAAGCCGTACAACCTTCCCAATTACCCTCTGGTCCCTCCTCAAACACACCGTGGCCGACACGAAGCCGCAACCCCGTCTGAGTGCACGCCACTGTCCCCCTAAACCGACTCTTCGCCTTTTCAGGCGTCTCCGAACAGACCCTAGGCTGTGGAAATGCAAAGAAACAACTGCGCGGACATCATATGTATAGGCACCCAAAAAGCCGCGACCAGCTGGCTTCATACCATGCTAAACATTCATCCAAATACCTATTCATTTCCTAATCGCCGACCCATCACAAGCACAAATAAAGAAGTCCATTTCTTTGATTGGAATCTTCATCGTGGAGTCGATTGGTATCGAGAACTGCTTACACCGGCCCAGCCGCACAAACTATCAATGGATTTTACGCCAGAATACGGCTTGCTAAGCGTGCCCTGCGTCAAACTCTGCAAGTCAATAAATCCTAAAAGTATTGTTGTCTTTATCGTCCGCGACCCAGTCGCACGCGCTACGAGTGCATTGCGGATGCATTATCTCTGGCGTTTCGGCCGCGAGAGGGTTGACGATTTATCCATTGAGTTCGATGAAGATTTTTTGCGGGTATGTCAAGCTTCGGATCTATTTCGATTTTCTCAGTATGTGGCAACTTGGGAAAGATGGCGGCAGCATTATAAAGACAGTCTTGTGTTAATCAATTACGAAGACATCGCCAGCGACCCGCGGCGAGCGATCCTCACGCTCTTCGAGCGATGCGGCTTGAGCCTGGACCAACTGGATGAAGAACGTCGCGCGCGCTTCGACGAAGCCTTAGGAGGGCGAGTGTGGGAAAGTCAGCCGTTTCGCGTTTCCACAACGGTTGTAAATTACCTCGAACACGTACTCGCACCTCATCGCGATCTTGCTGAACGACACTTTAGCATCAAGTTTCGCGAGACGGTTTGCTAAGAGGGTCGACGCCGGTTTTGGAGATGTTTGCGAATGCTGAGCATACGAGGTTCCGACGAACCCCGGGCTCTCGACACAGGCCCGCTTTCCGTCATCGTACGGACCAAACAGCGACCACTCTTTCTCGCTCGGGCCCTACGGTCCTTGGCCAGCCAGACGCACCGCGATCTCCAACCGATCATCGTCAATGATGGCGGTTCGCGAGCGGACGTCGATCGTCTTGTTGCAGAAAGTGGTCTAAAAAATACTAGAGTTATTCATCACTTTAGCCCTGTCGGACGTGGCGCTGCCTTTAACGCTGGTTTGGAGGTTGCGGACGGTACATTGATTGGATGCCTGGACGACGATGATACCTATCATCCCGACTTCTGTAGAAGAATGGAATCCGCCTTTCGCGGTCACGCTGCACACTACTCAGACGCTATAGGTATCGTATGTCGATCGGAGGAAGTTTATGAGGACGTTGTCCAAAATACAATTACTGAGCCACGGCGATTCGGAGAATGCATACGAGAAACGTATAGACATCAAATGTGGCAATATAATAACGCGGAAGAGCTTGTGTCTCCTTACTTTTATTTTATTGGACGACACGATTTCCTTCCTGTTCAGACTTTGTTCCGTCGCGACTTTTTGATAGCCGAAGGCGGCTTCCGTGAAGACGCTGAAGTTCTTGAGGACAAGCCTTTATACTTCCGCATGATGCTTCGTGGGCGCGTTTTCGTTTTGGATGAGATACTTGCATTTCACCACAATCGGAATCACAAAGACTCTTCGTTGACGTCAAATACGATGTTTAATAAACATTATAACTGGAGACGCGAGTTTGCCAATTTTTACAGCGACCCTTATCATGCGAACTGCGGGACCGCGCCGCCAACGCATTTTACACAGGTCTTATTTCCTCTTTTTCGAGAAAGCACCCTCCATTTACTTTGGGAGTTGCGGGGCGAACATCTGCCGTCACGGCACCGTATGCGTGTTGATTGGAAGGATGCGGAGCGCGAGATACTTCCCTACATTCTCTCAAACTACAAATGGTCGATCCTTGCAGGTCTTGCGCTTTTCGCGACGTTTACCGCTAGCGTTGCGGCTGCGTTCTGTGTTACACTTCTTTTGTTGGTTTAGATAAAAAAGGTTGGACAAAAGAGCGCTCGCGTAAACGATGAGGTGTGGCGGCTCCGAATGAAGCTGTTGCTCTATTGCAAAAATGAGTTTTTTGCTTTTGCCGGATTTTAATTAGCGTTAATCGGGCTCTTGGGCAATGGGGACTTATGGGTCAGGAAGAGGGAGACTGTTCGATGAATGGACAAATCGAAGGCCTCGTACGACGCATCAACCGTTTGGAAGCTGAAGTTGTTAACTTGCAAAGTGAACAGCAGGGGCGACAACTTTATGTTGCAAATGTTTGTGGTAAGTCGGTGGTATTTGATACCTCTGATGCGTACACGAGGCGGTGGTTTTTCCCGCGTTACCAAGGCGGAAAATTACATGAGCCGGCGGCAATTCGCTGGGTGGTTGAGAATTTGGAGGAGAATGGGGTTTTTGTGGATGTCGGAGCGCACGTCGGTTATTTTGCTATTATTGCGGCGTCGGCATGTAAATTGTCTTTTGCTATTGAGCCACAGGAGGCTATGCTACATCGTATACGGACTAGTGCATCGATTAACCACTTCGAGCACGTGACTATCGTGCACGCAGCCGCTTCCGACACCCCGGGGTTCGCCAGGGTCCCCAGGATGGGGTCGCCGCGCACACGAGTGGGAGGTAAAGGTACTAATCTAGTGCCGGCGATCGCTCTCGATCAATACTTTATGGGGGCTTTCCATCCAAGCATGGTAAAGATCGACGTAGAAGGCTTTGAAGCCAAGGTTCTTGCTGGAGCTTGTCAACTACTTGAGAGGGGGACGAAAATTTTGCTTGAGGTTCATCCAAGAGCGCTATCTGAAAACGGCACCTCCGTGAGAGATGTTGTGTCGCAGATCAAAGAATTTAGATACGATATTTTCCGCTTTCGGCACCGGGATGACGCGAGTATCTTAAATCCAGTTGTTGGCGACGGCAGCGATGTTAAACAGAATGAGATGCTAATTTGTTTGCGCTTGTAGTTTTGGCTAGGCTTGAGTTTGCGGCCGATGGGCACATTTCAAGGGGGCTATGATCTGATTTGGTAGATGAGCACGGGGGTGGCGTATCCTCGGTGAAGTTCGAAGTCACCGTGAGAGGACACACCATGTCGGAAGATACGGTCGTGCGGCTGCCGCGGACAGGTGGTAGCGTCGAGGACGATCTGCTGCTCAAGGTGCTGCGTTCTGGGGCGCGTCGGATGCTGCAGCAGGCGGTCGAGGCCGAGGCGAGACGTTCCTCGCTCCGCGCGCTGAG
>JAAAPI010000015.1 GCA_009908325.1 Verrucomicrobiota bacterium | reverse complement strand
CTGAGCCCGTAGTCCGACGAGAGCCGCTCGGCAATCCCTGAGGCCATAGCGATGGCGCACTCCGGGCTGACAGCGCCGTGCTGTTCGAGAATCGACTCCGGCACGCCAACCTGCGCGACCTTGACATCGTTTGAGTAGCAGACCACGCCGCCGACGAAGAACTTCGTCGCACCGGCAATGTTCGTAAATGCATTGGACAACAACCCCCCGGTGCAGGACTCGGCGACCGCCAGTGTGCGATCCAGCGCCCGCAACTCGTGCACCACGACCTTGGACAATGAGCAATTCCCGAAGCAGACAAAATCCTCTCCCAGGAGCTCCCGTGCCTCATGTCCGATTGCTTCGAGCTTTGCCCACGGCATCGACCGGTCACGCGGGCTGAGCCGCACGTCGACAATGCCGTAGTGCACACAGTAGGCGACCGCCAAGTTCGGGTGTGCCCTGACGATGGGCTGCATGGTTTGCTCCACGGCCGATTCGCCAGCGCCACAGGTGCGGATTTGCAGATACGCTTCATCCTCACTCAATGCCCCCATCGCCTGCAGCATGGGAATCACTTGTTGTTCAAACATGGGCGTCAGTTCATGCGTCGGACCGGGCAACATGATGAGGATCTTGTCATCTTTTTCGTAGACCAATCCCGGAGCCGTGCCGCGCTCGTTGTGCAAAATCCGACCATCGGCAAAACGGTAGCATTGCCGAAGATGATGATTTCCCATCGTGCGCCCCAGAGGCTTGAAACGCGCCTGGATCGTCGCCTCGATCGACGGCTCAAAAACAAGCTCGGCACCGAGTGCTGTCGCGATATTCTCGCGCGTCATATCATCCGCCGTCGGGCCAAGGCCGCCCGTGGTTATTATGACGTCGGAATACTTCCATGCATCGAGGAAGGCACGCTGGATTTCGACAGCGTCATCCGTAATGACCCGACTGCGGTGGATAGGCAAGCCATAGTGCGCGAGCTGTTGCCCAAGGTAGACAAGGTGTGAATTCTCCCGAATACCGACCAGCAATTCGTCTCCAAAGTTGATTACTTCGACAATAGGCGTTTTAGACATAGTAATCATCTGTAGGGAGTGCAGCTTCCGCCGAACTGCAACCGAAATTTAACATTCCAAAATGCCGCCCACTGGAAAAGCCAATCTGAAAGAAAAGGTCCGTCGCCTGCCGCACAAGCCGGGGGTCTACCTGATGAAGGACCGCATCGGAGAGACGATTTACGTGGGGAAGGCAAAAGACCTGAAGAAGCGGGTGAGCACCTACTTTCAAGCCTCCCGGAAACTCAGCGTGGCCCAGCCAAAGGTGCGTGCCATGATCGAGTTGATCCACGACTTCGACATTATCCTGGTCAAATCCGAGGCCGAAGCGCTCCTCCTCGAGGGGCAGCTGATCAAAAAATATAAGCCGCGCTACAATACGGATTTTACCGACGATAAACGCTTCCTTCTCGTCCGCGTGGACCCGCGGGAGGCCCTTCCCCGCTTCCGCCTGACGCGCAACCGCACCGACAGTAACTCCCGCTATTACGGCCCCTTCGCCCACTCCGGTCACCTCCGCAAAACGCTGGCAGAGCTGCGCCGCCGGTTCGGCATCCTCCTCAGCGATGCTTCACCCGTCGAGCTGGAGGACGGCCGCTGGCGCCTCTACGACGATGCCCGTGCCGAGATCTACGAACACGAGAACGAAGTCACCACCGAGGAATACAACGAACGCCTCGAAGCAGCCTGCGACTTCCTCGAGGGGAAAGCCCGCGAATGGCTGAGCGAGCTCAAGACCGAGATGAAGGCCGCTGCCGAGGCCCGCAACTACGAAGCGGCCGCTGCCCTGCGCGACCGTATAACGGCTCTGGAGCGCACCGCCAGCCGCACCCGTAAGTTTCAGCGCAACCTGCTCGGCACGCACAACCAAAGCCAGGTTGTCAAAGAGCTCAAAGAAGCGCTGTCCCTGCCCCGCGCCCCCCGCCGCATGGAATGTTTCGATATTTCGCACATTTCCGGCAGTTTCTGCGTGGCCTCCATGGTGAGCTTTAAAAACGGCCAGCCCGACCGCAAGAGCTACCGCCGATTCAAGATCAAAACCTTCGTGGGTAACGACGATTTCCGTGCCATGGAGGAAGTCGTCGGCCGCCGCTACCGTCGTCTCGCGGAGGAGGAAAAACCCTTCCCCGATCTCATCGTCATCGACGGCGGAGCCGGACAAGTGACCGCCGCGCTGAAAGCCTTTCTTCAGCAGGGGCTTGAACCGCCGGAACTGATCGGCCTGGCCAAGCGCAACGAGACGGTCATCTTCAGCGACGGCCGCGAGCCGCTCAATCTGCCGCACCATGCCCCTGCACTCAGGCTTCTGCAGCACATACGCGACGAGGCGCACCACTTCGCCAACAGCTTCAACGCGGAACTTCGCAGCAAGCGCCTCCGCGAATCGATCCTCGATGACTTCAAAGGCCTGGGCACGCAGCGCAAGCAGCAGCTCCTTCTGCACTTTGGCTCCATCGAAAAGTTACGCAAAGCGACCCCCGAGCAGCTGACACAGGTCGAAGGCATCGGCAAGCTGACGGCCGAGCGGCTTGTCGAGTTTTTGAATGGTTAGCTCTCCGTGGCTCCCACCACGCACGCAAGCCGCCGTCCAAAAAGCAGACCCACGACTCCATTCCACAAATGGCCCGCGCGAACGCTTCGCTGACACTGCTCGCAGACCAGTAAAAAAAGAAACTTGCCGAATTCGATTCAGATGAACATTTTTAACTATCGTTTCCAGCCTTACGATAAAAACAGTGGTCGAGAGAGATTTAGATAAATGAACTGGTATCTACAAGCATTCAAGAGCTATGCCGTCTTCAGCGGACGCTCCAGAAGGAAAGAATATTGGTATTTCTTCTTGTTTAATTTTATTATTAGCTTCGTTCTTGGATTTATTGACGGCATTGTCGGAACTTTCAGTCAGGAAGCAGGAATAGGACTTCTAGGGGGTATCTACTCCCTGGCCGTGTTAATTCCAGGTATTGCCGTGTCAGTGCGCCGACTCCATGACACCGAACGCAGCGGTTGGTGGCTACTGATCGCACTTGTCCCCATTATAGGTGCTATCGTGCTTCTTGTGTTTATGGTTCAAGACAGCCAAGCTGGCGCGAATAAGTTTGGAGAGAATCCAAAAGAACAAGAAAGCCCAACCGGGTAGCGAGTCGCATTTTTTAAACCGCTAAAACGTGCTGATGCGGCCACTCTCAAAACGGACGGCGGCGGACTCGCGGAGGGAAAGGTCGATGCGTTTGAGGGCTGGGTTGCCGCGGGATTGCACGTAGTTGAGGACAACGGCCAGGCGGTCGAGCTGCCGGGAAAATTCGGTATTGAGCCCAAAAATGATGCGGGGAACGAGGGATGTCTGCACCTCGATGACCTGGCCGGGCAGATCGGGGTCGCCGGAGTAATATTCAAGCGAAACGATTTGCCAGGTGCGGAAAAAGTTTGGCTGCGTGCGGCGCGTCACTTCGAGCAGCTCGGCCACGCGCTCGATTCCGCGCAGGGGCTGGATGCGGCCGTTGGCATGCCGATAGGGGACGAGGTAGGGCATCCGGCGGAGGCTGGCTTCTGGGTAGCCGACTCCTTCGTATAGCGTGCCGTCGCGGGCCACGATGCGCAGCTCGGTTTGGCCCCCGGACCCCGCCACCCGCATGCGCAGGAGCGGCTCGCGCTCCCGCACACGGATTTTCAAAGCATCGGGAAAGACCCGCTCGACAGAAGCGGACTTGACCTGCCCGTGCGCTTCAAGGCGGCGCTTCATCTCGTGGATATCGACCTCCATCAGCGTGCGGCCGCGCCGCAAATCAACGACGGTGCTCAGCCAGCGATCCGGCAAGACGCCATCGGTATCAAAGAGGATGCGCTCGATCGGCTTGGAGGGCGTGGATACCTGAATGGGATCATCCCGCTGCAACAGAGCAACGACGACCGCAGCGATTCCACCGACGAGAAGGGAAAAGAGCAGCATAGCCGCCAGCACTTTGCCGATACGGATGAGGCGGCGCTTACGCGCGGCGGGAGACTGGATGCGCCGGTTCCGGCTGCCACCGGCCAGGCTGCGCCAGCTCTGCTCACCACTGGCCGAGGTGCTGCCTTTGTGCTGGCCGCGCCCTAGCACAAGGCACCCCCCTCCCCTCGCCCGGCCCGGAGGCGCGCACAGCCCGGTGCGACGAGGGCGCTGGCAAGCGCCTCAAAATCAAGCCCGGCACAGGCAGCGCTCTTGGGCAGCAAACTGGTTTCGGTCAGGCCGGGCAGCGTGTTGATCTCCAGAAAACAGGGCGTCTCCCCGTCGAGCAGGAAGTCGATACGCGCAAAATCGCGACAGCCACAGGCGGCAAAGAGCTGCTCTGCGTAGGCCGTGACCTTGGATGCGGTCGCGGGCTCCAGCGCGGCCGGAGCGTGATAGACTGTCGAACCGGGCGTGTATTTCGCGGTGTAGTCGTAAACACCGGACTGGCTGACGATTTCGACGACCCCCATGGCCCGCCCTTCGAGGACGCCGACCGTGAGCTCGCGCCCGCGTATGCGTTGCTCGATCAACCACTGACCCGAACGTATACCCGATAGCGTCA
>JAAAPI010000037.1 GCA_009908325.1 Verrucomicrobiota bacterium | reverse complement strand
AGCACTGCTGTTTCCAGATCAATCCTGGCCATCCATACAAGAAAAATGTCAACGAGATCCAAGCATTCCGTTTCGAGCTATCGCCAAGCTACAAGTCAAATAAAGTTACCTTGCGCCCAGCCGGGGCGAGCGGAGCACGCATCATCTTGAACTGGCCCCAAGGCTTATCGCGGATATCTCGGATGCCAAAAGGCGAGACGAGGTCCGCCGACTTTTGGTCGAAACCTGGTTCCCGGAACCCGAGCAACGGGCTCTCTACGCTGCCTTCGGCTGGTCGGCAGCCAAGCTGCGACAGATCGAGTGGAGCGAATCCGCAGATGAAGAAAGCGAAGCAACCGGGCGCGATGCGAACTTCCGCGTGCAGGTGGTCACCCAATACCGCTTTACTTGCGCCCTAACCGGCTACGGCTGCCATACCAGTAAGGGCCATGCGCTGGTTGAAGCAGCCCACATCCATCAATTCGCGAAGAGCAAAAACAACAGCCCCACCAATGGTCTGGCGCTTACCCGCGACGCCCATTGGATGTTCGATAAGGGCCTATGGACCCTCGACCCGAAGAATCGTGTCCTCGTAGCTGATGAAATTTTCGCTGAATGGGGTCCGGAAACCGAGTGGCTCCGCGCCCGGCACCAGCAGCCTGCTATTTTCAACGAAGGAACCTCACTAAGACCGGCAGAACAAAAACTCAACTGGCACCGGGCTCATGTTTTCAATCAGATGGATTAGAGCCAACACCTGCGGCGCTTGAGGACTCGTCCTCGCTGAAGCTACGCCGGGCATGCAAGCGCGCTCCCAGCACCCTCCCGATGCACCGCATTCCGAATTATCTTGGCTCACGGTGCTTCATGCGTTTGCTTTATGTCACAGTCCGGGGGCAACTCCTCTCCTGCTGCAATGCGGCAGTGATGAATCCCCGGTTTTTTTATGCCCAATTCCAGCAAATTTCTGAAAAGTCCCGGTTTTGGTAATAAAGCCGTCTCCCATCGGGCGGGTATGGGCTTCGGTCTCCTGCCCCCTTTGCAATACGGAGACGATCAACACATTCCCCGCCAGTTTGAAAGACCAGGTCAGCCAATGTCTCACCCTATCCGTTAAGATAGGCGTATGACCAGAAATACCGATCTATCCACCGTATTGTTCCCCGTATCCCTATGCAAGATGGGCCTGAAAGGCCTGGACGATCAGCGTTCCGTTCCCGGATACCGCGCCCTGGTCCGTAAAAATTAAAGGACACCCAAACAGATTTTTCTCGATGGGAAAGCATTCCACCCTCCCCGGCTACGGACTCCAGGACAAAGCGCGGGCCGAAAGCCCAGGCCGAAACGTAGTGCGAGAGCAGAGGATGTTCTGATGCAGCGTGCCACCCCCGCCAGACGTGTGTGAATGTCGCAAAAAAACATCGATGCATGTCGTTTCTTGGAAACAAGCACACCGATGAAGCACTTCCGCGCTTCTGTGAAAACGCGA
Source organism: Verrucomicrobiota bacterium (assembly GCA_009908325.1). GTDB lineage: Bacteria > Verrucomicrobiota > Verrucomicrobiia > Opitutales > Coraliomargaritaceae > Thalassobacterium. The sequence goes on along the minus strand of JAAAPI010000037.1, from coordinate 20,941 downwards.
GCAGCTGGGAGCCGGGACCGCAAACTTGATATTGACTTAAAAACATAAATTAAGTTACTCATGTTTTACCTATTTAAACATAATAAGCATGAATGTTCCAAAAAATGAGCTTTTTTCCGTTCTTCAGGAATTCAATCCCTGGTGGAGTGGCCAGCCGGTCGCGGACCTGCCGGACTGGGAGCGATCGGCGACCCGGCAGATTCGGGAATGGATCGAAGACCCCGGTAAGCGCCGCACACTGCTGCTGACCGGAGCCCGGCAGGTCGGCAAGACGACGCTTTTTCGCCAAGCCATCCGCAGGATGGTCAACGGGGGCTTTCCGGCGGCCAATGTCCTCTACGCGACCTTCGACCATCCGATCCTCAAGCTGGCGGGGCTGGACAGGACGATGCAGGCCTGGGAGGAGCTGTATCCGCCGGTTCCCGGCCATTCCCGGTTTCTGTTTCTGGACGAGATTCAGTTTGTGCCCGACTGGCAGACCTGGCTGAAGCATCAGGCGGATTTTCACGGGGGTCGGCGGATCGCGGCGACGGGTTCCGCCACTCCCCTGCGGGACGGGGCGGTGGAGTCAGGCGTGGGAAGGTGGGAAACGATACCGCTGCCAACCCTTTCCTTCGGCGAATACCTTCGCCTGCGCCAGATCGAGATCCCGGCGTTGCCGACGGTGCGGTCGCTGCGGGAGGTCTTTCACTGGGGGCCGGGGGAGTTCACCGCCACCGCCAAACTGGCGCGTCCACTGACCGCCCATTTCCATGAGTATCTGCTGCGCGGCGGCTTTCCCGAACCAGCGATGGTCAACGACCTCACCCGTTGTCAACGGCTGCTGCGGGAGGATATCGTCGATAAGGTGTTGAAGCGGGATATGACCGCTCTCTACGGCGTCCGCCGTGTGCTGGAGGTGGAAAAAATATTTCTCTACCTATGTTACCACGACGGCGGCATCCTCGACGTGCCCACACTCTCGCGGGAGCTGGACGGGATCAACCGCCAGTCGGTGAATAACTTTCTCGATCTATTCGAGGCGACCCATCTCATTTACCGCCTACGCCCCTTTGGCTACGGAAAGGAAGTGCTGCGTGGGCGCTCGAAGCTGTATCTGGCGGATGCCGCTCTGCCCGGCGCGGTGCTTTTGCTCGGGCGGCGGCTACTGGAGAAACCCGACCGGCTCGGTGCGGCCGTGGAGACCGCTTTCTTCAAGCACCTGTTTACCCGATACTATGCCGATCAACCGGTCTTTTCCTACTGGCAGGATAAAGCAAACAGAAATCTGGAAGTGGATGTGATCGCACAGCTCGGAGACCGCCTGGTCCCCTTCGAGGTGAAGTATCAGGACACAGGCTCCACCGTGAGTAAATTAAAAGGCCTGCGGCTTTTCATGGAAGAGCGGGGGGCCGAACACGGCTATCTCATCTCCCAGCGCTGGGAGGACTTCGGCCTGCTTCAGCCGACCTCGGCACGTAAGGGGCATGAGCGAACCCCGCTATCCGGCCGCATCCTTTCCATTCCCGCTCCGCTCGCCTGCTTCTGGCTCTCGGCCTGATCCCCCGCACCATGAAAAACAGACCCTCGCGCTTTCCCCGGATGGGAGTTATTCCGGCGAAGTCAGGATTCAAATTGGGTCGGCTATCGAAGATAGCTTTGAGGCCTGCATCGAACTCTCTGATCCGACACGCTTCCCCGCCAGAATACGGGCTGCGGCCACTGAGCTGCGGGATCAGGGATTCTCCGGGGATTTTTGGATTCGTCATAGTGACGGAACGCTTGAAATTAAACACGTGTCACCACCTGATGGTAGAGATCCGGAGGGGAATTAAAGAGCGATTTGAGGACACCCAAGCAACGGAGCCAAATGGGGTCATTTCGTAAAAACGTAAGTTTAAAACAAGCCGTATGGCGATTACTTGGTCTGCGGAATCAGCAGCCAGTTGCTCCATGTTTACCAGACCTTAAACCAATTCTTCTTTGAACTTGAAGGAACCTCGTAGCGGACCATGCGTTCGGATGCAGCCTTGATGTGCCGATTCGATTTATCAGATTTCCCGAAGAGCAGACGGCAATAAACGTTCATTGCCACCCACAACTCCGGTTCTGGCCAGTTCTTCGGCATGGAAGAAAAATAGGTGGTATTTTGCTCCGGTCGGCAACCGGAAAGCAGCGCTTGGATTCAAGCAATTATCATGGCCGCAAGGCCTGCATACTCGGGAGCAGGATGCTCCCGCTCTCTGAAAACAGCCGCAGAAAGGCCGATGTCGCCAAACCCGAAAGCCTCGAAAACTTTAAGAATTTTTTCTGCATTTTCGCGGCTGATACCGACAAAAACATCCAGATCGCCCGTGTAGCGGGGGAACCCATGCACGCCTACTGCGTAGCCGCCGACAATCAGGTAATCAACCTCGTGCGCGTCGAGTAATTCGATAAACTCTTGGAAATGTCTGTTGAGCATGCTCTTTTGTGTCGGACAGGCGAATTTTTTCCACTGCCGCGATGCGCTCTGACGGAGATCTCGCCAGCCAATAAGCCTCTCGGTCCGGGGCGGCGTGGAGTTTTCTTTTCCGGTAAAATGCCATGCTTATATAAGAAAGCGATCTCGGCTCAATGTCGAGTGCGATAATGGGCTTGTTGGGGGGGGTCCAAGCGGTATCGCGGCGAATGGGGACAGGTGCCCTCTCCGTCCTCAGCGCCGCCCAGGCGGAAGTGAATCCTTGGTTGGTGGCCCACACGATCCCCTGCCAGCCGCATTTTGATTCGGTGGACATGGACGTGGAAAGTCACAGCGCCGCCTTCAGGATTCGGCACAACAGGGAGGCCAACTAGATGGAAGAGGCGGACGTCTGCGATGAATTGTGGGGCGATCCGATTTATCTATATCATTTCTTAAAAGTATTTGCGGCAACGGGAACCACCCCGCCCTGCGGGCACCCCTCCTCGGATGAGGAGGGGAGTTTTAAAGTGAAATACTTTTAAGAAATGCTCTAAACATCCCTGCCCTGGTCAAAGAGCGGACCGGCAAGTTGCGGGATCCACACAGACGGGACGCTTGTGCTACGTAGCACAGCGCCTCCGGCCTGTGCTGAGCGTGTCGACGGGCCTATTCCCGGCAAAGTACATTGCTTGCCTGGCATAGAGAAAGATACGGCAGTCGCCGCGGGTCTGTCGTTTTGTTTGCAATCCCGAATCTTTTGCCAGCGGTCCGGGATCAACTGAACGGATAGTGTATTTGCAAATTGCCGAACCACCGGCCTGCTTGCAGGTCTTCACTATAGAGGATCTTGACACCGCACTGCAGGGCGGAGGCCACAATCAAGCAGTCGTACAAGCGGTATTGGCTCTGAACTTAGAGCGAGAGTGCGCTGCGCCACAGAGTCGCCGATGGAAACACCGCGCAGAGCGGTTCCAGGGTGCCATTCAGATATGCATTCGCGTCTTCCGCGCTCATGGGCTTTTCCCACTTGTGCCGTGCGACGTTTAAAAATTCCTGCACGACTTGCCAGCTGACGACGCCGCTGCCCCGCCTCAGGGCGGCGGCAATCAGCTTCCGTGCGGCATCCCGCTTACTTGGCTCGTTGTCGTCAAAAGAATAGACCAATACATTCGTATCGAGAAAGTAATCAGCGCTCATTCATCTCCTCTCTCGTGAATTTGCGGCGCCCCACGCGGACACGTCCTTCCATCCGATTCATTTGCTGGTGGTAGGCTTGCTCCCGCAGTTCCCCTTCATCGAGTTGCTCCAACCAATCCCGAAACAATCCGTTCAATGTCGTTTTCCGGCTCCGTGCCACCTGCCGTCCTTTTTCGATGGCTTCCTCTCTGGCGCTCAGAGTAATATTTTTCATATACACTAAATTAGTGTGCAAGTTATCCGGGCGTCAAGCTTGGCTGGAAGGCGATCCGATTTATCCATACCATTTCTTTAAAGTGTTTGCGACAACGGGAACCACCCCGCCCTGCGGGCACCCCTCCTCGGATGATCAGTTGGATCAAAGAAGACGAAGCAGCGATGGCTGCCTTCAAGAAATTGCCGAAGCGTAAGTAGTGGATCTTTTCCTCGATGCCAGCGTGCTGCTGTCTCTAAATAGTCTTCGATAAAGCCAAAGACAGGCCGGTTCTGATCACCGCGCTTTCTGTCAAACCCTCCGCCCTGCTCACTCTGGATCGCACGGATTTCCACAACAGGCTGGGCCCGCAGTTTTACGGGATTGATATACGCACGCCCGGCGAATGGCTGATGCAGATGCGAACAACAGGAAAGCTCTAGAGCAGTCGAAGGGACCACACCGCAGATTCCAAAATGTAGACGTAGTGCATTTGTAAGAACGAGGATAAAGTGTAAACCCCACTTCGCTCTTCGAGCTAAGCCGGACAAGACGGCGGGCAGCCTTGGCGAAGGTCTACCACAAACGGCGTTTCGCAAAGGCACGACCAGAGCCGGTTTTTTAGTAGGCCTCAAAACTGGCTGCCTGATCCCGGCTTTGGAAGCCGGTGTAGCTGACAAGGGTCCACGGTTTGTATTTGGAGGTGTGGGGCACCTCGCCATAATTGTGCCTACATACCATCAAATTCGGCCTCAAAGCAGACGCTTCGCGGCGAATGCCTTGCCGGAGTGGGATTTCAGGTAGCTCTCGAATTCCAGAGCCTTGAACTTTTTAGCGAAGGCCGCGTAAAAGACGAGGTTCCATGGGCGATACTTGGCCGTATGAGGGCTGTGCCCGAGGTTGTGGTCTTCAATCCGTTGCTTCAAATTCCTACTATACCCAATATATTGCTGTCCTGCTGAGGCATCGGATTCCAGAATGTAGACGTAGTGCATTTGGGAGAAGGAGGATAAAGCGTAAGCCCCGCTTCGCTCTGCGAGCTACGCAGGGCACTCATGCTCGCAGCTTTCACCGACACATGGCTGCGCCATGCGTAGCCTGAAAGGCGAAGCATGGTGGAGCATAGCGGAGTCGAACCGCTGACCTCTTGCATGCCATGCAAGCGCTCTACCAACTGAGCTAATGCCCCTGAGTCCACGGGTGAAAATGATATGGGGGCAACGGGCGTCAATAGGTTTTTCCGAAATATTTCCCCATAATCGGACTCAGCTCACGTCAATCGCCCAACCAGCCTCCTTTGACGTAATCGACCAGGGGTTGGATAAAGTCCGGAAAGAACTGAGCCAATATAAAGCCAACCCCAATGAGCAAAAGCAAAAGAACAAAACCGGCTCCCAGACTCTTGAGGAGTTTGATAACGATGAGCACAATGACAATGAGAAGCGCCCAGGCTACCAGGTCACGCGAGGCGAGTGCTTGCTGTATGGTTTCCATTGGTGCCTATACTTTGTTGTTTGATCTGCCGGAAGGCAAGTCCATCCCGTAAAACCGAACTTCGGATTCACGATGACTTCTTTTTCTTGGACTTGGGTCTCGGAGACCCGCCGGAACGCTTTGCTTTGGGCTTTGGATCGGGCGTGGCGACCGGCTTCAATTCCTCGTCGGGCCGGCTGTTGATGATCTTCTGCTGAACGATCGTCAGGATGTTTTGCACTGTCCAATAAAGCACGAGCCCCGAAGAGAAGTTGTAGAGGAAGATCATGAAGACGAAGGGCAGAAATTTGAATATTTTCTGCTGCATGGGGTCGGCCGTGGGTGACACCGGCATCATGCTCATTTGCAGAAACATGGTGAAGCCCATGATAAACGGGAGGATATTGACCGGAAAACCGCCCACCTCAAAGAGCGTATCGGGCATCGAGAGGTCCGAAACCCATAGAAAAGGTTCGTGGCGCAGCTCCGAGGCGGTGCGCAGCATGTAGAACAATCCGAGGAATATCGGCATCTGGATCAGCATGGGCAGACAGCCTGCCACGGGATTGACCTGGTGCTCGCGGAAGAGTTTGAGCGTCTCCTGCTGCATTTTTTGCGGGTTGTCCTTATACTTTTCCTTGAGCTCGGCCATCGGCCCCTGGATTTTGGACATGCGTTTTTGCGAGCGGCTCGCCTTGGCCGTAAGTGGCCAGAAGAGCAACTTGATGCAGATGGTCATGATGACGATCGACCATCCCCAGCTGGGGACGATAGCGTGGATCGCATACATGAAAGCGAGGAGCAATTTGCTGAAAAACCCGAGGAAGCCAAACTGCATAACCCGGTCCTGCTCGTTGCCGAGGGCTTGCAGCCGCTTGAACTCTTTGGGGCCCACGTAGTAATCAAAACGCATCGTATTCGATGCGCCGGGCGCAATCGTGCCGACATCGTAGCCTGCGCTACCGGTGATACCTGCGCGGCCTGGCTGGGCATCGTCGACAGAAGATCCCTCGACAGGATAAATAAACAAGTCATTCGCGACCACATTTGAAGAGAGCACGCTGGCAAAAAACTGGTTTTTCACCGAAGTCCACTGCATCCGGGCCGATTCGTTAATCACGTCCCGGGGTGGATTGCTCCCGAAGCCCAGGAAGCCCTTGCTCCCCGTCAATTTATTAATCGGGATAAACTCGGCATCTTCACCATCAAAGTAGCCCACGTTAAGAAAATTGAAGCCAATCTGTTCGCGGGAGATGGGCCGGGCCGTCCCGAGGTTGTAATAGATGGTGCGGGGGCTGATCGCAGTCGCGGCCTTGTTCTCAAAGGTCGTGCTGTGCTGGATTATGTACGGCTCGACATCCGACCCGGTCGGGGCGATCTGGTAGCTACGGCGGATCGCCAGCCCCTCTCCGGTATCGAGGAGAAAGGTAACCGAATCCGAACTCTGTTCCACGATCCGGTAGTCGAGCGCAAACTCACGCAAGGAATCATTGGCCGCTTGATAGCTGAGGCTGAGCGCCGGCAGATAGCCGTCCTGGTTGAATACGTAGTCGTCGCGCCCGCCGCGCTTCGTCTGGAGAAATTCCACCGTGCGAATGGCCCCACCCCGCGTCGTGAGTTCGACCTCGATAAAATCGTTGGTCAGCGTTAGAGTCTGCTCGGGCAACTCCGGCTCTTTGGGCGTATCAATTTCCTCCTTGACCTCGGTGAAGAGGTCTTTCACCGCCGACTCCGCCCGTTCTTCTGGCATCGAGGCACTAGTGGCATCGTCCCCGGCACGATCAATGACCGCATCGGCTGGAGTCGTCGATTCCTCGACCGGCGCTTCCACCGTTTCCGCCTCCCGCAAACGTTCGATGCGCTCTTTTTCGATTTGTTGGCTTTGCCAAAACATGAAGCCGATCCCGGCCGCGATGAAGACAATGCCTAAAACTGTGTTCTTCTTATCCATCTATATGATTTTCTAAAGAGGTAGGGGTGTCTCGTCGATAGACACTTTTTAATTCCGGAACCGGATCGTAGCCTCCGGGGTGCCAGGGATGACAGCGCACAATGCGGCGCAGCCCCAGCCAGGAACCGTAGAAAAAACCATGTCGCAGTAAGGCCTCGCGCGTGTAGCAGGAGCACGTCGGTTGAAAGCGACAGCCGCAGGATGTCCCGAAGAAAACTTGCTTGAGGGGCGACAGAATGAGCTGGTAGGCGCGCACCAGCCAAGCCGCCAGCAAGGAAAATGGCGACGGCCGCCCGATACAAACGCGGCGCACAGCCCTGATCAAACGAATCACTGGACCGCCTCCTCTTTTTCCTTTACCGCTGCCATTGTTCGCATGGCCCGGAGAAGGCGCTGCTCCAGCTGCTGGAAGGAGTAGCGGTCGAAGTGCCCGCGCAATATGACGACCAGTTCGCTACCGATGGGCAGCACGTCGGCATGTTTGCGAAAGAGTTCCCGGAACAGGCGTTTGCCGTAGTTCCGTTTGACGGCATTACCGACGCGCCTGCTTGCGATAATTCCCAGCTTGGGCGCAACCGCTTCCGAGGTCAGCCGACACTGGAAAATAAAGGGACCGCACTGGGTACGATGCCCCGAATCACGGACCGCTTGAAACTCGCGGGGTTTGCGCAGGCGCACTGAAGCCGGGATTCCCATGGCCTCGATTGAACGCCCGAGAGGGCTTAAGCCGCCAGACGGTGGCGGCCTTTGGCGCGGCGCGCGGCCAAAACTTTGCGGCCAGCATGAGTCGATTTGCGCGCACGGAAGCCGAATTTACGGGCACGACGAAGTTTGGAGGGACGATACGTTGGTTTCATGGGAAAGTTCCTTGTGTTCGAAAAAGTGGGAGAGAAAACGCTTTGCCAGATAGACTGTCAAGGCACGAATCCGAACAGATCAAACTTTCTAGCGAGGCATCGCGGGCGAGACCCGCTCGTTACGGCGGAGCCAACCTGCCTACGTAGCCGGGTTAGCTCTGCTGCCCGGTGCGGCGTTGTTGGCAGAACTGGACGTCACGCCCGATCTGAAGCAGGCGGCGGAGCCAACCTGCCTACGTAGCCGGGTTAGCTCTGCTGCCCGGATGCGGCGTTGTTGGCAGAACTGGACGTCACGCCCGATCTGAAGCAGGTGGCGGAGCCAACCTGCCTACGTAGCCGGGTTAGCTCTGCTGCCCGGTGCGGCGTTGTTGGCAGAACTGGAGGTCACATCCGATCTGAAGCAGGCGGCGGAGCCAACCTGCCTACGTAAAACCACCGCTTACGGCTGAACATCGGATCCGATCTCCAAAAAGACCATGCGGTGGTCACTGCCTTCGAGTGCCCCGGGGAAGTCGGCGATTCGGCCCCGGCCACCTTTGATCCGCCCCTCTATAGCTGGTGACGCAATAAACCCGTCAACCAGTTCATAGCGCACTTCTTTGACATAGTGGTAGGTCCAGCGCTCTCCACGACGGTCCCGGGCCTCCAACAAGGAGCCGATAACCAAATCGCCCCGCTGCTCGAAACGCCGCAGGGTCGAACTGTTTGGGTGGTCGTTGAAATCACCCGCAATCAAATAGTGCTCAAAACCGCTCTCAATCGTTTGTTCGATGATGCGGTTTCGGGAGGCTTCGGCTTCCCGTGTGCGACGGATTTTCGATTGAGGATCGTCTTTCCGATCCGTAAAGCGACTTTTCAGATGCAGGGCAAACAGCTTGAACTGAGTCGCATCCGGCAGGGAAAAATGGACTTCGAGAAGACCACGTTTCACCGACTCCCGACCATCGAAGTATTTAAAGTCGAGGTCCGTGTGTTGCTTTACATCCTGAGGCTGAAGTTTTGAAAGTATCGCCACGTGGCGAACTTCGTCCAAGCCCTGCATGACCACGGCATGCTCGTACTCCAGGCCATCGCGCGCCAGATCGACGCGCAATTCCTCAAGAAATCCGGCACCCCCGATCTCCTGCAGGACCAGTATATCCGGTGCCACCTCGGTGATAACCTGCCGAACGACCGTTTTCTCAGCCTCGGGTTTTGGATAGGCGGGCCGCCACTGACCGTCAAAATAGCGGTCCATGACCAAATAATTCCTGAGGTTGTAGGTGGCGATCCGGACAGCGCCATTAGTTCCGGTTTCTGCCGCGGCGGCGGGAGGTATTGAGACAGACAATAAACCAAACAGCGTGAACAGGACTGAGCGGACAATCATCATAATTACTCCCCTTTTTACTCGCCGCGCAGCGCCGTCTCGCGCTCGACCAGCGTGGGATGCGAGTAGTGGAACCGACTGTAGAGCGGGTGCGGCGTCAGATTGCTCAGGTTCTCTTTGTGCAGCTTGCGCAATGCGTTCGAAAGCGGCGCAAAGCTGCCCATGGCATCGCGGGCAAAGGCATCGGCCTCGTACTCATGCTTCCGGGAAAGTCCGCTGGTCAATGGCGAGAGCCAAAAGGTGACGAGGCCGCTCAGGAGCATAAAGAGCAAGAGCACGGGCACGATCTGACCGTCGGCGGTCGAGTCGAATCCGAAGGCCCCGGTAAACCATCCGGCCTGCGCCAGCCAGCCCAGCACGGCAAACATCCCCAGGGAGGAGATCGCCGAGAGCGCGATCATTTTCGGAATATGCCCCAGTTTGTAATGGCCGATCTCATGCGCCAGGACGGCTTCCAGCTCGGGCGCATCCATTTGCTCGATCAGGGTGTCGAAGAGAACGATGCGGCGGAATTTTCCAAAGCCGGCAAAAAACGCGTTCGAGTGCCCGGAGCGTTTACTTCCATCCATGACGAGGATCGTCTGCGCCTGAAAGCCGGTGCGGTCGGCCAGCGCAAAGAGGCGCGACTTTAAATCGCCCGGTTCCATGGGCTCCAGTTTGTTGAAAAGTGGCATGATGAACATCGGATAGACCACCACCATGACGAGTTGAAAAAGGAAGAAGACGGCGAAGCCCCAGACCCACCAGAGCGCACCCGCCGCGCCGACGAGGTAGATGAGCAGCGCAAGTAGCGGGTAGCCGATGATAAACCCGATAAGCGTGCCCTTGATCTTGTCCGTCAGCCAGAGTTTCAGTGTGCTTTTGTTAAAGCCAAAACGCGCCTCCAGTTTAAACGTCCCCCACCAATCGAAGGGGATCGACGGCACACTGAGCAGCAGACCGATCAAAAAGAGCACCAGGGCCTGCCCCCAAACGCCGAAGCCAAACCAGCCGCTGAACAACGCATATAACCACGGCAAAATCCCCGAGAGCACCACCAGCGCCAGGATAAGTCCCTCGTAGAGATCGCTGACGATGCCAAAGCGCGTCTTGGCGGCAGTATATTCGATTGACTTGCGATAGGTCGGCAGATCAATGAAGTCGCTGAAACTCTCCGGCACCGCATCCTTCCGGGCTTGCACATAGCGGAGATTGACCCAGTCGAGCCCGATGCTCGTGGCCAGTTTCAGGATGAGTAGGAGGACGAAAACGAGTAACAATTCATTCATACGGTTATCGGCGAGGAGCGGTCGGGGATCGGTGGTCGCGGATCAGAGGTCGGTGGTCGGTATTCGGTATTCGGGGATCGGTAGTCGGAGGTCGGCTTGTCCGGTGTAGCTCGAAGAGCGAAGACGGAAGGTCGGTAGTCGGGGATCGGTAGTCAGAGGTTGGCCTCCTGGATAACGAGTTCCGGCGCGTCCTTCCAAAGTTTATCCAGGCGGTAGAAATCGCGCATTTCCTGGGTTTGCAGATGGATCATGAAGTCAAAGGCATCCACGACCAACCAACCGCTGCCAAGGGCACGATCCTCGCCGATTAGTTGGACCTGAGCGGCCTTCATAGCGGCATCCAGTCCCGACTTGAGCGCCTTGACATGCGGGTCCGAGGTGCCGGTGACAAGAATAAGGAAGTCCGTAATGCTGGACTTCCCGCGCACGTCTAGCACGCGGACGGATTCGCCTTTTTTGTCTTCGATGGCCGCGAGCGCACAGCGCATTTCTTCGATGGTTTTTTCGTTGGGTGGTTTCGTTTGATTCGTCATTTCTTGATAGGACAGTCAACGGGTATAGAGCCCGTGCTCATAAATGAAAGCTTCAACTGAGCGCGGCAGCCAATCTCCCACCGGCTCGCCCGCCGCGATGCGCTCGCGGATTTCCGTGGAGCTGTGCTCCATCAACGGGGCCTCGACCTCGAGGTAGCGCAGGCCCGGTATTTCCGGTGCGCGGGTGGCATAGTCCGGCCGCTGCAGCACGACAAAGCAGACCAGGCGCGCCAGCTCTTCGATGGCATGCCAGCGTGGCAAAAGCTCCAATTGATCGCCGCCGATAATCCAATAGAGCCCCACTTCCGGTTGCTCCGCCGCATAGGCCCGCACGGTGTCGATGGTGTAACTGGTGCCCCCGCGCCGCAACTCGCGATCATCGACGGAAAATCCCCGTCCCCCCTCCGTCGCCAGATGCACCATCTGCAGCCGACTGGCGGCATCGGCTTGCACGGACGATCCTTTCAAAGGCGACCGAGCGGCCGGCAGAAAGACGACCTGCTCCACATCGACCTCCCTCAAGACCGCACGGGCCACTTCGATATGCGCCCGGTGGACAGGGTCGAAGCTGCCGCCGTAGAGAGCGACGGCGAACGTTGTTTTCGTTGGGTCCAGGGTTGGTTTCATAGTTGCTCAATGCAGGCAGGTCCGCTTTTAAGGAAAGGAATAGCATCCCGATTCCCGCTCTCAGCGCAAATGCAAACCACCGAAACCACCCCTTCCCGCTTACCGCTCGGCCAGACGCTCGCCCGTCTCCTGCAGACCGAAAATCCCGGCGGCCTGAGCATCCATGAGATCACCGCCGCGGTCGAAGAAAAAGGCTTCGGACTGCTCCTTATTGTCCTGGCCCTGCCGAGCGCCCTACCCATCCCGGCACCCGGCTACAGCACACCCTTCGGCATCATCATCACTCTGGTCGCTCTGCAAATGATCCTCGGTCGCCCAACGGTCTGGCTGCCAGGGCGCCTAGGAAGGATCCGTATCAAACCATCGCTGGCCAGGACCATGCTGGGGAGCGCCTGCAAATTTCTCCATAGGATCGAGCGCTTCATCCGCCCCCGGCAGCTCTGGATACGTGGTCGGACCGGACAAGCCGCCCTCGGCGCTGTGGTGCTCTGTATGGCCGCCCTCATGATCCTGCCCATCCCCCTGACCAATACGGCTCCCGCCATGGTCATCTTCCTCATCGGCGTCGGCCTCTCCGAAGAAGATGGTTTGCTGGCGCTCGCAGCCTTCGCCCTCGGCTGCTGCGCGGTCCTCCTCTATGCGGGCATCATCTACCTCCTCATCCAGCAGGGCCCCGAAGCCATTGACGCCCTCAAGGGGTCGATTAAGTCATTATTCGGCCTGGGGGGCTGATTTCACTTGTTTTAAATCCGTTCAGCCTCAAGCCCGATGGCCCGACACAGTCGGAACTGCCGCTCGTCACCAGTGATCAGGCAGGCGCTCGCGGAAATTTCTGCAATCGCCACATGAAGAATATCGATAGTTTAACCAGCGCGCTGCTATCCAAATAGATACGTTCACTCATTGGTCACGATCTTCACTGACCCATTGAGCAACTGTCGTAGGACTCTTATTAACCGCACCGATATCACGTGCGCGGGCGACAAGATCGGGTCGCTCCGAATTTTCGGCCTCAGCCACAGGAGGCGGAATCAGGCGTCCCACAACTTTTCCGCGCGAAGTCCACGTTAACGACTCACCGGAAGCCAAAGATGCCTGCACAGATTTATGATCTGTCAAAAGTTCACAGGTGGAAATCGTTTTCATAATTTAAACAAAATGTTCAACTGCATTAACAAATCAATTGGAAATTTACGGCCCTGCTGCCGCCCGCACCCGGCGTTTTGCTTTAAGTTGGCCGCAGCCGGCCGCCACATCGATGCCGCGGCGCTGGCGGACGGTGCTGGGGAGACCGGACTCCTGAATGATGCGCTGAAACTCGCGGACGTTTTCCTCGGCCGGGGCTTCGCCTTCGTAGCCCTCGGTCGCGTTGAGCGGGATCAGATTGACGTGCGCATCCATGCCTGTAAGCAGCGCTGCCAGTCGATGCGCATGGTCCGCGCTGTCGTTGACCCCGCCGATCAGGGTCCAGGCAAAAAAGACCCGGGCGCGCTTAATCGCCGAATACTCCCGGCAGGCTTCCACCAATTCGGCCAGCGGCCACTTTTTGTTGACCGGGATAAGCGCCCCGCGCTCGGCATCGCTGGCCCCGTGCAGACTCACCGCCAGCGAGTAGCGCTTGGGGTGCCGGGCCAGTTTCTGGATGCCGGGAATGTGCCCAACCGTGCTGACGGCCACCCGCGCGGGACCGATATTCAGACCGCGATTATCCGTCAGGATATCGAGCGCTTCCATGAGTGGTTCAAAGTTGTGCAGCGGTTCGCCCATGCCCATCATGACGATGTTGCGCAAGCGATCGCCGTGGCTGGCCCGGAGACTGCGCTCGACGTGATGGGCCTGCGCCACGATCTCACCCGCTGTGAGATGCCGGGAAAAACCCATCTGCCCCGTCGCGCAAAAAACACAGCCCATGGCGCAGCCCACCTGACTGCTCAGGCAGGCCGTAAACCGTCCCGGAAAACCCATCCGCACGGCCTCGACTTCGGCCCCTTCGGCGAGCCGAAGCAAATACTTCTCGGTAAATCCATCCGCACTGGGTGTGTACCCGGTCTGCTCCAGCTCGCAGCATTTGGGCGACTGTCCGCTAGCCAGCCAGCGCTGCACGGGGGGCAGGATGCCCTCGGCTTCGGACAAGTCAGCCCCCAAGAGCCGCCTTTGTATGGCGGCGAAGAGCGGCTTGGCGTGCACCGGGTTGATGCCGGCGTCTTCCAGCGCCGCCTCCAGTGCCCGATAGGATAAGCCTTCGAAGTCATTCATCATCCCGCCCTTCTGCTATTCGCCGCCTTGGACGCGCTTCGCCACGACAGAGAAATACGTTTCCATGAGCCCCTGAAAATAAGTCTCGCTTTCGTAGGGCCAGGCCGCCGAGTCATCGATGCGCCAATCCGGATGCGATTCGAGGTGCTCGATCGTCCAGTCGAAATAAGGGCGATCATCCGTCCGGAAGCAAAGCTCCCCGCCCTGATTCGTGCGGCGGGCGAGCTCGTCAAGCAGGCCTGCTTGCACCATCCGTCGACGGTGGTGCCGCGCTTTCGGCCAGGGATCCGGAAAGAGGAATACCGTGCGCTCAAAACGTAAATCCGGCGGCAATACCTCGAGAAATTCTGTCAGCTCTGCTTTATAAAAGTGGAGATTCGTCAGCCCGCGCTTGGTCTTTTTGTCGTTGCCCTTGCGTATCCGCCACGAGATCAAATCGATGCCGACGCAGACTGTGTCCGGGTGCGCCGCCGCATAATCCGTCAGCCAGTGCCCGTGTCCGCAACCAGGCTCAAACAGAATATGTCCGCAATTAACAAGGTCGCGTTGCAGGGCCTCCTTCAGCTCTTCTTTACGCGCAGTTTGCTTGGCCAGCTCCCGCGCGTGGGCCTCGGATATCTCGCAATTGCCCAACGGTTTACAGATTTGTTAAGCCGGAAAGAGGCGACCTATTCCGCGTCCTCGCCGTCGTCGCCGATCGCTTCAACCGGGCAACCTTCGAGCGCTTCGTTGCAAAGCTCCTCTTCCTCGGGAGTGCTCGGCTGTTTGTAGACGAAGGAATATCCCCCATCCTCATTGCGGGTAAAGTTATCCGGTGCCGTTTCGCGGCAAAGATCGCAGTCGATGCACTGCTCATCGACGTAAAATTTGCCCTTCACGTTCTCCGGCCATTTTTCATCTATTTCTGCCATAGTTCGGAAAGTTTTCGCTTTTTCCCGATGAGTCAAGCGGGAAGCGGTCTCGGATGGTTGTAACCAAAAGTGCGGAGCATCGTAATCGTGCTCGTCATCTTAATCATAATCGAAAAACCGATTACGAGAACGATTAGGATTACGATTAGAAACAAAATTTACTCCGTATAAAAATTTGCTCCCGACTCGGATGGTTGTTTCAGAGACCTCTGAATAACTCCGACTGCGCCCTTGAATTCTCAAAAATTATCCGCACACTCCCGCGCTCACTTCACCAAGGATAGCGCATGAGCGCTTCGAAAAAACACTTTTGCATACGACAAACAATCACCATGACAGAAAAGCACAAAAGCAATCCCGAGGAAACCGGCGAGGCCAACGAACGGAAGCCCCATGCGGAAGCCGAGCAATCCGGCGCTTCCGACGAGGCGACTGCCACCGAGACAGTTGAAACGACTGAAACCGCTGAGGCGACTGGGTCCGCCGAAACGACCGAAGCGGCGGATAATCAGGAGCCGGTCCTGACTGACCTGGAAAAGGCGCAAGCCGAGGCTGCCGAAATGAAGAGCCGCTACCTGCGGAGCGTGGCCGACATGGAAAACTACCGGAAACGAATCGCCCGTGAGAAACAAGACATCATCCGCAGCGCCGCTGCCAATGTCATCGAGTCGCTTCTGCCCGTCCTCGACAATATGAAGCTTGGCCTGCAGGCTGCCGAACAACACCCGGAAGCCAAGGACGTCACCTTCGGTTTCAAGATGGTGGATGATCAGCTCAAGAAGTCGCTCAGTGAACAGGGACTTGAGGAGATGATTCCTGACGGCGAGCGCTTCGACCCGAATTTACATGAGTGCATCGCCCACCAATCCTCCGACGACGTCGAGGAAGATCATGTCATCCAGACCGTGCGGGCGGGTTACCGTCTGAATGACCGCTTGATCCGTGCCGCGAACGTGATCGTTTCCAGCGGCCCGGAAAAAGAGGAAAAAAGCTAAAGCACTATGGCGACAACAGACTATTACGAATTGCTCGGAGTCGGACGCGATGCCTCCGAAGCCGATCTGAAAAAAGCCTACCGCAAGCTGGCGGTGAAGTATCACCCGGACAAAAACCCGGGCGACGCGCAGGCTGAGGCCAAGTTTAAGGAAATTTCCGAGGCTTTCGACGTATTGAAAGACCCGGACAAGCGTGCTGCTTACGATCGCTACGGTCACGCCGCCTTCAAGCAGGGCGGCATGGGTAATGCCGGTGGCGGCATGGGGGGCATGGGCGGCCATGACCCATTCGATATCTTCCGCGAAGCCTTCGGCGGTGGTGGCGGTGGCGGCATCTTCGAAGAATTCTTCGGTGGTGGCGGCGGTCGCTCAACGGGCGGTGCCCAGCATGGGGCCGACCTGCGCTACGACCTGGAGATCTCGCTCGAAGAAGCTGCCAAGGGCACCGAAAAAGAGATCCGCTATCGGCGCCCCGTGAGCTGCAAGAAGTGCAGTGGTTCCGGCGCGGAGCCCGGCTCCGGCAAAAAGACCTGCCCGACCTGTGGGGGTGCCGGACAGGTCACGTCAAACCGAGGGTTTATCAGTTTTCGTCAGGTCTGCCCGACCTGTCAGGGTTCTGGACAAATCATCGAGAATCCTTGTGGCGATTGCCACGGCGAAGGACGCGTCATGGATAGCAGCACGGTAAAAGTACGCATCCCGGCGGGCGTCGCCACGGGCTCCAAGCTGCGGTCAGCAGGCAAAGGCGAAGCCGGCCACATGGGCGGACAAGCGGGTGACCTCTACATTATCATTCACGTGAAAGAGCATGAGCTCTTTGAGCGCCATGACAACGACCTGTTCTGCGAAGTGCCGATCAAGTTCACCCTGGCCGCGCTCGGTGGCTCCATCAGCGTGCCCACCCTGTTTGGCAAAGGCTCGCTCAAGATTCCGCCGGGCACGCAAACCGGCACCACGTTCCGTCTGCGCGACCAGGGCATCCCGGCATTGCGGAGCGGGCGCAAGGGCGATCTCCTCATTCGCGTCCAAGTCGAAGTGCCGACCAAGCTCAGCGGTGCCCAGCGGGCCAAGCTCGAGGACTACGCCGAAGCCTGCGGCGACCCGGCAAACCCGGTCAGCGAGTCGTTCGTCGAGAAAGCCAAAAAATTCTTCCGCTGAATCCGCCTGGTCTGCTGAGGCGGGTTATCCGGTTTCCGGTGTATCCATATTCAGCTGATCGCAAAACAAACCGAAAACCCGATAACGGAAAACGGAATAATTCCCAAACGTATGTCTTATCCAATTGTCATTCTCGGTTCCGGTCGGGGGACCAACGCGGAGGCCCTGCTCAAAGCACAGTCCAAAAAAAAACTGGGGTCGGCTAAAATCGCGGCGATTTTCAGCGACCAGGAAGACGCCGGTATTTTGGCCCTGGGGCAAAAATATGAGGTGCCCACCATCTTTCTCGACCCCGGCCGGAAAGGTGCCCGCCTCACCGAAGCGGCCGAGCAGGCCTACATTGAGCGGATCCAGTCCTTCTCGCCCAGACTCATTGTGCTGGCCGGCTTCATGCGGATCGTTGGGCGGCCTTTCATCGAAGCATTCGAAGGCCGCATGATCAATCTGCACCCCAGTCTCCTGCCCAGCTTTCCCGGCATTGGTGGGATTCAGCAGGCTTACGAGTATGGCGTAAAAATCACCGGTTGCACCGTCCACTGGGTCACCCCGGAGCTCGATGCGGGCCCGATCATTGACCAAAAAGAAGTCCGCGTGGATGAAGCGGACACGCTGGATATCTTGACAAAGAAAGTCCACATCGCCGAACACGGCTTGCTCCCCGATGTCGTCGCCCGGCTCAGCAAGGGCAAAATTCAACCGCCCACCACCAAGTAGGTCATGAGCCAACAAGTCGAATTACGCGCCCGCATCCCCGAGACCATGGTCGATCCGCTCGAAGCGTATTTCTGCGAGACAGAAACACCCTACTGGGGGATCATGCAGAAAGAGATCACCGATCCCTATGAACTTTTCGGTATCTTCCCGGATGCGTCCACGGCGGAAAGAGAACTAAGCGCCCTGCGCGAAGAATTCAAGGATCTGCCCGAAGACTTTGAACTTTCCGAAATCGTCGATGCGGATTGGCAGAATGCCTACAAAGCCTTCGTTAAACCATGGAGCGACCGCCAGCTCCACTGGATCCCGCTTTGGGAGCGGGACACGATCCAAGCACCGACTGGCAGCGCGGTGGTTTTTCTCGATGCCGGCATGGCCTTTGGGACGGGTGCCCACGAGACCACACGGCTATGCGCCCGCCGCCTGCTCGACTACCTGGAGGAAAACCCGGACTCACCCGAGGAACACACAATCATCGACGCCGGCTGCGGCTCGGGCGTCCTCGCGCTCTCGGCATCCGCGCTTGGTTTTCGGAAAATTTATGGCTTCGACTTCGACCCCGAAGCGATCACCGTCTGCCACAGCAACGCGGAGGCGAACAGTCATCTGGCCAAACCCGAGTTTGCCGTGGCCGACCTCGAAGCCGGTTTCGCCGGGGGCCGTCGAGGCGACCTCGTCTTGGCCAACATCCAGACCGACGTGCTTATCCCCCACTCCGCCCCGCTGATCCACGGAGTTAAAAACGGGGGCACGCTAGCACTAAGCGGGATCCTGACCAAAGAGCTCAAGCAGGTTCAGGAACATTTTGAAAAGCAAATCGCCACGCAACGCCCCGACGTGGAGCTGAAGATCGAAAGCCGCGAAGACGGCGAATGGGGTGATTTATTGTTTAGAATTACGTAGCTGGGTTGGCTCTGCCGCCCAGCGGAATTTGGCCGCCAAACTAAACTGCTGCGAGCGGCAGAGCCAACCCGCCTACGTTCAGGCACCGTTTCACCTAGCCTTTGCGGACGTCCGGCAGCTGCCGGTCAAACCGCCCACGTTCCGAAACCTTTTCCCTTCACATTCGCGCCCACTCTGCCATGCATGGCTGCCATGTCTGTCAAACTCTACGATACGCTGAGCCGTTCTGTGCAAACGCTCGCTCCCGCGAGCGGCGATACCCTGCGCTTTTATTGCTGCGGCCCCACGGTTTATGGACCGGCCCATATCGGTAATTTCCGCACCTTCCTCATTCAGGACACCCTCCGTCGCGTGCTTGAAGTGGACGGCACTCCGGTCAAACACGTCCGCAATATCACGGACCTCGATGATAAGACCATCCGCCGGTCGGAGGAAGAAGGCGTCTCGTTGCAGGCATTCACCGCGCGATGGACGGATAAGTTTCACAAAGACTGCGCGGCGCTCAACATGCGCCAACCGTCCGTCGAGCCGAGCGCCGTCGCGCACATCCCCGAGCAGATTTCCCTGATCGAGAAACTCATCGAAAAGGGCCACGCCTACGCGGTCGAGGATGGCTCGGTCTACTTCCGCGTCACTTCGTTTGACGATTACGGCCGCCTCTCCCGCCTCAAGCAGAGAGATCTCAAGACGCAGATGGAAAACTCCGCCGGAGCCGTCAACGACGCAGACGAGTATGATCGCGAATCGGTCAGCGATTTCGCACTCTGGAAGGCGCGCAAGCCGGAAGATGGCAACAACTATTGGTCCAGCCCCTGGGGCGAGGGCCGCCCGGGTTGGCATCTGGAATGCTCAGCTATGGTGGACAGCGCTTTCGGCGGCGAAACCATCGACCTGCACGGTGGCGGCATTGATCTCTGCTTCCCCCACCACGAAAATGAAATCGCACAGTCGGAGTGCGCGCACGGCCACGACTTTTGCAAACACTGGTTCCACAGCGCCCATCTCATGGTCGAGGGGGAAAAAATGTCGAAAAGCCTGGGCAACCTCTTCACGCTCGACGATCTCCGCGAGAAGGGCTTCAGCCCGATGACCGTGCGCTACACCCTGATTTCCGGAAGCTATCGCCAACAGCTCAATTTCACCTTCGATGGGCTCCATGCCGCCCAAAGCGCCCTCAGCCGCATTGAGCGGTTTGCCGAAACACTCCTGGCAAAAACGGAAGAATCTCCCGACAGCTTCAACACCACCTACGTCCGCGCCGACGCGCCCGAGGACTTTGGTCGCCTCAGCAAAGCGTGGGACGCGCTGCGCAACAACCTGAACACCGCCGCCTGCCTCGGTGCCATTTTTGGCGTGATCGGCTCGAATCCTGCCGCCACGCTCGATGCCGCCGGCGCCCGCGGCCTTCTCCGCGCACTCGGTGCCCTCCTCTATGCCCTCGGCTTGGAACTCTTCACCGTCGAGGCAACACCCGTCGATGCCCCCGCCGAGATCGTGGCCCTCGCCCAGACCCGCTGGGACGCTAAAAAAGCCAAAGACTTCAGCCAGGCCGACGCGCTCCGCGATGAACTCCTAAGCAAAGGCTGGGTGGTAAAAGACGGCAAAGATGGATTTGATTTGGAGCCAAAAACATAGTTTTGCATCATTTTTTATTGACTTTGATGCAAAACGATTTAAATTGAACCGCATGAGGATCACCGTAGACATCGATAACACGACTTTGCAGGATTTGGCTCAAATCACTGGAGAGAGCAAAAAGAGCCCTGCCGTGGCGAAAGCCGTGACCGAGTTTGTCAATCGCAATAAGGCAAAAGAGTTTGGGCGTTTGCTGCGCGAAGGCGCCTTCGATTATCCCGCGACCAACGACGAGATCGAGGCGGCGGATCGCTAATTGGAGATCCTTGATGGGAGATCGTTGATGGCAGATTGCTGATAGAAAATGGTGCTGGTTGACACGTCCGTTTGGATCGAGGCGAGCCGCCGAAAGGGCGACCTGGCCTACAAGGTGGGATTGGAGAACTTACTCGAAGCCTACGAGGCCTGCCTCTGCAGTCCGGTGCGACTCGAGTTCCTCGGTGGCTCCCGTCGCGACAACCGGAAGAAGCTGAGCTTTT
>JAAAPI010000202.1 GCA_009908325.1 Verrucomicrobiota bacterium | reverse complement strand
CCATTTTGCAAACTTTTTATATTATTTCTTTTCGTTTGGCGGCTTGCAGCCGCTAAATGAAAAAGCCCTGCGCCGGAGACTTGCATTTGGTTTGCTGTCTTGACAGCAAACCAAATGCTGTAATGATGCTCGTTATGCGCACCACAGTGACGATCGATCCTGACACGGAGCATTTGCTACGCGAGGAGGTGTCCCGGACCGGTCAGTCCTTCAAGGAGGTCTTGAACCAATCCATCCGTCGTGCCTTGAGCCAAGCGGCTGAAGAACGGATCGAAGTCGTGCCGGTTTTCCAGGCACCCTTTCCCGGGGAACTGGCCGACAAGCGTTTCAATCGTCTGGCGGACGAATGGGACGATGAGGAAACGATCCAAGAGTTGGCCCGATGATACTGCCGGATCTCAATCTCCTGCTTTACGCTTACAATCCCCACGCACCGCAGCACGGCCAAGCGAAAGCTTGGTGGGAGGAAAGGCTCAATGGGCGCGAGCTGATAGGCCTACCTCATGAAATCATGCTCGGATTTGTCCGAATCGCCACGAACCCTCGTCTTGGTGAGGCGACCATAACGCTGAAAACGGCAAAGTCTGTCATTGAGACGTTGCGACAGGTGAGCGTCGTCCGCGTCCTGCTGCCCTCCGAGAATCATTGCGAGCAAGTGCTGTCGTTGATGGAACGAGCGAGCGCAAGCGGGCAGTTGACTTCCGATGCGTCCTTGGCGGTTTATGCCATCGCAAATCGCGCCACGCTTTGTTCGAACGATGCCGACTTCGCCCGCTTCCCCGGGCTGAACTGGGAAAATCCGCTGCTCAAAGAGTCCCGGTGAGGATCCGTCACTGGTCTCGTAAACCGTTAATGGACGTGAATTAACGTTAATCCTTAAATCCGCAGTCGAGATAGCCGAAAAAAGTCGCAAAAGACTCAAGATCAAAGAAATAAGGCATAAGCCCGGACATGCCCGCCAGCACGGTGCGCGACCGGATTCGGAAATACGGGCTTTGAGGTGGTGCGTCGAGGGGCAACCGTCTTCGCTCTCCGAGCTACGCCGGGTCAAGAGCCCGCTCGACTACTTGGTCGGACCAGCCGGGTCTACGGCTGTGATCCGTCGCTGCTAATGTAGAGGCGGTCGAGTTTGGTGCCGTCTTCGCGGTAGGCGACGCGGAGGGTGTGGGTCCCCGCGCTCAGGTTCCAAGTGACGGGCGTATTGCCGCTATTGTTATCGTGCACCTGGTCCCAATGCCACGCGCTTCCCGGCGCGATGGCGTTGAACTTGATCCCGGTGCCGCCGTCCATCCGCACCCAGAATGAATCGTCGGTGCCGGAGGGCGCCTGGACGCGAAAATGAACGGTGACTTCTGCGGCGGAAGCGATGCTGAAGGTGTATTCAGCGTAACCGTCGTTCGGCATGGTTGCAAAGCTGTTGTTGCCGGGAGCTACTTCGATAAATTCACCTCCGGAGGCACCGGCATCGTTCAGAACCTGGAAGGGCGTAAAACTGCCGGTCGCCAGATTGTCCGCATCTTCGGCTTCGATGTAGAGCGAGGCGTTGCCGCCGACGGAGACGGTAATGCTCGTCTCCGAGCTGGCACCGGTGGTATCGGTCGCTATCGCAGTGAGGGTGTAGTTGCCGGGATCCATGTCCCGCAGCGCGGCGTCGTTCGGGCTCGCCGCACCCCACTCGTAGGGATCGACGTTCTCCTGGCGGACGAACTCGCCGTCGAGGTAGAGCCGCACGTTGTCGATTCCGTCGGTATCGCCGGCATTGACCTTTACGTAGAGATCGGCGGGCGCGGTTAATTCGTCGCCGTCAGCAGGCGTCTCGAACGAGACGCTCGGGTCGTCCGAGGGTTCTCCAACGTTCCGCCCGAAGTGAAGCTGAAGCTATCGATGTCGAGCAGGAAGCCGTCGCCGCCGGTAAAGACCAGGTATATGGTCATACCGGAGGTTGCTCCGCTGATGGAGGTGGTGCGGGCGTAGAAGGAGTTCCAACCATTGATTTCGTCGACGGTGATCGACCCGAGCAGACCCCCGGTCGGCGAGCCGGAGCGTATTTCGACGGTTCCGCCGATGCCTCCGCTGGAAACCTCGGCGGTGAATCCGTCGGCGCCTTCGAGCTGCATGTCGTCGAAGCGGATCCAGTCGCCGTCGTTCACGTAGCCGACTTTCGATTCACCGACCACCTGGATGCCCTGTTGCGCGTCGAAGAGTTCGGCTTCGATGGGGGTGTCGACGTCCGCATCCGGTGCCGGGCCGCCGCCGGTAGCTACGAACTCGATTTGATCGAGATCGTAGCCTGCGCCGACTTGATAGAGACGCAGGACACGGTCGGAACCACCGGCGACCGATACGTCGGGGATGGTCGTGGTCGTAAAGGTATTCCAATCGGCACCGGTGAATGCGATGTCGGCGAAGGTGCCGATCACATTGCCGTCGAGTTCTACCTGCAAATCGCCCGGAGAGCCGCTTCCCGAGGCGTAGGTAAGAACGATATCGTAGGTGCCGGAAGCGACATCGGCGATGGTGTATTCGAGCCATTCGCCGGGGTTGGTCCAGCCGACCGCTTTGCCGTTGCCGGCGTTGCTCTTGTTCGGGACGTCCACGCCGTCGGACGGACGGAAGCTCGCATCGCCGTTTTTATTGCCATCGACTTCGTTGAATGCGACGCCCTCGCCGCCGTTGTCATAGTATTCGCACTCGATCGTCCCGGGGATGGCGTGCGGGCCGTTGTAGGCGACTTGAGCGCCCTCCGAATCACACTTTATACCGGAACCAACTTCGCCGAGTTCACAAGCCAGAGGCTGCAAGGGGGTGCCGCCGCCGCCGATGGAAGAAGGGGAGTTGTTGTCGACGATATGAAGCGCTTGCACGAGCTTATTGATTTCGGACTTCCAGATCTCGCCGTCCATCGAAAAGCCGTAGACGGATTCGAACTCCAACTCCGCATCTCTTTCCACGATGAGATCCCAAACGTCCCAAGCGGCATCCTCCGTGAAGTACGCTCCGTAGTATTTGAGTGTGAAGAATAGTTTTCGCCCCGGAACGGTCGTAAGATCGAGCGATTCTGCGGTGACGTCAGGGGGAATCGCCAGTAGCGATCCCATCACCAATTTCGGGTCGGACCCCATGTAGCGATTGTCGCTATCGGGGTCTCCGGCATAACCGTCCGCCCTTTTTGCAGGCCAGCGGTAGCCGGGCACCGATTCCGAATAATACAGATATTTGTTGGCATCCGGATTAATTTTGATCGCATGGCGAATCGGCGCATCTCCGGTAAGTTCGCCTTTTCGAAGGGTGCCTCCCAAACTCGACATGGCGGATGCGCCTTGTCCACCATTGTCGGTCAATCCGTCTCCTGCGATATCACTGTAATTTCTGTTCGCCGGGTATTGCAGCCAATCAGGCATGTAGATCGGTCCGCCCACGCTACACCGGCTTATCCTGCTGTTTTCAAACAAGGTTTCTCCATCCGGCAATAAAAACGCGAAATTACTGTTTGGCGTCCCTCCGTAGGGACTGTTTCCCGCATCCGGAACGATCCAATCGCTCGGTACGTTGAATGCCAAATCGAGCGGATCGGAACTGCTACATCTGCCTTCACCGAAAGAGTAGGACTTGTAGACGGGAGTTAAGGGATCGTCGGCATCCAGCCTGAGCAGATGTTGGATATCGACGCCGACTCTGGCGGCGGGTTCAAGATTTGCGTCCACGTAAACCGCATCGGAGCCGATCGGCATATTCCAGATGGATGTAGCCTCAAAAGGCCAGAGCCATGGGTCGCGCTGGGCATTCGCGGTGAGAGCCGCGCACGTGACGCCGGCGATGAGGAGGAGCGCGGTGCGCATACGTGGCGAGAGGAGGGAGGGGGGTATGTTCACAGTAGCAGGGGTTGGCGTTTGGGGTTAGCGGTTGCTCTTATGAAACTGCTTCTTGATCAAGCAAGTTTCATCTCTGTCTTTCCCCGGTCGCGACCGGGAGGGGCGCTGATAGGAATTTGCTTTTCGGCTGCGCTAGCCGCCGGGGTGGCATTGGGGGTGAGGGTTCAAGGGAGAGGGGCGACTTAAGCTGAAGGTTGAGGCTTGAAGGATGAATTATGTCAGTTTCGAATGTTTAAGTCTTACAGCTCAGCAAAAGCACTCTTCAAAGATAAGCAAGAGCAAATATCCCCTGAAATCCGTGTCTTTCAAAGCATGCTCAAGCGTTCCGCGCCTGTGTGATGCGGATTTTCATTGGTTTGAGCCTTGGATCAGTCGGTCCAGAAGATTGGCTCGTTATCCTGCGCCCAGGGATCGGGGTCTTCGATGACCAGCAGTAGGTCGTTGAGTGGTTGAGTGGGTGAGGGGTTGAGGGGTTGGGTGGTTGAGTGGTGGAGTGGTTGAGTGGTGGTGGGGTGCTTTTTTGCGGGCCGGAACTGAGAACGGAGGAACTGAAAGCTGGAGAACTGAGGTGCAGCGCGCCTCTATGCCACCGCCCCGCCGCAGCTGGAGCCTTGTCCGGCGGTGCAGCCGAAGCAGTGCTCATCGGTGCGGATGGGACGGCGGAGCCAGTCGTCCAGGTTGAGATCCCAGAGGGCGAGTGGGCGATGGCGGTCGCCGACATGCATGCCCATTTGTTGGTTGAAAGA
>JAAAPI010000169.1 GCA_009908325.1 Verrucomicrobiota bacterium | reverse complement strand
CGCCACCCCAGCTTCATTTGAACGACCGGGTGCCGCTTCCGCGATGCGTCCACCGGTCGACACCGAATCCGATCCGTCAGGAGCCAGCAACCGACCGCCCAAAAAACCGACGATCAACGCCCCCGCTACCCACCACCATCTCATTTCGAAACACAATCGCCTGGAAAAGAAGCTTGCAAGGGGGAACTTTACCTGTCGCTCTCCGCCACAGCTCACCTCATTCCATATTTGTAAGTCGTCCAGATCAGCAAGCCGACCACCCTGCCTTCGTAAAGCACGACCTGACGCAGATGCATCTTACGCGCATCCGGGCAACCAAGGTAGTGGTAGTCGTTCAGTAGCCCGGTATAGGCTTCGTTTTCAGATTCCCGCCATTCGCGCAGCTCAAGAGCCCGCATTGATTCCTCAGGCAGGGGTCCAGTTCATGCTTCGAATTCCCTCCAAGTCTGACATACCGAACTTAAGGGATTGTCTAGCGCAAAATTTAAAAAGCTAGCTAACAGCTAATTAGAACTTATCAGTAATGCGCCCTGATCTGGACATCCGGGCACCATCAAAACACGTAGAATTTGACACACAATTAAGAAATCAGCGCAAAAGCGGGTATTCACCTCTTCTTAGTGGAAATCCGAAGTCAGGATTACAGGTTTGCGATCCTCGACTTCGCCGACCATGTCTGAGGCTTTCAAATCCAGAACCTTCGAAAGCAGGAAGACTGTGTGCAGCGTGGGTTGCCGCAACCCTCGTTCGAAATACGATATAGAGGTCGTGTGCAAGCTGGCTTGAAAGGCCAGTTCTTCCTGCGTCAGGCCAGCAGCTTGACGCTTCGACTTCAAGACACTGCCGAATGCTTGTCCAAGTTCCACTCAGACAAATGTATCAAAATTTTGCTTGCCACCGCCATAGACATAAGTCTGTGTCGGATTTCATTACATTGCCGGTTCACTTTTCAAAAAAATCCATTGTTATCCTCGACCTGTCGCCAGGCATTCGCTATCTCTGACCTTCTCTGGAGTCACATGAAATTAAAACTCCTTTTGTTTTTCTCTGTCCTTGCAGCTGTCTCAGGCTATACCGACACGCGGACTCCCGCAGTGCAGACGCTCACCGAGGCCGATGCAAAAGCGATCATCGAACAGCAAGTATCAGAAAAGGAGCAACGGGAAGCCCGCCGTAAGGCAGAACTCGCAGCCGTTCCAACAATCAAGCGCCGGGTCATCCAAAAAGAGGGCCATCAGATCACCATTAACCGCGTGGCACCGCCCGCGCCTAAGACCGCTCCGGCACCGATTTCTGCTGATAAAGGCAAAACCAGGCCGCTCACCCCCGCCGAATTCGAGGCGCTCATGGCCGCGCAGCCCGAACACCAGTCGATTTCCCTGTCGGTCACGGCATTCGGCGGTGAATACTCCAAAATCCTCTGGCGAAAGCCCCGCAGCGCGGAGGAACGGAGCGACGCACCCGGAGAATTCGAGATTTGGACCAATGTCCCCTTGAAGTATCTCACCCCGATCAGCTCGTTTGAGCGGGACGACGTGGTTTACAAGTATTTCGGTTTCGGCGAAACGATCTCTCGCGAGGACGAACTCCGGCGCAGCGCTTTAGCCAAAGAGCGTGGCTTCGCCTACGAATCACGCTGGCAGGAATCTCCGGTGGATTTCACCGATGGAACGGCGGAATACGTGGTAAAAAGCGAGGAAGGGCGAATCCCGCCGGAGCTTCATGAACAGATGGACGCGCTTTTCGGACACTACCTTGAGAACGAAAACAGGTTCAAAGCTGCGTTTCAAAAAGGTGAGGCGTTGAGGAAGGCGAGAGAAGCCTATTTGAAGGAAAGCCCGCCGGAGCCGAATGATGTGATCATCAATCACTGGCCGATTTCGGGAGGGGGTGCCCGATGAGTCGGGATATAGCGAAACTCGGACTGTTTGGCGGCGGTTTACTGGCGTTGCAGGCGATAGTCGTTGGCGCAGACCCCTCCGCTTCCCATCTGAACCATGGGCTCGACGTCGAGGTCGATACGCTCAACGATGTCTCGACGCTTTCATGGTGGGGCGTGACCGGAGAAACTTACTTTATCCAAGTCGCGCCGGACCTGACGGCAGGCTGGGAATACATCGACTACATCTATCCTGGAGCGGACGATGTGCTGGCGCACGGCTTCGCCACGAATACGGATGCTTTTTTCTACCGGCTCAAATACACCGACCAGATCACGACCGACCCGTGGAATGACGATTTTGACGGCGACGACATTGGAAATCAGGACGAACTCGACCAGGATACCGATCCATTCGGCTTCGAAGACTTGAATGGCAACGACATTCCCGATGATTGAGAGAGCTTCTGGGATGATCAGTTCGCGGTCTTTCCGACGCCGATTGAAGCAGAACTGACCCACGGCCGGAGCACGACCCAAGCGCTCTACTTGAACAATCCGGTCGCGCCCGATACCGACTTCACGGCGACGGTCAGCAACAATCTCGCCGGAGCACAAATCGTATACGACTACGAGGACAGCCTGACAGGCGGGGCCTCTTACAATTGGACCGAGATCGATCCAAACGACTCCGGACGCGACTACGACGGCATTCGTCTGGATAACGTTTCGTCTTTCTTCGACACACCTCAATCCGTTTCCGTCTCCTTTTCGTTTCCTTTTTACGGTAACAATTACAGCCAGATCCACGTCTCGCCACACGGAATGATCGCATTGGGTTCACAAACGGCGGCTTACGAAAACACGGGGATACCCTCGACTGCGGCCCCCGATTTATTCATTGCCCCGTTCTGGTATGACCAAAATCAACAGCAAGCCGGAGATGTTTATTTCTACGAGCTTAATGACCGTATTATCATTCAATACGAGCAGGTAGTCTCAACCAATGGTGATGGGACCTACACCTACCAAGCGGTGCTCCACAGCAGCGGGCTGATCGAGTTCTTTTACAAGGAGATGGTCGGAAACCTGGAATCGGCTACCGTGGGTCTTGAAAACAGCGACGGCACCGAAGGTTTGGAGATCGCCCATAACGAACCCTACGTTCAGAATGGTCTTGCGGTGCGCATCTCCCAAGGTCCGGCATACTTTGTTAAAGTATTTCCGCTGAACGGCACAACCACTGCGGGACACAACACCCCGCTAAACGTTCGATTCAATGCCTTCGACCTCACCCCCGGCACCTACACCGCTGATATCGATATCGCCCACGACGGCACGGGAGACACTCCTTGGTCAGTCCCCGCTATTTTGAAAATCACAAATCCGCCTTCGCAAATCGAGCTGACCGCACCGGAAGACGGCTTCACCATGTGGGCGAATGAGAGCGTCACCTTACGCGCCACCGCGACCGACGACGATTTCGGGGTCGAGCGGGTCGAATTTTTCGCCGACGAGGCAAAACAGGGCGAAAGCCTGACGGGCAATGATTACTCTTTTAACTGGGAACCACCCGCACCCGGCGTTTATAGCGTGACGGCCCGCGCGGTGGACCGGCTGGATGCGGTGACCATTTCCGAACCG
The DNA here is from genome assembly GCA_009908325.1 of Verrucomicrobiota bacterium. Taxonomy (GTDB): domain Bacteria; phylum Verrucomicrobiota; class Verrucomicrobiia; order Opitutales; family Coraliomargaritaceae; genus Thalassobacterium. The sequence goes on along the minus strand of JAAAPI010000169.1, from coordinate 1,105 downwards.
ATCACCGTCACGGTGCTCGCAGACACCGACCTCGACCGGATGGAAGACGGCTGGGAAGTCGATAATGGCCTCGATCCGCTTGATCCGACGGACGCACTGGAAGACCCGGACGGCGACCGCATCCCGAATCTGTGGGAATACCGGCACCAAAGTGATCCAAGTGTTGCTGGATCGGTCCCGAATCCGAGTTTAACGGTCGCGATCGACGGGAGCGGCGACCACACGAACTTGCAAGCCGCCTACAACGCGGCGGAAGACTTTGACATCATTTTCGCCAAATCCGGCCACTACGAAGGCCGCTTGAATGCCACTTCAAGCAAACGCCTGCTCTGGCTGGGCGAACTCGACGCCGCCACTCCGCCGGTCACGCTCGAAAACACCACTTCCAGCGATACCCTGCGCCTCTTTGCCGATACGGTCATGGATGGGTTCGCGTTCACTTGCGCCGGTTCATCGAACGAGCGTGCGATCTATGCCACTACGGTATGGAACCAGGCCCAGAGCAGCCGTATCCGGCTGATTAATTGCTCCATTCGCGACCATGCGTCGAGCAGCGGTGCGGTGCTTTATAATGATGACGCCGACGTAGCACTGATCCACTGCACGATTTACCGCAACCATTCCAGCTACAGCGATGCTCTGCTCTATAACCGCAATGGCACTGTGAAAACCACGGTTCGCAATTCCATCGTCTGGAACCCGGTGCAAAGTGCGCCTGAACTGAGAGCTGGCAGCTATGACTATGAAGTCATCGACAGCATTGTGCGCAATGGCGATTTCGACGGTATCGATTCGGACCCGCTCCTGACCCGCGCAGGCTGGCTCACCGGCGACTCTCCCGCCCGCGGCACGGCCAACGCAACAGGTTCGGCCATCGACATTCACGACGAAGCACGCCCCACCTCGGTTAACGCGGATCTCGGCTGGGATCAATTCATCGATTCGGACACGGATGATCTGCCGGACTGGTGGGAGCTTCACCACTTCGGAGACCTGACCTCCCAGGATGCTGCCGCCGACGCCGACGGAGATGGCCTGTCCAATCTGCAGGAATACGAACTTGACGGCGATCCGATGGACCCCGAAGGCGACATTGACGGCGACG
>JAAAPI010000089.1 GCA_009908325.1 Verrucomicrobiota bacterium | reverse complement strand
CTGTATTTTCTTCAGAACGGAGCGTTTCATGAATTGCAGTTCGGAGCGCAGGGTTTGATTGGTCACGGAAACAATCAGCGTTCGTTCCTCTTTGATCCGGACAGGATTGCAGCGCCCGGAAAGCTTGCGCCCAAAAATGTGTTCCCAGTTTTCCACCAGACTGCGCTCGGGGCTGGGTTTCTCCAGTTTATACTGTTCCTGAAGGACCACGAGAATGTTGTCGAGCGGGGTGGGGTCGCGCCTGGAAGAGGCCGTGACCGTGCGGGGCAGACCGCGAAAGTCGGCGATGACATCCTCAATGTTTTTGGAAAATTTCATTTTATCCGAGAAAAGCTGGGCAAATTTCGCGCGAATCTGGAACTTGGCACGGGAGGTGGTGTATCTTCAAGCGTTCTTTCAATTTCTCCCGTGTATGGGAGTTGGGGTAATAAGACAAAGCAGAAATCATGTGGCGCGGGGTTTAGGGGTATACCTCGCGCCACTTTGCTTTTCATGTCGCTAAATCCTGGTGAAACTGGCTTCAGAACGGCTCTTCGCTATACTTTTATTAAATTTTTTGAAAAAAAGTGAAAAAAAGTGTTGCACAACCCGGATTATTGTTCTTTTTCTCAAGCATAATTTTTACTCCCGCAAGGGAGTTTGGGGTAACAGAAAAAGTCCTCCTTCGGGAGGCATAAAGTAGACAATGGTTGGCGCAGTCCTTAGGGGTAGGGACTGCGCCATTTTGTGTACAATTTTTGGGGGTTCGTTTCAGGGTGAACCCGAAAACAGGGACAGCAGCGGAATCGGTTTAAGTGCAATGAGTTTAATAGGGAATTATTCTGCAGATAATGTGTTATTGTCGGCGTAGCCGGGTTTCTGCCCGGGCGGTGTTGTCGGGTAGGGTTTTGCGGAGCAGACGGCGGAGCCGATCTGCCTACAGTCCGAGTTCCATCTGTTCCAGGGTGTTTTCGGATTCGGCGAAGCGGACGCCGAGGCCGAGGAGGCGGACGGGTTCGCCGCTGCGGCCCCAGGCTTCTTTGAGCAGTTGATGGTATTTTTTGAGTTCGGGTTGTTGTCCGGGCATCTCGGCGGTGGTTCGCCGGAAATCGCTGAATTTTAGTTTAACCAGTAATTTGGCGATTCTTCGGTCGGGGGCCGACTGGCGTAGGTCTTCCATGAGTTCGCTATGTTGCTGGATCAAAATGCCGTGGCAGTCTTCAAGACTTTCGAGGTTTTCCGAAAAGGTGCGCTCGTTGCTCAGGCTCTTGCGTATGCGGTTGGGTTGCACAGGACGCTCGTCAATGCCCCGGCATAGTTCGTAGAGTTCGAGCCCGAAGCTGCCGAATTCGCGCGCCAGCCAAGTCCGGTCCTTTGCCTGTAAATCGGCACAGGTCTCAATCCGGTGTTCGGCCATTCGGGCGGCACTTTTGGGTCCGACGCCCCATATCTTTCGCACGGGCAGGGTGCGCATGAAGTCGTCGACCCTGGAGGGTGCGACGAGGCATTGTCCGTCCGGTTTGTTCCAGTCGGAAGCGATTTTGGCAACCAGTTTGTTGGGGCCGATCCCGGCGGAGGCGGTCAGCCCGGTCTCATTTGCGATGGCCTCACGGATTTCGCGGGCAATCTCCGCACCGGGCTTTTTCAGGTGGCTGACATCGAGATAAGCCTCGTCGAGCGAAAGCGGCTCAATCAGTTCGGTGTAACGCGCGAAGATCGCGCGAACTTGCCGGGAGGTAGCCCGGTAGAGTTCGGAGCGGACGGGCAGGATGATGAGCTGCGGGCAAAGTTGCTTCGCTTGGAAGACGGGCATGGCGGAGCGTATGCCGTATTTGCGGGCGGGGTAGTTGCAGGTGGTCAGCACGCCGCGTCCCGAGGCCCCACCGACGGCGAGGGGCTTATCAATCAACTCGGGGCGTTCGTGCATTTCGACCGCCGCATAAAAGCAGTCCATGTCGATGTGGATGATGCGGCGGCTAGCTTTCATTCATGCGGAAGTGTTATGGAAAGTGCGAAATCAACGTTGATGCTGTTTGAAAAAAGCACTTGATGTGGGGAAATGAACCGCATCAAAGATCAGTTCCCGGAGGTGAGTGCCGAAGCATGGGCGGCTCTGGACGTTTGGGCCGTGAGGTTGCGCAACTGGAATGAAAAGATAAATCTTATATCGCGCAAGGATATCGACCACTTGGAGGAGCGACATTTGGCGCATTGCCTCGCCATCACCAGCCACCTGAAGCTGATGCATGGGGCACGGGTCCTGGACGTGGGCACGGGTGGTGGCTTCCCGGGCATTATCATGGCGATTTGCTACCCGCAGGCGCACTTTACGCTGATTGATTCCATTGGAAAAAAGGTCGCGGCGGTGCAGGATTTGATTGAGCAGCTAGGTTTGAAAAATGCCGAAGCCCGCCAGTGCCGGGCGGAACAGGTGAATAAGCAGTTTGATTTTATAACAGGGCGGGCGGTTAAAAACCTGCCAGAGTTTTTTAGCTGGATAAAAGGCAATCTGCGACGGGGTCAGCGTAACTCATTGCCCAACGGGGTGCTCTACTGGAAGGGCGGTGCGGTCGATGCAGAGTTTGACGCCCTTGGTATTCGCCCCCGCAAAACGATCTCCCTGGAAGACAGCTTTGCGGATCCTTACTTTGAGCAAAAATACATTCTGCACTTTGACGCGCGCGACGTGCCGCGAGCGCGCAAGCCGGGCTAAACGTGACTTGCTCCGCTGCGAGTGCCCGCGGTGCTGGGGGGCAATCTGGCTCGTTCTGCAGGGCTTGACCGTTAGGGCGTCCGACCATTCGACAGGCTCATGATCGACGACAAGCGGACACGCCACGGGATTTCACTAATAATCGACTAAATAAATTGAGCCTTGTGATACCTGTTCGGCTTGCTCCGCCGGAACCCAGCGCAGTTCATAGCGCGGTCCCCATGAATCGCTGACGGCGATCTCGTCCGTTTCTTTATTGTAGCCAATGATCATGCAGGCGTGCGCGGCCATCCTATCTTTGCGCAATTCGATCCTGCGGGCTTCTTTTCGGGTGCGGTCCTTCCATGCCCGCCAGTCGTTTTGCTTACCGCGCTCAACCGTGCGCTGATTGACAAAAGTATTATATTCCTTCGATGAGAACATCGTCCAAATCAAGGGCAGGCCGTTATCAATATATTTGGCGACGCTGCGGACATCGATCGTGGTCTCATCCTGTCTGAGTTTCCGGTTTTGCGAGGCTGCGTAGCTCTCGAGCGCGGTCATCATATTCAATAAAGAAGTCCCGCCGCCGACGTTCGTTTGGCCCGCCATGGCAAGAACATACATGTCGGCGGGAATGCTCAGGTAGCGAAGATAGCGCTCGAAAGTCGCGGGCACGCAGTAGCCCTTGGGGCCCTGATTCACCATCGGGATGTTTTGCAAAATAACGTCCCCGTTTTCGTGGGTCTTTAGGTTTGCTTTGCTTTGCTCGCGAAGAGCGGCATCGGATAATCGCTCTGCGCGGCCTTTATTGTCAGCCAGATCCGTTGGTGTAATTCGCAGGGTGACATACTCGCCAACTTCGGATGCCAGTAAAAATGCGTGCGAGTTCCAGTCCCAGCGATGGACGCGTTGTCGCAGACTCCTGCCCCTGCCCAAACGCTGGCGATCTGGCTTGCCGAGTTGTCCGGTCAATAAGCGCTCGATCCGTTCGGCATCTGCTTTGATGGCATTTTCTATGGCTTCGATTTTGTCGCGGCTCGCCAGGCCACTCGCCGGGAAATCCCCTTTGTTGGCAAAAATGATGCTGAGGCGTTCTACCGTCCCCGAACCACCGTAGAGCGCAGCGGAGTAGGGCCGGCTTTGCAGAATTCTGTCGTTTTCTCCCGGGTAAGAACGGTAGCTGGATTGGCTTTCAGTTTTGGATTCCTGCTTCCAGCCGAGGCGTTTTGCGAGCTCATCCGCTGGGTCGTCCCAGAGGTTTTGATCGACGAAGAGCGGTATGCCGAGGGTTTCGTTCAGTGCTTTATAGGCCTCGGCTTCCTTGGCTTCGAGGGACTCCAGCATGCTCTCAGTGGCTTCCGACAGGCGGGACCGCTCCAACCACATGACGTGACCGTTTGCCAGTTTGATTTCAATTTTGGATGGCTCGATCTCCAGAATATCAACCTCGATGACTTGTCCGTCGCGATTGGAAATTTCAACCGCCTCGAGCGGTAAAAACGGGACAAGGCAAGCGACGAATAGACAGGCAAGGTGGGTTAGATGGCGGACCTCCATTCGATAAATTTAACCGTGCGCCCATCGATTTCAACGCAAATTGAATTCTGGATTCTCGGGCCGTTTTCGACCCAGGACGGCACCTGGTTGCTGGAGCAAAAATGCTTGCTCGGCGCTTGGCAGCTCGATCATGCTGACATGCCATCGCTAAGCCCGCATCCATGACTCACCCCGCAACGTCTACCCGCAGTCCTTTGTCCTGGGTGCCGACGGGTTACTTTGCCGAGGGTATTCCCTACGTCATGATTACCTGAGTCGCGGCGACGATTCCGTCCTTTCTGGCCGCGTGGTATGCGCCGTTCCCGATGAGCGCCGAGGGTGGACGGGATGCACCCAAGGGTCGGGCATAAAGCCAGTCGCTACGTTCTGCTATTTGTAGCGAGCGGATTTATTCCGCGACCCGGGCGGGGTAGCCCATCGAGCTGGCTCGACTCTTG
>JAAAPI010000408.1 GCA_009908325.1 Verrucomicrobiota bacterium | reverse complement strand
CGGCACCTACGACGCCGACATCAGCAAGGGCCGGATGGTGTTCTATCCCGACCGGCCCGACCGGGATGACGACGATCATGCGGCGAAGAAGCCCGACGCGGCCGAATAAACCGCCCCATCGGGCCCAGCCCCGGAGCGCAGGCATCCTGCCCGCACCGGCGGCCATCGCTTCGTTCTTGCTTGCGAACCAGCTTCCCCCACCCGGCCCCCAGGCCGCCCCGGAGCCGCAGAGGACCTCATCGCCGAAGCCATGCCCACCGCCCAATCCGAACTGCCGCTATAGCCCGATCGGAGCGTCGGCGTCCCGCCGACGCCCATAGCCGCTGCACCGGCTTCGTTTTGCGGCATCTATTCAATTTTTCGCAGTGTTTCGGAGAGGGCGATCTGGTCGCGCGCCCCGTGGACGACGCGCACGATGGATCAAAGCGGTTTCCGTCGTCCCGGTAGCAGATCACAGACTTTTCGTGGAAATGGATGCGCAAACCCGGCGCCAGGTTGTGGCGGGCCGGCCCCATCTCCGGCTGGTGACGCAGGGGCTCGAAGGTCTCTTCGACCCGGCGCACGAAGGCATCTGCCCGCTCCGGCGATGTCTCCGCAATAAAAGACCAGATGTCGGCAACATCGTCTTCGGCTTGCGCCATTATGCGGAGCGGGAGCGGGCGGATCGTTTCCGTCTCCCCATGGCGATGATCCGATCGGCATCGAAATCCCGGACCCGACCCGTGTCAATATCGTCGATGCCGGCCTGCACCTCGGCCCGCAACGGCTCCCGCAGGGCGCGCCGTTCACGCCACGCCGACAGCGGTTCGGAGATCACCGCGCCGGTCGAGTCGTATTCGCCGGACGCCACAGCGTCGCTGACGGCGACCGCCATGTCCGCCGTCAGGGTGATGGTCAAGCATTCGGCCTTGCGACCCATGGCAGCCCTCCAATCGATCGCACGAATACCAGAGCACACGCGTTCCGGCGATTTCAAGCCGCCTGCCGAGAGGATGTCTCCCGACCCGTCCCGCCGCCGGCAGCTCCGGCAGCGCCTTCGACGGCATGGGCGGCGGCATGCAGCAAGCTGCATGCCCCACGTGCTGACAGCCGAGCGGAGCGAGGGGGCTAACCTGGCAGGCTCCGATCAACGAGTGCCCGGACCGGAGGGGTGCGGCCGAGAAAGGTAACGTCCTTAATTTTCACGCAAGGCACGCCATTGCCGTTGAGTCCACGAAACGAATATGCAAAGCTAAATTTAAATTTTGAGGGTCGGGAGATAGGGCGTGAAAATATTTGAAGCGACTGCAGATCAAATAATGCGGCTCAAGGATTTTGAGTTGGTAGAAGTTCTTCGGAGACTTATAAGTGCTGAACTGAAAAAAAACGGGATCCCATTGAGTTCTGGAGCGGCTCCGGCGCAGATAACAATTGCAGATGGTGGTGAGGATGCCCGCGTAGTGTGGCATGAAGGACCCAGTAGGACGGATTTCTTGCCACATCGATACACAACGTTACAGTGCAAAAAAAGCGACCCCGGACCTTCCGGTCTCAAAGAGGAAGTCTGGACAAAAGCATCTCAAGGGAAGAACAAGAAGCGTGAACTCAACGAGGCGCTTGCCGAAACTCTAAGAAAAGAGGGTGCATATCTCGTTGTCACCGGGAGCCCTGTTGTCGGAGTAAAAATAACACGTCGCGTGGAGGCGATACAGGACGGCATCCGCGAGGCTGGTTGTGACCCTTCCAGACTCGCTGCCATACAGATCATCGATGCTAACAAGCTCGCGAGCTGGATCAGCAGCCATCCTTCGGTTGCCCTGTGGCTGAACTCTACACTGCGCGAGCTTCACCTCCATGGCTTTCGTGACTACGAGGAGTGGTCATCCGACCCCGAAATAAAGGAAACCACGCTCCAATGTCTGGAAGAGGAGCGTTTCCAGATTCAAGGAGCGCCGCTCCGTCAGTGGAAGAATGACCGGGAGGGTCTTAGTGACTTTCAGAGCATACAATCCATTCGTGCAACGTTGGATGATTTCTTCCAAACCTATGGGAGGGTGATCCGGATCATAGGCCCTTCCGGCTACGGCAAGACCAGGCTTGTGCATACTTTACTGAACTCGCCGGATGACGATCCCAAGGAATTCCTTGACCCGAAACAGGTTGTATACGCAGTTTACGTTGATGTTAAGAACACCATTGTCAACATTGCGCGTGAGATGGCTCGGTCGGATTCTCGCTGCATCCTTATAGTTGACGACTGTCCTGATGAAATTCATAAACGCCTTTGGGAAGCAATGAACCGGGGGAATGCAAACGCCATCCTGATAACGATTGGGGTAGAAACGAAGTCTTTCACCTTCGACAGAAACCTAGTCATAAACGTACAGGCGGCCTCAAATGACTTGATTGAAAGCATAGCTAAAGACGTTTCGAGCGAGAACAGGAACCGTGATGCGTCGTTTGTACGTGAGCTTGCAAATGGGTTCCCGCGCATGGCCGTGGTGGCCGCCCGAGCAATCAGGGAGGGTGACGAGGCGCTGGCCTCTGTCGAAGCGTTGGTCAACCGTATTGTGTGGGGTGATGAGCAGCCAGACGACGAGGCATTGTTTGCCCTCCAGACTCTAAGCCTCTTCACTGTCCTTGGCGTAGAGAACGAACCCGGCCTAGAGCTTGCTGAAGTAGCAAAATTTATAGAACGCAAACCTGCGTGCCTGTTCCGCATATTTAGCCGTTTCGTGGCTCGGGGCATCGTCGCACGCTCGGGCGACTACGCGGAACTGCAACCTGTCCCGCTTGCAATGCGCCTTGCAAATTCGTGGCTGGCGTCCATGCCGACCGGCACGCTAGATCGCCTTTTTCGCGAGATCAGTCCTGAGCTGCAGCTTCGTGTCGCAGGGCGCTTACGCTGGGTGTCATGGTCCGCGGAGGTCAGTAACGCTGCCGATCGGCTTCTTGCCGAGTTACTGCCGACGCAGGCGGATCTTGATACGGAACATGGATCGAAGTTGCTTGACCGCTTTGTCCATATGGCACCGGACCGTGTCATGGACCATCTATACAACCTTCTCGGTCCGCTGACGGTTGACGAGCTAATGCAGTTTGGGTCGGGACGACGCCACACCGTCTGGGCACTTGAGAAGCTTGTGTTCAGAAAGGAAACATTCGCGGATGCGGCTAGGCTGCTGTTGAGACTTGGCGCAGCCGAGAATGAGAGCTGGGGCAATAACGCGACCGGACAGTTCAAGTCGCTTTACAAACTGCAACTCTCAGGCACAGAAGCTGATCCTACGAAAAAGCTTGAAATTCTAGATGAGGGACTTCAGAGCCCCAATATGCGCATCCGTCAGATATGCGTTGATGCCCTAGAGAGCATGCTGACAACTCAGCACTTCTCCCGGTCTGCTGGCCAGGAGCGAATCGGCACATCGGAGCCTTTGAGCGACTGGTATCCGAAAACCTACGGTGAAATGTTCGACTACTATCGCGCTGCGCTTTGTCGGCTGAAAGGGATAGCACTCGATGATTGCGATCCGTTTCAAGAAACAGCACTATTCCACATTGGCGACCATCTGCGCGGACTACTAAAGCTTCCAAATCTGCTTGACGATGTGGTCGCAGCGATAAAAGAGATTAAAACGTCGTACCCACGGTGGCATAAAGGGCTAACCGCCGTGGGTGAATGGCTCTATTTCGATCAGGACCCAGCGCCGCAGGATTATAAAGATCAACTTCGCTCCTTGTACGATGAGCTAATGCCGGCTAATGACATCGAAAAGATTCTGCTCTTCAGCAAAGGCTGGAGAATGGACTTCCATGATCCCGATGTTCCCTATGACAGGAGTAGCAGGAACGACCATTACTATGCCGAGAGGATGGTCGTAGAAAACATTGCAGAAAGCCCCAAGGAGGCCGAATATTACCAGCCGGTTCTGGAGGAGTTTGCAGCAGGTACATACCATAGCGCTGGTTTCACCTTGATGCATATTGCAATGCATGTCGATGATCCGGAGAACCTCGTTAAACGCGCCCTTGAGTTTCTAGACCGCGACGATGGCGCAAATACAAGTGCGACCATGCTGCGCAGCATTCTCTTTGGCTTGAGCAAGGTCAACGGTGCCGCTGCGCGTGAGCATCTTGAGACCGCGTTGGACAAAGGCGATCTGGCCCCCTATACAGTCGATCTGATTTCTTCGGTTGGTGTCGATGACCGATTGTTCTCACTCCTGATCGACCGGGTTCGTACCGGAGAAATGTCCCCGTGGCGGGCTGGACCACTCGGTTTTCGAGCGGAACTAGGATGCGTTTCTCCAGAATTGATCACAAAACTCATCGAGGTTCTGCTCGCATCGGGAGCCGAAGGGGCTTGGGCGGCGATTGATTTTCTTACGTACTTTTTGCACGACAAAAAGGAGCTTTTGCCGAATGAAGCAAATCTTATAAAAACTGTTGTAGTTCATGAGAACCTCTTTGTTAGAGAGAAATATGGGCATATGGAGGCCTATCACTGGAAGGAACTCATTAACAATCTCTTTGACATTGATTTAGTTGACCGGGGTTTTGCCGAGAATTGCACGCGCTTCATCTCTTTAATCCCCTCATTTTTCAAGCAACTTTAAAGAGTCCATTGAAGGCGGCTTCGTCTTTTATGGTTTCGGCATAGCTCTGCATGAGGGTGGTGAGGCGTTCCTTTG
>JAAAPI010000154.1 GCA_009908325.1 Verrucomicrobiota bacterium | reverse complement strand
GGGTGATAGCCCCAAGGATGCGCAATCGACGCTGCTTGTGCTGCACGATATTACGCAATTAAAGGCGCTTGAAGTCATGCGCCGGGAATTTGTCGCCAATGTATCGCACGAGCTGCGAACACCTTTAACGATCATAAAAGGCTTCGCCGAGGCACTCATCGACGACGAGGCAACCATCGACCCTGTGGCCCGGAAACGGTTCACCACGAAGATTCAGAATAACGCGGAGCGGCTGCACGTCCTCGTTGAAGATCTGCTGACGCTGTCGCGCCTCGAATCACGCCCCGACCAGATTGAGACGGTCGAACAACCGATCGAGCCTCTCTTCAGCGAGGTAGCCGAGAACTACCGGACGCGGCTCGTCGATGGCAAGCAGCACATCGAAGTCGATGTGGACCCCGCCATTACCAAGGTTTCTTTTGACCGGTATCGTATCAATCAGGTCCTCGATAATTTTATCGAAAATACCTTTCGATATGCGCCAGACTTTACCCTGCTTCGATTGGAAGCGGCGTATGAGCCGGAGGATAGCTGCGTGCGTTGTTCAGTGATCGACGACGGACCCGGAATTTCTGAAAAAGATCTGCCGCATATTTTCAAACGCTTCTATCGCGTGGACAAAGGACGCTCCCGCGAGACGGGCGGGACGGGACTGGGCCTGAGCATCGTCAAGCACATCGTCCAACTGCACGGTGGCTCGGTCGAGGCAGAGAGCAAACCGGGGCAGGGGACCCGCATGTCGTTCCGGCTTCCATGCCCTCAGCTCACGACAACGTCCGGCTGACTTGAAAGACGCTCGTCACAATCCCCATGGCAATGAGCGCGACCAGCACGAAAGCACCAATCAGAGCGCCCGTGGAAACCAGCGTGGTCAATCGGGTCAACCTGTCGGTGAGCTCGTTGCGAAAGCCCTTCGTAATTTCGCCCATGCTGTGCGCCAGATTCCCCGTGTTTTCGCCGACGGTTAGGATATCCACGGCAAGGTCCGGCATGAACTGGTTCCGCTGAAAGGCCTGTGCAATCGAGAGACCTTCGTTGACTTGGCTTCGCGCCACATTGAAACGTTTGCGCAGTTCGGTATTCTTTACCGTTCGTTCGGTTAGCCGAAGGGTCTCGGTCGTATTGATCCCGCTTTCCAGCAGTGTGCTGATCAGATTGCCGACTTGGAAAAGATCGCCGAATAAAAAGATTTTTCCCAGAAATGGCACACGGAGTAACCACTGGTCCGTCCGCTGTCGTCCTGCGTCAGTCCGCCGCCATTGCTGAAAACCGAGTATGGCCGCAATCAGCCCCACGAGCAGGAACGGTCCGAACTTACTGATTAAAGCGGAACCGTCGATGAGGATACGGGCGCTCCACGCCAGCTCTCCGCCAAGGCGCTCCAACATGCCCTGAATCTGAGGGAGGAGAACGGTCATGAAGAGGATCACCACGGCCACGGCTACGGTGCAAATAAAGGCTGGATAGACCATGCTGGCTATCATCTTCTTGCGGATAGCTTCCTTCTCTTCGAGGTAGTCGATAACCTTTCGGAGAATCGGTGCAAGGTTACCCGTGGCCTCACCCGCTTCGATGACATAACTGATTGAGCCCGGGAAGTAGCGCGGTTGCCGCGTCATTGCCGCCGCCAGGGTAGCCCCTTCGCTCAGATCGCGCCAAAGCTTTTGCACGATGGCTTTTTGCTCTCGGTCGTTGAGACGTTGGCTAAGGATACGGATGGAGTCGCCCACCGGCAGGCCGGAGCTGTGCAGCTCCATCAAACGCTTCAGGACTATCAGCCCGGTGCCCTCACGCCGGGAGCCGGATTGCTTGCGGGTATCGTCGTCGGAGCGTGCGCTGCCGGACCTAAAAAGTTTCGCGCCTTTGGCGCGTTCGCCAAGCTTGGTCAGCGGAGAACGACCTGCCGAGCTGGCCTCCTTCACCGCAATCGGGCTAAGCCCCTGCGCCTGCAGGCGCTGCATGACCATGCGGCGCTCCGATCCCTCAGCAGAACCACTGACAATGGCACCCGTTGCGTCCCGTGCTTTGTAATTAAAAACGGCCATGGTTACTCGGAGGTGAATCAGGCAGGCAAATCCATCCCAAGTCTATCTTTTTCGATAGCCCCTTCCGCTTTTAATGTCGTCTCGCGCAACTGCCCCAGGGAACAAAACTTGCCTTGTCACGATCACAGCCTAGATATCATAGCTTCATGCAATTTGGGAAATCCAGCCTCATCATCCTTTTCCTCTTCGCCACCGGGATTCAAACCATGGTCGGGGAACCGGGTAACCGTCTGGACCGGAGCAAGGAATCGCTGACGCCAGCGCTACGTCAAACAGCGATGCCTGAACTGGGGAAGGGCCGCCTCGCCAGAATTCTTAACCGTCACTACGAGGATGGACTTGGGGGCCGGGAGAATTGGGCGGAGATCTCCAGTCTCAAAGCCTCCGGCACGTTAAAACTCGAAAGCGGCGAGTTTATACTCACCGCGCTGCAAAAAAAACCCAATTTGGTTAAAATGACACTGCGGCGAAATCAACAGAACGTGGTGATGGCTTTTGATGGCACGAATGCATGGCACCGTCCGCCGGAACGCGGCGCGAAACCGGTTTTAATGAATGAGGAGGAAGCCCGACGGTTTATCCATAGCGCACGATTCAGGAGCTACCTGCTTCACCCTTTCGCCGACGGCAAGGAATTGCTTTACATCGATACAGTGCCCGTCGAAGGAAATATCTGTCACCAGATCCGTGCGACCCTGGAGACTGGTTATCAACTGGATTACTTTATCGACATTCGCTCCTTCCTGGAGGTCAAAGTTGAGAACACGGATCTCCTCACCGGGTCGACCAATAGTGTCCTCTACTCGGACTACATCCGCGAGGGCGGCCTGCCAATCGCTCGCAAAGTGGAAGGCTACGAGGACGGAAAATGGGTCAGCACACTAACCCTCGACGAGGCCAGGGTGAATGCTGGCGTGATCCCCTGGATGTTCGAAATGCCGCAGTGAGACTCGACTGTTTTTTCGATGCCTTCACAAATTGTCACAGAGTTTAACTGGCGTTCCCGGGTAAGGAACGGCACAGTTTATGCGTTCCATTGCTTCCATGAACCCAACCACCACACCATTTCCTGTCGCCGGGGCCGAGATCTTCGATGTCGTCGACGCCGACGATAATGTCCTCCGGCAGGCTTCACGCGCTACCGTCCACAAACAAAAACTGTTTCACCGGGCGATTCACGTCTTCGTTTTCAATGCCGACGGCCAGCTCTACCTGCAGCGACGTTCCATGAGAAAAGACACCGCCCCGGGTAAATGGGTCAGCTCCTGCTCGGGCCACGTTGACGCTGGAGAGGACTACGACGCTGCTGCCCATCGCGAGCTGGGTGAAGAGATCGGCCTCTACGAACCCCACCAAATCAAGCGGGTTTTTAAAGAGGCTCCCTGCAAGCAAACGGGCTACGAATTCGTGTGGGTTTACACGTGCCAGGCCGAGGGCCCTTTCGTCCTCGACCCGGTCGAAGTCAGCGAGGGCCAGTGGATTGATGTGGCGCACCTGAACAATTGGCTAAAAGAGCGCCCAAGAGACTTCGCTTGGTCGTTCAGCTACCTCTGGGACAAGTTTCAGGCGGCGGGAAGCTTAACTGTTTCCGGTTAAATCTTGGGGACAGGATTTAGATCCTGAACCTCTGCGATCAAATCGACGGGTTCGACCCCCAGTCCGTCGGCCAAAAGAAACAGTGAGTTCAAAGTCGGATGCTGAATGCCACGCTCACAAAAGGAGATAAAGTTTGTCGAAACTCCCGAACGCTCCGCAAGTTTCATCTGAGAAAGTCCAGCCGCCCTGCGATGCTTTCGGAGAACGGCACCAAAAGCACTCTCAATATTAGGACGACGTTTAGGCACCCCAAAAGTGTAACAATTTTGATAGAACTAAATCCTCACATAATTATGTGTATCTTGAGGCTTGACTATCGGTCTTGGAAATCACTTTGTTTACAAAGTGAGCTATCTTCTCAAACGCCTTCGGCTGATTATTCTTTTGATCGCGGCATGTTTTGTGCTTCCCGCGCAAGGATTTGCAGAGTTAAGTCGCGAATCAGCCCATTCGATGCTTGCACAGAAAATGTCCGCCATGGCGGCTGCGGAAGCTCACCGCAAAGCGGAGCTCACATCCGTGCCCGCGACCGCGACCCGAGTCATCCAAAAAGAGGGCCATCAGATCACCATTAACCGCGTGGCACCGCCCGCGCTTAAGACCGGTCCGGCACCGATTTCCGCTAAGAGGCACCAATCAAAGCCGCTCACCCCTGCCAAATTCGAGGCGCTCATGGCAAATCAGCCGGAACACCAGTCGATTTCCCTGTCGGTCACGGCATTCGGAGGTGAATATTCCAAAATCATCTGGCGAAAGCCCCGCAGCGCGGAGGAACGGAGCGACGCACCTGGAAAATTCGAGATTTGGACCAATGTCCCCTTGAAGTATCTCACCCCGATCAGCTCGTTTGAACGGGACGACGTGGTTTACAACTATTTCGGTTTCGGCGAAACGATCTCTCGCGAGGGCGAACTCCGGCGCACCGCTTTAGCCAAAGAGCGCGGCTTCGCCTATGAATCACGCTGGCAGGAATCTCCGGTGGACTTCGCCCCGGGACAGCTGGAATACGTCGTGACCCAACCCGCCGACC
>JAAAPI010000324.1 GCA_009908325.1 Verrucomicrobiota bacterium | reverse complement strand
GGACCTTCGGATCGAGCAGCACCTTGGGGCGGTCGAGCACGCCACAGAGGCTCACGCCAAGCAGGGCTTCACGCTCATTGAGGAAACGGGTGACCGGCCCGAGGTAATCGATTCTTGAATACGCTGCCTGCAGGGTGCCGATCAGGGCGGCGGTGCGGCAGGCACGGAAGAAGTCCTCCGGGCACTCAACGGCAGCACCGTTGACCGTGCTCAGGTTACACATCTGCCAGCCGGAAACCGATTGACCCGGCTCCAGCGGCCCGTCGTGCCCCAGTTCGCGCAGGCGGGCGATGGCGGACTCGTCCAGCACGGCTCGGGGGCAGAGCCCGATTTCCACGCAGGGGTTGGCCCCATATTCCTCGTTTTCGGCGAAATAAAAGCCCGGCTCGCCGGATTCGCGGATACGGTTGAAGAGGTCATTGAAAGTGGCTTGCCCGGCGCGATCCCGCACGATCAGGGCAGAGTTATTCGAGTAGGCGCGGTGCGGGTGTTCTTCGAACCAGTTGCCTGTTTTGGCGTTGGCCATTTCTTCGTCGTCGGGAGAGAAAAGACAGATCGTGGCGGAGCGGCGGATTCCCCCGGCCAGGACAGCGCGGGCGATGAGCATGACGCTGTCGTAAACTTCAATC
This sequence comes from Verrucomicrobiota bacterium, assembly GCA_009908325.1. GTDB lineage: Bacteria > Verrucomicrobiota > Verrucomicrobiia > Opitutales > Coraliomargaritaceae > Thalassobacterium. Next base: position 4,098 of record JAAAPI010000324.1, on the reverse strand, counting down.
GGGCGGAGATGGCGACCGGCGGCCCGGCGCAACAGTCGACCGATGTCGTTGAGACTGTTCTTCAGCGGCAGGTGGCCGGGGGCCTTGCCGCCGGAGGTGACGAGTGGTGCCCCGCGCGGGCGCACTTGGGTGAAGCTGAACTCGGCCAGCCAACCCTCGTAGTGGGCGGCGAAGAGGGCATCGATCGCATCCGACCAGCCCTCGATGCTATCTTCGATGGTGACATGGCGCACCGGCAAATCGCTGTCGGGCGCGCGCTCCGGCAGGGCGGGCAGCGCGGCCACATGATGGGTCTGCACCGAGAAGCCGACTCCGACCCCACTAAGCAGCAGGTAGAAACACTCCCGGAAAAAGGCTGGTCGGTCGGCGTGGGAGAAGCTGCAGTTGTAGATCCGCGCTTCGTTGGCCTCGATGGCGGCCCCGCCGAATTGCAAGGAACGCATTGAGGGCAGGGCCTGCCGTTGCTCGACTGCATCAAAGGCCTCCCAGATCTCCTCAAACAAGCTGCGGTCGCCACCGAGGATGGCGCGCTCCTCCGGGCTGAGCTGCAATCGCTCGGCAATGGCTGCCACCTGCCCGGTCCCCGGCTTAAGCGCGGCCAGCGAGGCGAAGCGCCGCAGGTGCATATCTCGCACCCGTTGCACACTCTCCGGCCAGACCTCGCGCCGACCCAGATCGGGGCGGTAGCGAGCGTAGCGTGAGACGGCGATATACTCTGCGAGACCGCAATCACCGTGGCGCTTGGGACGCCGTTCGGCCCGCTGGGTACGATAACGCACATAGGCACGGGCGACCTCCCAGTCGCCGACGGCAGCAATGCAGGTTTCGGCCACGTCCTGAATGCTCTCGATCAGGATCGGCTCGTCGGTTGCGGCACGGTGCCAGACGGCCTGCTCAACTCCTTCGGCCAGACGGCTGATCTTTTCAGAAAAGTTTTTGGGGTCTCCAGAGGCGCCCGGAGCCCCATGCTCGTAAGCAAGCCGCAAAGCCCGTTCGATGCGGGAGCGGTCCCAGTCCACGATACGCCCGTCGCGTTTGGCGACCTGACGGACCGGAACCGCGGTCGACGCGGTCGGCTCAACCGCCGTTGCGGCGGGGATTTCAATACGGGAGGGAGTTTGGGTTGTGGTCGTGTTAAGCATAGGACAACACTATATATGCCAATAGTTATATCGGTAAAACACTAAATGTCGTGTCATTGTCGTTCGAAGAAGAATTAAGTGGCTATAATTTGCGCTATTAGACGCCCTCCGAGTTCCAGTTTTTCCATCCTAATATCCCAAGCGACGGCATTCCACGAATGGCATTAGTCTTGGATCACGGGTTGTTTACAAACCGGATTACTCCGAAATAGGCGGATCATGTTTCCGTGATATCCGTAACCCGCCGGTTGCCCTGTTTTGGTTGACATAACGTTACTTTTTGAGTCACGCTTTTGCTAGGTTTGATATCCGTGGAACTCAGGAGAGGCCCCGAGCTGTTGAGCACCCTGATTTATTTTTTAAATTATTCACTATCGGGGTCTTACAAATTAGAAGCCTCAACTGAAACACCCACCCAAAATTAAAAAACAGCCATCCATCACACCCGAGTTATCCGTGACTGAGTGAATGAGATAACACTGATAGACAGAAATGAATATCACTTATCAAGACAAGCTAACCTTCGAAGAGTATGCCGAAAGCACCGCTGTGGTCGAGGGCGAGCCATTCACACGGCTCATACGATTTATGCCTTCGGCGTAGTCTTGATCCATTTCCTAGTATACAAAAGCGAAGGTGGAGCACTTGGATTGATGGGCTTTCTTCCAGCGGTGGCACTATTCACCATCAATAAAAGAGCAGGAAATCATGAGATATTCGAGACCTCCAGCCTAAGAAAAGAAAAGCTTCTACCGCTGATCACAGCTCTTCTATTTATTGCGGCAGGAATCACTTGGATTTCGAAACTTGAGGACATCGATATCGTGGTGGACGCACTTGTGAACCGCTGGGTTCTTACCTTAATGTGCTTAGGATACTTGGTAGCGGGTTTATCAGCCATATTCAAAAATCGAAAGAGCAATCAAGACGGAGTGATCAACTCCGAGTCGCTGCGCTCCTCTACGTGATCATCCTCACCGATGGCCAGAAAATGAGATCGACAAATTTAACTTGCTCGGTAAATTGACACCATGAACGCAACATTTGAAGAAATTAGCAGAAATTCAGTGCAACTCCCTCGTAGTAAAAGACTTGCTCTTGCGAGGTTTCTCCTTGAACTAGACGATCCTTCAGAAGATAAGGAAGCTTCCGACCTCTGGCATTCCGAGATTTTGAAGCGTGCTCAGGCCGTGGAGGAAGAAAGAACCGAAGGCATTGCCTATGGGCATGTGCTGCAAAGGGTTGATGCGATCCTCAAAAGATAGGTATGGAAGTTCTTTTACTGCCCGAAGCAGCGCAGGAATTTGAGGGTGCGGTTGTTTACCTTGATGGGGATGAACCAGGATTAGGAGGGCGATTTCGGGCTGAGTTGGATTCTCATGTTCGGTGGATTGCTCAAAATCCGACGATTCCACGCCTTAGGGACGGCGTCTATCGCCGAGTGAATTTACAGGTGTTCCCGTATTATATCGCCTACCTGATAAAGAATGAAACGGTCTGGATTCTAGCGATTGCCCATGAACATCGTCGACCCGATTATTGGATAGACCGGCGAACACCGAATGGCCATCCAGACGGTGGTATCAACTCCGAGTCGCTGCGCTCCTCTCCGTGAGACACCTTACCGTTGGACGATAAATAGAAAATGCCCTATCATATTATCAACGGATATCCAGTTTTCCTTCACTCAAAGTTGCATCACGATTCACATCGATGGGGAGCACAAAAGAACTACCAAGGTATTGCCGCAGGAATACTCTGTGCTGCTGTTGGCTTTTGGATGATCATTTCCTGTAAACCTCATAAGACTCTCGAACTTCCAAGGGAGGAAAATTGACGTCAGTTGAGATATAAAATTGTTCTTGTAGAGAATTTGACCGAATCAACTCCGTTTTTCGCCTATCAGTTTTTAGATGCACAAGTGAGGCGTCCGGTTTTTTCGATTCAAACTAGCCCACAAACTTCTGAATGCGCGATAGCACCCGCTCGCGACCCATGACTTCGAGCATGGGGAGCAGATCGGGGCCGCCGCCCTGGCCACTTGTGGCGTAGCGGAGCGCGGGGAAGTAGGCAAAGACTTTTTGCTCCTGCGCCTCGGCATGGGCTTCGAGGGCCGCTTTCAGATTGTCGGCTGTGAATGGTTCGACGTTTTCGAGGATGGGCAAGACCTCCCCCAGCAGGGCCTTCGGATCGGCTTTTTTCGCGATCTTGGTCCCGGTCTTTTCATCCATGGGGTAGTCATCGAGGAAGAAGTAACCGCAGAGTTCGGGAAGGGTGTCGAGCGAGCGCGCCTTGGGCTGGCAGAGAGTCAGGACCGATTGCAGGTAATCCTCGTCGACTGCCTCGCCGATCACATCGGCCTCGTTGAGGAGTGGGCGCGCAAGGAAGGTGAAACTCTCGATGTTCAGTTCACGGAGGTATTCGGCGTTAAGGGCAGACAGTTTCCTTTCATCGAAACGCGAATTGCCGCGGTTGATCCCGGGAAAGTCGAACAGCTCGATGATTTCACCGATGTCCAGCTTTTCGCGTTCATCCTTCGGATTCCAACCGAGTAGCGCGATGTAGTTACGGACCGCAGCGGCCAGAAAGCCGCGTGACTCGTATTCCTCGATCAGGGCACCCTTGTCGCGCTTGCTCATTTTGCCCGGGCCTTGTTCTTTCAGAATCAGCGGGATGTGGGCGAACTTCGGTGGTTCGACCCCAAAAGCGTTGAAGAGCTCGACGTGCTTGCTCGTGTTGGAGAGGTGGTCCTCGCCGCGGATAACGTGCGTGATCTGCATGGCGATGTCGTCCACCACATTGACGAAGTGGAAGGCCGGGCTGCCGTCCTTGCGCACAATGACGAAGTCACGCTCCTCGGCGCGCTCGACGCGGCCGCGCACGGCGTCGTCAATCACCACCGGTTTCGTTTTTACCTTCTCGACCTCGGCTTCGAGGAATTTGTCGTAGGCGGTGT
>JAAAPI010000379.1 GCA_009908325.1 Verrucomicrobiota bacterium | reverse complement strand
CTGCGCCGCGATCCCTGCCCCGGCCCAGCGATTGCTGGCGACATTCTTCATGTCGGCGATCTGGCTCTCGATGTCCTTGTCATAGCCTTCGTCGAGCGGCAGGCGCCAGAGCTTGTCGCCAACCCCCTTGGCCGCCGCCAGCAGCTGCTCCGCCAGCGCGTCGTCGCTGGCGAACAGGCCGCCGACCTCCTGCCCCAGCGCCACGATGATGGCGCCGGTCAGCGTCGCCAGGTCGATCATCGCCTTGGGCTGGAAGCGCTCCTGCGCGTACCAGAGCACGTCGGCCAGCACCAGCCGGCCCTCGGCATCGGTGTTGATCACCTCGATGGTCTGGCCGGAAAGTGAGGTGACGACGTCGCCCGGGCGCTGGGCGCTGCCGGAGGGCATGTTCTCGACCAGCCCGAGCAGGCCGACGGCATTGACCCTCGCCTTGCGGCCGGCCAGCGCCTTCATCAGCCCGGTGACGACGCCCGCACCTCCCATGTCCCACTTCATGTCCTCCATGCCGGAGGCGGGCTTGAGCGAAATGCCGCCGGTGTCGAAGGTCACGCCCTTGCCGACAAAGGCGAGCGGCGGGGCCTCCGGGCCGGCCGGGTCGCCCGACCATTTCAGGATCACCACCCGGCTCTCATGCACCGAGCCATTGCCGACGCCGAGCAGCGCGTTCATGCCGAGGTCCTTGAGGCGGGCGGCATCGAGGATCTCGACCTCCAGCCCGTCGGCACTCAGCGCCTTGCAGCGCTCGGCAAAGGCGTCGGGATAAAGTTCGTTGGCCGGCTCGGAGACCAGGTCGCGGGTCAGGTAGACGCCGTCCACCACCTTGTCGACCGGCGCGAAGGCCTGCCCGGCCTCCTCCGCCCCGTCGGCCATCAGCGTCAGGGCCTCGAAGGTCGGCTTCTGCTCGGGCTTCTGTTTGGTGCGATAGCGGTCGAAGCGATAGGCGCGAAGCCGGGCACCGGCGGCGAACTCCACCGCCATCGCTGCCGGGGTCAGGGCGACCCCGTCGAGCGGGTCGAGGCATACGGTCGCCGCCGTCTCGCCGACCTGGTTGAGATGGGCGACCAGCGTCCCGCCGGCCCGCGCCAGCACCCCGGCATCCAGCGCCTCGGCCGGCCCCAGGCCGAGCAGCACGAGGCGCTGCACTGCAAGCCCGCCCGGCGCCGGGATCGAGGTCACCTCGTCCTTGCCGCCCTTGAAACGCGGGCTGGCATCGAGCACCCGCCGGAGCAGCCCGCCGCTCTCCTCGTCGACCGCCTGGGCGGACGGGCTGAGCGTGCGGTCGGCAAGCACCCCGACAACCAGCGCACCCGTGGTGACGGCAGCAGGCGTGGCAAACGATATCTTCATGACAATCCCCGAGTTCAGTTTACGCGTCGGCGGCCTCGTTCTCTTACGCGGGGTCAGCTTAGTTTCTTTGACGAACCAACGCCAACAAAGTTGTTTATCAGATTAAGCCCGCGTCTGCACGACAAAGGCTCCGGCCCCGACCAACTCTCGAACCGCCTGGAGCCCGCAGCCCATTTATTGCGAGCACCGCCACGACGGGCAAGGTGTGCGGGGGGCTACGAGATTGCCGCTTAGGCAGTTTCTCGCCAGGAAACCCCATTCTCCTGCCCATTCTAAGCCGCTTTCGTATGCCGATGCTCGCTCCTCCTTTTCGGCTTGCATAGGAGTTTGCGTGAGGCTAGAATTTATTGCTAAATAAGATCGCCCTTCAAGCGATCCTGTTTGAGTAGTTTGCCCTAGAATAGAGTACCCGCCAAAAATTGGAGAGACGCAATGGCCGAAGATAAAAACTATAATGGGAAAGAAAAAGATTACACGGACCAAATTATTAATAAAATTGAATGGGTAGAAAGATATTCCCGCGAACGAGCAGATCATAACTTTAAGTTGATCGGCTTTTTTGCGATCTTCGCAACCGCAGTCGGCGGCCTATTTACGTATGATTATGTAACGGCACGAAATGAGCTGTTTGACGACATTGACCGATTGGAAGACCGTGCTCTTGAAAGGATGGAGATAGAATTTTCTGATTTCGAAGATCAAACGACTGAACTAATTAGACAGTCAATAGCGAACTACTCTGTTTCATCAGAACTTTCTTTAATGTCAAGAAACGGGCACGTCCTGGATGCAGACGTGGTCGTTGAAACCTACTTTGAGGTCCAGTACAGAGAGCCCACCGGAGAAACTTGTTCTGAAGGTGATCCGCTCCGTTACGAGTATTTCGAGTCTGCTTCCGCCACTTTGGATTTTTTTCCAAATCAATCAGATCGCTGTTTGGTAGCAGTGAGACTTAGACTGCCATATGTAATAGAAAACACCGGAAATGCTGCTGCAAATGTGCAGATGATTCGATTTTACTCAAAGGACGTTTTTCCAGTGGCTTTAAATAGGATAGATTTCGTCCCTTGTTGGTCCGACATTGCAGAGTATCCATGCTATTACACATTGAACCAAGATGCTATAGAACCGCACATTTTTCCTGGAAACGTTTCTTCAGAAGTTACATTTGGCCTAACTATCTACTTTACGTTTGACGATTTACAAGAGCTTGCCGGTTATATTGGAGACCATGAGGTGATGCTCAGAGTTTTTTATGTGGATGGGGTTCAACCGAGTGGCTCGGTGAGTCGAATTGCACAAGCGGAGTTTAAGATTAGGATTTCTACAGACGGAGAGTCGTTATAGACTAATTTTCGGTAGTTCAGGCCCCCTTAGATGCGTCTGCCGCCCATGCCGCCGACGATCCCCAGAATGTACCATAGCGCCGCAAACTGTGCTCCCTGCGGCTTCAGCGCCTCTACGGCTCCCGAACCGCGTCGATCATGAAACTTCAAACTCGCTTTCATCATCCTATTTTCACGCTGGCCGGGTCGCAGAAAGGCAGCTTGAGGTAGTGACATGCGCGGGAGGCAGACTTGACAATGGTTAAGAAGAAGAAGCTGGAGGATGTTTTCAAAACAGTTGGGCTTCCTCCTTACACTTACGTGAAGCCAAGCTATTATGGAGAGATCCGAGCGGACATAGCCCAGCCGGGAAAACATTTACTGATTGAAGGCCCCTCTGGAATTGGCAAGTCATGCGTCGCTTTCAAAGTATTTGAGGAGCTTGAGTGGGCGCCTGATGAAGATTTTATCTATCTAAGTTGTCGGGATGCAAATGCGGTTGAAAGAGCTCGAGTGTTTCTCAAAGCAGCAAGAACGGGCGAGTCACTTCAACCACGTGTAATTGTCGTCGATGATTTCCACCTGCTTAACGCAGCCGAACGTGCAGAAGTCGGCTCGTCATTAAAGCGCATAAGTGATAGGACTTTTGAGCGCCCAGAAGCCCCCCCAAAGGCGATTCTCATCGGCATTCCAACAACGGGTGTCTCGCTTCTCTCCGAAGCATCCGACTTAGGACCCAGGCTTGGTCAGTACGTTCTAGAGCGGGCTACGGACCGCGAGATTGATCGACTAATCAGCGAGGGAGAAAATGCATTAGACATTCTCTTTGACGATAGAGACGTACTATTGTCTGAAAGCGCTGGTAACTTCTGGCTTGCACAATATATATGCAATAAGGTCTGCGCATCTCAAGAAATATATGAAACCCAGGACAAGACAAGAATTGTTACTTTTGATCTTCTCCGCCTTCGTCATCGTCTTATGACGGAGCTTACTCAGCGTTATTCGAAGACTGCACAGACTTTAGCGAGGGGAAAGAAATGGCGCCCCTGGGGAAATAAGCCTTATCTTGAAATTTTACTTGCACTGTGCAAGATTCCGGAATCTGTTGTTACCTTTGATAAATTACTTAATATGGTTCCTGAACGACGAAGACCAGGTATTAAAGCAGTGCGACCACGTATCGCGGAGGTGATTTATGATCCGTCCAAATCAATTGATCTTCGCAAGCAAATCGCTTTCGATACAGAAGCAGGTTTTTCAATAGAAGATCCCTTATTTCGCTATTTTTTGACAAATCTTGACCAAAGACGCCTTTTTCAGGATATGGGTGTCGAGGACAGGGCTGTGGAAAGTGGGCGCATCTTTTCTTACGATGTCGGATTTTCATTTGCAGGTGAAACGCGAAAAATTGTCGAAGCAATTAATGTTCAGCTAAAGTCAGAGGATGTGGTAACTTTTTATGACTATGACCAACAAGCTTTTCTGTTAGGGCATGATCTTGAGGAAACTCTTGGTCGTGTCTATGCAGAGTCATGCCGCTATTACTTAGTATTCTTGGATAGGCACTTTTCGGAGAAGGTGTGGACCAATTATGAGAAAGACGTAATGACGGCTCGTGGGTGCAAAAATCACATTATCCCTGTCATACTCGATGAAAGTGGTCGGTCTGGAAGCGTAGGAATACGATCAACAATTGGCCATATTGATCTCCGAGACATATGGGCAGAAATCCAAAGGTCGGGAATTCTGTCAAACGACTCTATTAATGCATTACGTAATAGGTGCGTGCTGCCCATATTAGAGAAGATTGATGCTGCGAGTGATACAATCTAAGCCACCGCCGACATCCAGGCAGAGGACCGGCAGGTTCTCCGGCAGTATGGCGAAGGATTCCTCGGCCAGCACGTCGCGCGGGTCGTGGACGCCCCGGCACCACGCATATAAGGTCAGTGCTTCCCTGCCCTCTCCGGCAAGGGCAGGCTATGGTTCGAATCGGCGGATAAGTCTCATGGATATATGATGAAGGTCCAAAATTCTTGGCTCAGTTAGCGTTAGCTATGCACATCCGATTTTGGTATAATTGGGGATGTCAGATTAAGGAGCCGGGGCATGGATCGGGACACGTTTTTGGTTTG
>JAAAPI010000388.1 GCA_009908325.1 Verrucomicrobiota bacterium | reverse complement strand
TCGGGGTTGGCCGAAACATGGTGGAATTCATCCACGGCGATCAGCCGGTCGTCAAAGGCTTCGACACCGAATTTCTCGACGGCGTTGCGGAAGGTCGCGTGCGGGCAGACCAGCACGCGGTCATCGCTTTTCAGGAACGCGCCCACAGAGTCCGCCTTGCTGCCGTCGGCGCCAGGCGCGTTGCAGAGATTCCATTTCGGCACGACATGCCAGTCTGCCCAGAACCCGAAGTCACTGAGCGGCTCGTCGGCAAAGCTTGATCCGATGGATTTTTCAGGCACGGTAATGATGGCCTGCCGGAGCCCTTGATTATGCAGCTTGTCCAGCGCGATGAACATGAGCGCGCGGCTTTTGCCCGACGCGGGCGGCGACTTGATTAGAAGATACTGCTCGCCCCGCCGCTCAAAGGCGCGTTCTTGCATCGGGCGCATACCAAGCTCGTTCGACTTGGTCGAGCTGCCGTTGGAGGCATAAGTAACTGAAACAGAGGGAACATTCTTATTGCTCATAATCTCAACCATATATTCATTGAATGTGTCCATACCTGCGACCACTGCCCATCGTCATAACTTTGGACAGTCGATCCCCAAAAGTCGCTTCGAAATCCGAAGCCTCAAGTGCGTTAATCAAAAAGCTGCCTTCCGAACGTCTGAACACAAGGACCTTTCCATCATAAAGATCAAACCCATGACTCTCTGGTATTGGAAGTGTTATCTTTTCCATTGAGTTGTTTCCCAGCCTGATATTTCTAACGACGGGGTCGCCTACTGGCGTCATGAAAGTGATCTCACCGATAATCGAGTTTAGTGGCTGATCTTCCGGCGAATTCAATCCAAAGTATCGCGACATCCCTTTAGGCAAGTCGATTTGGTTCCCCGGTCTGCTCGGACCACGGTTTTTTGTGACATATCCGGTTTCAATCCAGAATATGTTCATCGCGCCTGGAATTTCTTGATCACATCCTTGAATCGCGTCCAGCCTTGAAAAGGAATTACTCCACATGTTCTGATAGTCATCGAGAATGATGTCGGCTGGAGTCGCATTCTCCCAGTATTCATTGGCTGAAATCAGCCCGCTAGCAACGATGCTCTCATGTTCATCATTGCCATCTTCAAATATCGAGACACCAGCCTCCACGCTCTGCTTGAGGCCGTTCGAAGAAAAATTTCCAGAACCAGAAACTACGCCAAGCTTTCGCTCATCGGGTCCCAACAAGAATGAGGTCTTTGGGTGAAAATCCCGCCGCGGCAATAAACCCTCTTGCTCTACCAACCAGGCACCATCATGAATTCGTACCTGCGTGTTAGGCTTCTCGCAAATATGCCTAATCGCTTGCGGTTGCGTTCTTCCGTAGTCGATACCGAACAGCCACCGCGAAGGGGTATTGCTCCAAAAATCTCCTCCAAACTCCAGGTCGAATGCGGCGAGCCCTGACTGGGTAGCGTAGGCAAAAAGACAAAATATCTCCGTTGCGCCAACTAAGTCATGAACCCTATGGATTTCTGATATTGTGGTTCTGGCGTTTGGCGATTCATGAAAGAAAAGGTCTACGCTCATCCTGCTGCCCTTTCTTGACTATTCGTTGAGTATAGTTCGAATAACTTTTCAAGCCGCTCAGTATCGTTCTTAAAGCGCCGACCAATATAAATGCGCTCTAGTGTTTCGTCATTGCGTTCGTGCGCAGCGCGCAAGTCACGGGGCATTTTCTCATGATCATAGAGGTCCGCGATCGTAGCGGGAAAATGCGCCTCGCGCGCAAGAAGAATATCCTCAGCGCAGCGAGTAAGGTCGCTCTTGTTCTTCTCAGTTAATTTAGGAACAGGGAACGTATTCCAACCAAGCGTATTAGAGTATCTATAATCTGTCTTCATTTTTCCGCAGACCGTAGCCACCCAGACCGTCTGCAAAGACGATGAAACAATAGCAAAGTTCCATAGTGGGGCGTCGTAGATTCCAAAAAGGAGGTCGCTTACGATTGTGTTGTGATCGAAGATGTCCGCTGGAATATATCTGCGTCGCTCAGATGAAACCTTCGCAACAGCAATTGTGCATGCCTTTGCGACCCCCTGTATTTGCACAAATCTGTGAGCCCTACTTGCGAAGGCCTGGGTCGAAGGCGCACGGCTTTCAGCGCGCATTTTTCGAACTTGTTCCAATCGCGGGCCGACGAATGGATGCGCCCTTGCTTCCTCGGCCTCCTCATCAGGTATCCAAATACACCCTCGGCGCTTGCCCCTGATCATTTCTGCCGATCCAACATAAAACTTGAACCAGTGGGCTTGTGATGGATATGCCTTCCGACAATCTCGCAGTTCATCCAGTTCAAGACAAAGGTGCCCGCCATCGCGGGGCTGATTTCCGTAAAGCATTTTCGAAAGGCCATTTGCTGGGGAAGACCGGGAGGAAACGACAATGTCAGGGCCGTGGACGAGATAGGCATTTATTGTTGAAACTTCGCGGACCGCTGTTTCGCCAGCCTCACTACCTGAAAATATATATCGAGAACCTCGGAAATCATGATCAATGCCAACGATTGAAACAATTACACCCGCATTGTGACTTGCGAGATTTCTCCACTTGAATGAAGGCTCGGCAAAAACGATACTAGCGCCGAGTTCTTTCAGGATGGGCCAAAGCACTGACACTTGCTGTCCCTGCCACATTGAATTTGTTGTAACAAATGCGTAGGGGGCAGGAGAATATTTATTGTATTCTGCCGCCTTTATGAACCAAGCTGATACATAGTCTACTGCGGCAGATTTACTTCGGTAGTTTTGGAGCACATTGGCAAGGTCTGACTTTTGCTCTGCATCCTGCCAAGCCTGCCCAAGATAGGGTGGATTGCCGCATATATAGGTTTCTCCCCCTTCATTCTCGAAATCGATCTCCGCCTGATCAAGCGGCGTACTAAACAGGTCATCACCATGCATCTTCACACCCGTCCCTGTCGGCGGGCAGATGCTGAGCCAATCGATCCGAAGCGCGTTGCCGCAGGTGATCCAGTTCATGGCGTCAAGCGGCAGGAAATCCCGCAACGCCTCGCGCTGGCCGCGATAGAGCACGTCGCACTGATACTCGGCGATGATTAGCGCCAAGCGTGCCACCTCCGCGGAAAAGTCCCGCAGTTCGATGCCACGGAAGTTGGTCAACGGGATATCAGTGCGCCGGTCAGGCTCCCCACGCCGCTTGTTGACCTCGGCCTCGATCGCCCGCATTTCCTTGTATGCGATCACAAGGAAGTTGCCGGAGCCGCAGGCCGGGTCGAAAACCCTGATCCGTGCCATCCGGTTGCGCAGGTTCAACAGCTTGCGCGCGTTGTCTCCGGCCTCTTCCAGTTTGTCGCGCAGATCATCGAGGAAGAGCGGGTTCAGGACCTTCAGGATGTTCGGAACGGATGTGTAGTGCATCCCGAGCGCGCCGCGCTCCTCGTCATCGGCAACGGCCTGGATCATCGAGCCGAAGATGTCTGGGTTGATCTTCTTCCAGTCCAGATTGCCGATATGCAGAAGGTAAGAGCGTGCGATCTTGCTAAAGCGCGGCACGTCCACGCTTTCAGAGAACAGCCCGCCATTGACGTAGGGAAAATCGGACGCCCAACGGGGAATGTTCGCCGCGTCGCGCTCTTCGACCTTGGTGTTCATGGCGCGGAACAGCGTGCTGATAACCTCGTGGGTGTTGGTGCTGTCCGGCGCGCTCATCTGCTCGATCGTGGCGGTGAACTGATCGGCCTTGACGAAGATATCAGTGTCTTCGGCGAAGAAGCAGAAGATCAGCCGTGCCATGAAATGATTCATGTCGTGGCGGCGTTCGGCTGTACCCCATTCGGGGTTGTCCTTCAGCAGCTCGACATAGAGCCGGTTCAGGCGGCCCGTGGCCTTGATGTCGAAGGCGCTCTCGCGGATTTGTTTGACGGTCGAGATACCGGCAAGCGGCAGGAAGAAACCGAAATGATCGGGGAAGTCCTCGAACGGGCAGACGATCGGGGCGATGTCAGACGAAAGGTCCTCAGCTTCCAAAGTGATGCCGTCCGTCGCCAGGATGAACTTGACGCGGTTGCGGGCGTTCTTCGTGGCAGGGCTCTCGCGCAGGGCGCGGATCGTGTCGGAAACCTGCCCCTCGGCACAGACCTTTATGTGGATATTATTGATCTGTAGAACGCCGCCGAGATCGGACTTGTTCGAGGCGCCGCTGCGCAGCCGCTTGATCGTGGTCGCCTTGTTGCCGAACGCCTCCAGAAACGCGAAGGGGAATTCCTTGGCGTCGAACGGCTGTTCGGCCAATCTGGAAATTGCTTCTTCGATTTCAACTGCGTTCAAGGCTCTACCCCGTTATCGTTTTTCTGTACGCCGCCATGCATGATTGCGGAATCAGCGCCACGCTCGGCCACATAGGCGCGCATGAACTCTCTTAGCACTTGAGCGGCGGGTTTGTCGTCCGCCTGGCACGCCTTGAGAAACTGCTCCCGCAGGTCCCGATCGATACGTATGCGAAGCCCGACGTTCTTTTTCATCGCCTGACAGTGTAGCCAGTGGATACACATTTGTGTAGCGCTTTGGCTGAATCGTCCACGACTTTGTCACCGTGCTTTGCTGGTGCGCTCTCGAACTTCGCCCCTCTTTACAAAATCCCTATTTGGAGCGCCAAAAACACTGAAGAAGGGATATTTTTAAAGAGAACTGTAGCAAGCTCTTTGAAAATATGTCATTATAGGCGTCATGGACACTAAAAGGTCGCAAAATCTGAAGAAAATGCTCGAATCCGTGCCCGCCGGGTATCTGGTTGATGCCGCATGGCTCACTGACCACGGTGTCGCCTATGAGACGTTCCGCGACTACGTC
>JAAAPI010000381.1 GCA_009908325.1 Verrucomicrobiota bacterium | reverse complement strand
TCGACGCTTAATCTCTCGAATTCGGAAACCAGTGTGGCGTAGTCTTGGCCGCCGGCGACGTCGCCACCGGAGCCGAACTTGTCACGCTCTTGGCGGATACGGGCACGAAGGGCTTCGATCCGCTGTTGGGATTGGCGGGTTCTAGGATCTGTTTCGCGGGTGCTTTCCAACAACAGATCGAGGTTGATGAGTTCTTCGCCCAGTCGTTGTTGCAGAGTGTTTAGAAGCCCCATCTGCAATTGAATGTCTGCGTCCGGATCGACGATCTGCGTTCTGGATCGGAACGCCGTGAGAGACTGCCGGGCTTCGCTGAGTTGCTCTACGGCCAATTCCAGTTCTTCACGGGCGTAGCGCATTGCATCTTCACGGGCGACGGCAGACAGGCTGTTGATCATCCTTGCGCTTTCATCCAGCACCTCCTGTGCGATCAACTGGGCGTCTTCCGGTGCGAAAGCCAGAACCTTGACTTCAATCAAGCCTGTGCCGGGTTGATACGAGACCCTGACCATCCGGCCCCAAAAGGACAGAAGGTCTTCGATCGGGCTGTCGGGCGCGAGGCTGAACACCGGATCTTCGGAATAAAGCTTTGTGTAGAGTTGGCGGAGGTTCACCGCGTCGTCAATTGTCTGGACCAGTTCCTGGGATTGTATGAATTCGTATAGAATATCGGTATCCGAGGAACTCGCGTTGGAGATATTTGTCAGCCCGCCGAGGATATCGACGGCGGAAGGCGCTTCTTCCCGGCGAACGGTGAAACCGACTTTCGAGGCATACTGATCCTCCGCGAAGCCCCATAAATAGGTGCCGACGACGAGCAGCGGCAATAGCATGACCGTCGCGAACGACCAGAAGATCCGACGATGCCGGCCTTTGGTTTTTGCTGGACGTGCCGGGGCGAAAACCTCGGGTGCCGCGGGCTTCTTTTCGGGGGGCTTTGCCTGCTTGGGTTTCTGCGATGGGTTTGAAGAAGGCGCCTGCTGCTTGTCTTCTGTAGGCTGGGGCGTTTTATTGGTACTCGTATCTGCCAAAAGCGGACATCCCAAGATTGCGTTTCGCGCGGACACTAACGGAAAAAACAGGAAAGTACATGCGGGAAACAGCCGCCACATCACTGCCTATGCACCCCAGGCCCCTACGGTGGCGTGGCATGCGCGTCATTGGCGCGCTGCTTCTCAGGGAGATGTCATCAACCTATGGACGGACACCCGGGGGATATATTTGGGCAATTCTGCAACCTGTTGCGATCATTGTGATTTTGACCATCGCATTCACGTTCTTGTTGCGCTCGCCTTCGTTGGGCACAAGCTTCATCCTGTTTTATGCCACAGGCTTTCTGCCGCTTCGCATGTTTCAGGAGGTTGCCAATAGCGTCGGCGCTGCCGTTCAATTCAATTTACCAATGATGGCTTATCCGAGGGTGACTTTCGTCGACGTTCTGGCTGCGCGCGCGATACTGGCCGTTCTAACGCAAATCATGGTTTCGGCGGTCATATTCGCGGGCGTTTTCATTCTTGATGACGTTCGAGCAATTCTCGACTTCGAGTATATTCTGTTGGCTTACGGAATGAACATTTTTTTGGCCATCGGTGTCGGAACACTGAACAGTTTTCTGACGTTCTCTTTCCATCTGTGGCGGAACGTATGGGGTATTCTTACCAAGCCATTGCTGTTTTTGTCTGGTGTCTTCTACATCTACGAAGACTTGCCGCGGGCAGCCCAGGATATCCTTTGGTACAATCCCGTTATCCATATCACGGGGACAATTCGCATGGGCTTTTACGCCAGTTATTCGCCGGAGTACATTTCGGTGCCATATGTCATGGTTTTCGGTGCAATCCCGTTGGTGTTCGGGTTGCTGCTTTTGTTCAGTTTCTGCAAGGATGCGATTTACAAGTAACTCGTCATGCGATGCGGCGCGCCGCCTCGCATGACAGAAAGTTTACTCGGCGGCCGCAGAAGACCCTGACTGATCAACCCATTTCAACTTGTCGCGCTGAACCTGTTCGACAGGCAGAATTTCCTGACCCTTGTAATCGAGCGCAAGGTCGATGTTTCTCAGGTCGCGGCACAGACGGCGCAAGCCATCGGGTTCAAGGCTTGCGGCGTGATCGGTGCCTTTCCAGGTGCGATCCAGTGTGAAGTGGCGTTCGATATGGCTGAAGCGACCTTTGCCATCTGCTTCCATCGCGCGTCCGACTGCCAGCGCTGCAACATCGGCTGCGATTCCGAGATGGTGACCGGAAAAGCCGATGCTCTTCACCTTGGTGCCGAATTTTTCCATCAGATTTCTGATTTCGAAGAGGCATATGTCTTCGAAAGCGACCGGGTAGCCCGATGTGCAGCTATACACGACGAGATCGTTCGCGCGACCGCGTTCCGCGTAGAACTTCACGAGGTTCTCGATCTCTTTGCCGGTCGACATGCCCGTCGAAACGTGGATCTCGCCTTCGAAGTGATCGCAAAGGTATCCTTGCAAGTCGAAATGCTGGTTCGTTGCAGATGGAATTTTGAGCAGAGGCGGATTAAGCTCGGACATTTCCTTGGCGGAGGTCAAATCCCACACGCTTGTCGAGTATGCGATGCCGTTTTCTTTGCAACACGCGATCAATTCGCGATGCTGTTCCGTGTCAAGTTCCAGAAACTCTCGGTGGGCGCCATAGGTCTCGCCGTAGGCATTTTCGGGAACGGGATGTGGTGCGTCGTATTGTTCCGCAGGTAAAAGTTCCCGATTGTGCCTCTTCTGGAATTTTGCCACATCGGCTTTGCACACATGAGCCGCAACCCGGATCAATTCCTTGGCGATTTCCATGTCGCCTTTGTGATTGCACCCAATCTCGGCGATGACTTGGATCGGCATTTTTTCGGAAAGCATATAAGACATCCACACCATTTATAGTTGAGCGACCGTTGCCATCTGATATCTGTCTTGGACAGTGCCTGCAAACCAAAAAAATGTCGAAAAAATGTCGGAAATCGAGCGGGAGAATGTTCCAACGGTCAGCGTGATCATGCCGGCGTTTAATGCGCAGCCGACTTTGCAGGCAAGTGCAGAATCAGTGCTTGCCCAGAGTTTCCGGAGTTTGGAACTTATCATTGTTGATGATGCATCGTTGGATGAGACGCGGGACGTAGCGAACCAACTGCTGGAAAATGATGACCGTGTTGTCTTTCGGAGGCATGTGGAGAACCAGGGTGCTGCGGTTGCGCGAAATTCCGCTCTTGCTTTGGCGAAGGGGCGCTATATCGCTTTTCTCGACGCTGACGATCTTTGGCTTCCGGAGAAGGTGACGCGTCAGATCGCTTTTATGGAAGAGACTGACGCCGCCTTCAGTTTTACGGGGTTCTGGCGCGAAAACGCGAAAAGCGCCACACCCGGGCGTCGAGAGGTGAAAATACCAGCGAGGGTCGATTACAAGACACTCTTGCGCGGCAACGTGATCGGGTGCCTGACGGCGATGTACGATCGTTCCAAGCTGGGCGATTGTCCCATGCCGAATTTGAGGATGCGCCAGGATTTCGCGCTTTGGCTGGAAATAACCTCGCGCACCGGCCTTGCGTTTGGATTGACCGAACCTTTGGCCGTACATCGTGAACGTCCGGGGTCGCTTGCTTCCGACAAGATAAAGGCGTCGGTCGCGACATGGAGACTGTACCACGAGCATCTTGGCCTTGGTCGCTTCAGGTCATCCTATTTTCTAATTAATCACTTGCTGCGCCGTGTGCGTCGCGGATAGGTACGCGTGAGTTTTTGAGGACTATCTGCGATGAAGCTACGACAACGCCTTTCCGCGGCGAAGAAAGCGTTCCTGGAACCCAGTCGGGTGCTCGAAGCCAAGCCAGATATGTCTGGTCCGGAAAAAGTTCTCGGTCAGATGCAGCGTGAATCAATGGCGTGGTCGAATGGACCGAACCGCTGGGAGCGTGTTCATGCGTTGGCCAAGGACGGTCTCGCTAGAGCGGGCCTCGAGAAAGGTCGCATGCTGGAAATCGGGGGGCGGCGCAATCCGCGGGACAAGGACTTTCCGAATTTTGATTACAGCGCCCTGGACCTAGAAAATGCGCCGGGTGCCGATGTGAAAGTTGAGGTCGGTGACATTACCAATTGTCCACACATCCCCGATCAAAGTTTTGACTTCATTTTCAGCCTTGATGTCTTCGAACATATCGACAAACCGTGGCTTGCGGGGCAGGAAATTCAAAGGTTGTTGAGACCCGGCGGGGTTACGATGCATTCCACATTGTTTTCATGGCGCTACCATCCATGCCCGATAGATTACTGGCGATACAGTGCCGAAGGGCTGCGTTCGCTGTTCCCGGACCTTGTTTGTCTTCATGCGGATTTCGACACGGAGGAACGGCGCCGTGATATTCGTGGACGGGACGGCAATGCTCTGAAGATCGACGCCCTTGGCGGTTGGCGAGAGAATGTCCGTGTGAACTATATCGGGTTCAAGCGGAACTAAAGCGTCCCTCGTTTAACCTGATACATCAGATAGAGGCGGGGCGCGCGCGTCGGTCAAGCCTTGCACTGCGCTTCGCCAAAAGCCGTGATTCAGGTTTTTGGCGAAACGCTCTGGCGAAGCGTTCGCGGGCGACCCTGGCTTTGCTGGTCTGATCCGGATATCGCTGGTTGCACTATAGAACGCGTTACAGATTATTCAGTACGCATCTTTGCGGCTCATGACAGCATCGTCGTATCTGACGATATCCTCGTCATCCGTGTCCGGGCCCGTTTGAACTTCGATCAGGATCAGTGGGTCCGGACCGAGGTTTTGCAAACGGTGCTTGGCCTCCGGTGGGACGAAAACACTCTGGTTTTTCCGAACTGTTCGGACATCGTCGTCTATGATGACGGTCGCTT
>JAAAPI010000400.1 GCA_009908325.1 Verrucomicrobiota bacterium | reverse complement strand
AGAGCGAACCCGTAGGGAAGCCCGAAGAGCTTGCTCGATTGTGTGAGCGCCACGTAAAACGGGGTCCGTTCCTGAGCCATTTATGCGCCCCAGATCGACTGAATGACGGTCGGAATCACGCCGATCACCACGACGATGATCAACAAGGTGAAGACACGGCCCCAGTCCATGAAATTGAATGCACCGGCCATCAAGACGCCCACGGCGACGATCGTCATCACCGTCCGCCCGGTCACACCAGTCAGCGCATCGAGTATCGATTGAAGCAAAGAATCCACCGCGCTGAGGTCGATCTCCTGCGCGAGCGCGGGATGCGCCCAAAGCACTAGCGCAACCGACGCCACTGCTATCACATTTCTCGAAAACATCGTTATTCACTCCTTTGATCCGAGAGGGTTTGAAAAACAGCCACGACCTTTCGGACATGACCTTGCGTTTCTTTGTAGGGGGGTATGCCGCCGTGTTTCGTAACGGCATGGGGGCCTGCATTGTACGCTGCCAATGCAAGTTCCTTTGAGCCAAACTTCGCCATCATCTGCAGCAGATAGCGCGCTGAGCCATCAAGATTTTCCAGCATGTTGTGCCTATCGACACCAAGCTGACGAGCTGTTTCTGGCATAAGCTGGCCAAGACCATAGGCACCCACTGGCGACAAAGCGCGTGGATTGTAGCCACTCTCGATTTGAATATTTGCCTGGAACAACGCGAGCCATTGGCGGGTTGTCAGTCCTGCCTTTCGAATGCTTGGATGACCTGAGTGCCGCAGAGCGACCGATTGTATCGACCGCAGCACTTCGGGTTTCGGCGCAATTCTCGCCGTCGTCCTGGGTCGCGCTTCAACAACCGGGTCTGACGGTTTTGAAAACGCGACAAGCCTTGTGGCCCCTGCATAAGGCTCAAACCGGCCATCGCCCACGACCAGCACTTCGCCGGAAACCGGCGTTGCTGCAGCGAAGAATAGGGCTAGTAGGCTATGTGTCCTTCGGACTCGTTGTTTCACTCGCACCACGCCGCTTCCATTCCGCAGTTTCACCTTCGTGATACGGAACGGAGAACGGTTCGACGCCGAGCTCGATCGCCAGAGACATTAGGCCTGTGACAGTTTTGACCAACCGCGGCTTAACGCTTCGATACTGAATATAAAGGAAACGATTTGTTCCCAGTTCAGGATCGTCGTGGGTATTCACGTAGAACTTCCACTCGCCGCTATACTGATTTGAGACCTTCTGTGCTTCCTTAATGCACTCAACCTCAATCACAGCACCTCGGCAAACTGCTTCGCGCATGTCGTCATACATAATCACTGGCGAGACTTCTCTCATTCCGCGCTCTGCCTTTGCCGCTTCGTGGTTCCAGCAGAGCAATACACACATCCCGGCTACACGGGAATATGTAGCGTTGCAATACATCATTTCACTACCTATTAAACTAAGATGGTGACCAACATAACTATAAAACGAGAGGGGGTGCCATCGTCATGAGAGCATGTGACACACAATGAATATCCTTTATGTTTGGCCCTTGTATGCGGTGCATTACGTCAACATCTCTGACATAATTAACATAACAACTATTACGCGTCATTGGGTACACCTGAATCCAAGGCCCGTCCTTTTGACCATTCTTGCGATCTTCCCGTCTCAAATCACGGCACAGCAGAGCTATGAGCTGCACCTTGAGCAACAGGTTCATTACTGTACGCCACCGCCCGCTCCTATTTTGGATCCGGTGTTTCTCACCACGATTGGTTCAACCCCAGGACAAGAATACTCGGCGTTCTTCGATAGCTCGCAAGATTACCTGAACTGTTTGGAGGCTTCCAAAAGGGATTGGATCGACCAAGTGAACTCAATTCTCAAGCAGTACCAGGAAGCTCAGCGCACTACGGGCGAGGCCGAATAGCATAACGTGCAAAACATAACTATAAAGCAAACAAAACCATATAGGGCGGCAAAATAACTAGACGACGTTAAAGTTATTTGGCAGACAAGTATCAACTGTTAAGTGAAACGGAGACTCCCATGTCCACTGCCCCAGTTCGTATTTCGACGCTCCTTGCGTCCACCTTCGCTTCATTCTTCACATTGACCACGCCAGCCAAAGCCTATCCGATCGACTGCGCCATTCTTCTATGTCTGTCTGGCGGATGGCCCGCATCCGCAGAGTGCGCAGCTGCGAAGGCGGAGTTCATTCGGCGCATTACCCCTTGGCCAATTGAGCCCCCTCTTCAAATCTGGCGTTGTCCGATGGGATCGGCGATGAACCATGACCCTGCCACTTCACCGATCGAAAGACTGAGGCGTTTCGCTTCCTCTACAACGTCACCGAAACTCAAGCTCACACCGGCAGTCCTTACGCAAGGCCACGACCCACGCTCCGATTTCGTGACAGCTGCCTATCGAAACAGTCCGGCGGCTTCCGAAATTGAAAACCTTGTCCAAAAAGTTGCTGCCAAGGTGTCAGATGAAAATGGTGTCGCGGACATGGATATTTCAGGGGCTGAGTTCGACTTTGTGCGGTCTATCAAAGTCTGGGATGTCAGATCCTACCGTCATACGGAACAGGGCGAAAACGGCGATTGTGCCGAACGCTCTTGGATGTTCTTGGGCACATATGGCGAGCAAGGCGATTTCAACTATCGCCGCACCAGCCACGTCGGCGCACCAAAATGGGTGCTCCCAAACCGGGGATGTGGTTGGGGAAGCTGGCGACGTGGTGTTGGCGTCGAGTGGCAGGACTATGAAGGCAATCACGGTCACGAATGGGTAAGTTACTAACCACTACCCCTTGTGGGCCACCAATCAGCACTCGCTAAAAATTGCGGTGACCCACAACAACCTGTAAGTTGCCATAAAGGAATCGAGAAGGAGCAGACTCACCCACCAAAAGAAAACCCCCCGCAAGGCGGCGACCAAGCGAGGGGGGGCTTTAAAACCTAGGGATTGGCGTCCCGAAAAGGCTTCCTAACTATCTCAAGTCTGGTTTTAGCACCCTCCCGACAGCCAAACAAGCAAAAAACGCACCTGTGCGAACAGGGGAAATTTGCGGTGCCGCCTTGTCCATCGAACCAGAGGACAAGAGTATGACCAGAACAAACACTGCGCAGGCGCATCAAATAACACCCGACAAGTCACATCTGCCGGTCTTGCCCGAGGGCATGGAACGAGATGGCTTCATCCGCCTTTTCCGTGATGTCGCCAAGTCCATGTTCGGCCTGACCGATGCCGAGATCACCACCTTCGAACGCCTCGCCGACGACACACGGCCGAGCGACTGGAAGGGCCACGACAGCGAACCCTGTTGCTGGCGGCGGCAAGGCGAAGTCGCCACCCGTCGCGTAGTCTCACGCTTCACTATCGCCCGACATGAGCGAAAACTTCAGCACTGTGGTTTGATCGACAAGCGCACCATGGCTCATGGTGCGCGATCCGGTTATATCGGGTGCGGCATCTTCTTTTCACCCGCAATCGCCTTGGTTCCGGCCATGCTGCACCACAAGGATCAGCTCGAAGCGGAGGCTGCCGAACATAATCTTCTGTGCAACACGCGCAGCATTCACAAAGGTCACTGTAAAGCCGCTCTTGCAGAGCTGAAGGGGTTGATCGGCGATTGTGATGAGGTCTCGCGCCTCACAGCCCTCTTCGATGCCTGGCCGGACGCACGCAACCTACGCCGCATGGATCTCGAAGCCCTTCGCGAACACGTCGAAGACGCCGACAACCTTACGCGTGAGGTTCTGGATAACTTGCGAAAAGCAGAAGATTTGCAACACCGGGGTAGCATGGATGCTACCCCCTTAATACAAGATACAACCCAAGAAATAACTTCTGTCTGTAACGCAAGCGTGGATAAAAGGAGCGCGGGCAAGCCCGCGCACTCTGAATATAGTGGTTCAGAGCCTGACGGCTCCGAACATTGCAGAGAGAAAAAGTATGAAGAGGCCAGCGGCGAGCACAACACCGAAATACGGTTCAAGCTCACAGGTCGAACCCTTTATAATCTGTGCTCCGACGACATGAAGCTCTATGTGGATGCGCACCGAGACCCGCATCGAGAGCCAACGGATCATGACTTTTCCTACGCTGTCGTCCAGATGCTCCGAGAACTTGGCATCAGCAATTCGGCATGGAACGATGCGTGCAATGTCATGGGCTTTGCCGACGCCGTTCTCGCCGTGATCATAACCGACGCGAACCGTTTCAGCCCTGAAATCCGGGTCAAATGCCCAGGTGGATACCTTCGCGGTATGACCAGCGCTGCCCGTAATGGTCAGCTTAACCTCATTGGAAGTCTCAAGGCCCTTTCACAGCGCACACAACCAACATACTCACCAAGGCAACAGCGATGACATCCTATCCTTCGTCACCAGATCCGCGTCACGATCTTCCCACAAGGCGTTTGACCGAAACGCTCAAAGTGAGCACCCCTGAAGGTCACACCGTCCATCTTTCTGTCGGTTACGACCCGAACGAACATTTGCGACCTCGCGAGGTGTTCTACTCGGGCGGTTTCCGGTCAGGATCAGCCTTGGAGTTTCAAATTCAGGACGCTTGCGTCTTGCTATCCCTTCTTTTGCAGCACGGACACAGGCCGGAAGACATCGAAAAATCCCTCGCCCGCACCGAACAGCCCGATGGAAGCACGGCCTATGCCAGCATGATTGGGTTGATCGTCGAAGAGTTGGTCGCGCAGAGCCCCGCATGATGTCCCGGCACTCAACGTGGCTCAGCTGGACCGAACGTGCGTATTTGGGGTCTGATCCGGCTGAGGGCGGAATCGTATCATAGGGCATTCCCGACCTTCGCTGCACGGCGCACGAACTGGTAAGGAGCGGACAATACGGGCTTTCGCGGCACCTGCTCCGATGGCTGCTGTCAGCCCCGGAGCG
>JAAAPI010000005.1 GCA_009908325.1 Verrucomicrobiota bacterium | reverse complement strand
AACCCACTCGGTAGATTCGTTCCAAAATCACCGCTACCATTACCCGTTCTGCCCTGAGTGCCGCCGCTACTATCTCGACCCCGGTTTGCCGCAGATGTCTCCGTTTCGGTATTCGAATCCTGGCTGTTGCTCTCCCCACTCGAGGACGCAGGTGTCGACGCACTGCTTTCCTTCGTTCGATTCACCTCGACCCGCTCCTCTGTACCGGTAGCGCCAAAACCGAAATTTTCAAAATTTCGCTCGGTCGTCTCACCCGAACCCGATGGACCGGCAGAGCCGGTCGCATCAGCATTCGGTTCACCATTGCCCGAGCCACCCCTGCTTCCACCACCTGCCTCACCAGCCTCGGATTCCACACCCCCGGAACCGCCCTGCCGTGGCGTCGCCTCCGTTGAAGTCGCATTCCCCGAACTTTCTGAACTGCCCGTCTTCGAACGCCGGCTGTCCACCGTTTGACCACCACCGCTACCACCCACGGACCCAGGGTCTCTGGTGTCGTCACCTATGTCGCCACCGCCCGAAGGCTCCGATCCCCCGCCCGATTGACCCGACTCACCGCCAGCTCCTTCACCCGAACCGGCAGCCCCGGACTGCGCATCCGCCTGTGCAACGCGACCATCGAACAGATCCGGATCCGGCGTTGCCGCCACAACGAAGCCACAACTGCCAAGGATGCCCCAAAACAGCAGGCAAAAAAAACGTAGGGGCTTCACTTGTGAAGACCGCCGATGTTGGTATCGCACCATCGACACAGCGGACTTCGCACCTGAAACCCCTACGAAAAACGCCCTGCGCAGCTCAGGACCGATTAGATTTTTTCTGTGCATTCGACAGTGATAGTTTGATTTGGCTGGGTGGCATCGACCTTCAATTCTATCTCGACAGGCGCATAGCCGGAGCGCGTGCCACGCAGCTTGTAGACATCAGGAAAGAGTTGAAGTTCTTTTACCCGCAAACGATCCGGAGGAAAGACCCCGATCATGCTGACATAGGTGCGACGATCCGAGCGGATGGTCACCGAAACCTCCTCCGATTGCACCTCCAGTATTTCCCGAATGCGCGCCTCTTCAGCGCTCTGCGAAGGGGCTACATTATTTGGCCGGCTCGCCATCGCGTCATTAAAAAGCTTCGCCGCAAGCGGGAAGCGCCCCGCTTCGATGTATTTGGCGGCCGCGTCGATATTTTGAGTATAGCGGATATTGGCCAAATAGAGACTGGATGCCTTTTCCAGACCCGTGCGGGCCTCCTTCGATTCCGGTGCCAGCGCCACGGCTTCTTTGTAAAAATTCCTCGCCGCCTCATAGCGCCCCGCCGTTAGTGCATCGTAGCCATCGTTCAGCAAAATCTCCAGCCGGTTTGCCTTGTAGCGCTCCTTTAATTCACCCAGCCGGGCCTCCTGTTCCGCCGACGACTTGATTTCCAAAGCAGCTTCCAAAGAGGCGATCGCCAGCGCAAACTCCTCGGACGCCTCCTCCTGCTTCGATTGAGCCACCAGTTCCTGAAAATCACGCTCTGCGATACGCGCTTCCAGCGACCGGAGCTGCTTTTCGATAAAAGGGTTTTCCGGATTCATTTCTGCGAGGCGTTCCAGCTTGGCGAGAGCCGCCTCCAACTGACCTGCTTTTTCCAATTCCCGAATCGCCTGCACCGCATCGCTGATTCCATCCAGCGCTTCGACTAGGGCCAACCCATCGCGCGCATCCACATTATCCCCGTCCAAAGCCAAGACGGAATCAAAAGCTTCCCGAGCCGTCTCGAGTTGGTAATTTTCCAAAGCCTCGTTCCCCGCCTCGAGAAGATCACCGATTTGCTGAATGGATCGCGCCTCCAGGTCGCCCAGGATTGCCCGACTCATTTCAAAATCATCCACAGCCCTTTGATAGTTTCCGGCGTTCAGCGCACTCAGTCCGCTATCATATTTTGCAACCGACTCGTTATAGGTGTTCTCAAAATTGATCTTAAGCGATTTTAGTTCTTCCAGCTCGGCAAAAGTAGAGACGCGCAACTCGCGGGCTTTATCCGCCAGAGCTATCGCCGACAAGCGATTTTCCGCTGCTTCAATCACGCTCCGGTAGCCCTCCCTCGCCTGTTCCAACCGCCCACGCGCCATCGCAGCTGAAGCCCGTTCCGCATCACGTTTCAGTTCCGACATAAAATCCAGGGAAACGTCATTTTGGCGCAGAGCGTTCGCCATATCCTCCTCGATCAACTTGGTAGCGCGGCTAGCCAGTTGTTGCAGATCAAAATCAGCAACTTCGGAAGCATTTCCTCCCCGCTTCACATCAGTGCCCACCGCGCCATTACTTCCCCCGCTCGAACGCGAAACAACAAGCAGAATAAGCGGGATCACAATCAGAGCACCCAGCACAGCCGCTACAATCAAAACGGGTTTCTTATTACGCTTCATTTTTCCAAAAATAAATCGATCAAGCATTTTTGCAACAAAGCTTTATTTTAAGGGACAGGTTTTTTATTGACACATGTCCAGAAACCTCAATTCCTTTATCGTATGAGACGAAGACGGTTGAAAATTACTGAAAAAGGTGTGGATGCAGTCTATCATTGCATGACGCGCACGGTGAATGGGGAGCATCTCTTTAAGGACAGGGATAAAGAGCGGCTGCGTAAAATGCTTTGGCAGGTGGCGGACTTCTCGGGGGTGGAAATATTGACCTACTGTCTGATGAACAACCACTTCCATGTGTTGGTCTATGTGCCCTACCAGGATTCAGTTCCGGATGCGGAACTGCTGCGGCGCTATCGGGTGCTGTATCCGAAGCCGACTGCCTACGAGACCGCCTCAATCAAACTGATGGAGAAGACGCTGGCTCAAAACGGGCACGAGGCGGCCGAAATTCGAAAAAAGCTTCTCGCGCGAATGGGTGATGTGTCCCAGTTCATGAAGACACTGAAGCAGCGGTTTTCGATTTGGTTTAATCATCACCACGAGCGCTTTGGCACACTTTGGGCCGAGCGGTTTAAATCGGTGCTGGTTGAGGGTGAGGCTAATCCGTTGCAAACCATGGCTGCCTACATTGACCTGAATCCGGTGCGGGCGGGTTTGGTCGCTGACCCGAAGGATTATCGCTTCTGTGGCTACGCCGAAGCGGTGGCGGGCAGAAAGAAGGCTATTGCCGGACTGCAGCTGGTCTGGAGCGCCTTCGATCCCGCCGGTGGAACCGGGGCACTGGCGGCACACCGGATGCTCTTATTCGGTAAGGGGGCCGTCCCGAAGAAGCAGGGCTCCTTTGATCGGGAGAAGGCTCTGCAGGTGTTGGAGGTCGAACATGGAGAACTCTCTAAAAGCGAGTTAATGCGCTGCCGGGTGCGTTATTTTAGCGACGGGGCGATTCTTGGATCGAAGGAGTTTGTTGCCTCGTTTGTTGATACTTGGCAGAAAGAGAAGCGGCGAAAAAATCGGCCAAAAGTGCATCCGATGCGCGGTGGGAACTGGGGCGGACTGTCTGTTATTCAAGGGCTGCGAAGGCGGGTCTTTGGGTGAGGTGTTTGAAGTAGGCCCGATCTCTTCTCGGGTAAGCGTATTTCATTGGCACATTGAGGAAAACACGGATTTTTGAGCGATCCACAAAACGATGCCTGCCGCAGTGGGCTGCAGAACCAGCCCACCCGGATTTTGGTCGGTGCCGGTATTCGGACTATGTTCACGGGATTGATCCGAGGGCGCTTAGAAGCTGACTAATTTCAATTGTTCGTCGTAAAAATCGCGCATGCGGTCGAGCTCCAAAAACCGTGACTTGAAAAAACTCAGTTTTAAATCGTTCGCGGTGCTGTCCCGGTCTCTTGCCAATTCACTTCTCAGATTATTCACAAAACGTGTTTGACTGAGTGACGCGCGTTCCCAAGCCATTTCCCCATCCAGACGAAAGCCATAACGACGGATATCCGGCTGCTCGGAATCCTCGGTCCACTTGGTCTTTTTGCTCAGATCGCGCATGTGCGAAACGACGCCAATCACAGTGGCCCGTTCATTATGAATAATCGGGCTGCCGCTATTTCCGGGAACGAATTTCGCCGATATTTCGATTTGGTCCGGACCGATTCCATCTATGTCACCATGTAGACGAGTGGCGACACCAACACCGTCAGAGTTGCCCATTACGGTAATCGCGTCCCCTATTTTTACATCATCAAAAGAGAGCGATGCGGAAACCTTGAGAAATTCGCCAGTCCAGACGACGGGCAGTATGGCAATGTCCCGCTTTTGGCTGAGAAAAGCATAGTCGGGTAGCGCAAGACTTTGTCCATCGGCTGTGCGGATTTCCGCTCCCCGTGCACCAGCCAGGACATGGATATTCGTCACAAAAAACAGCCGATCGCGGAGCTTAGCTATAAATCCGGAGCCACCCCCACCCTCGGCACCTTCGACGATGACCAATGCGCCGGTGGGGATGTCGACGGTGATTCCTTCTTCAGCTGGAGCCTCCTCAGTCGCTACCTCCGCCTTAGCTTTGGCGGCAGCCTCCGCCTCGGCGAGTTCGCTCCGCAACCGTTCAATGCGCTCTTCAGCCGTTTCTTCGATCATGCCCTGCGCAATACCCACACTCGGCAAGGGCCCCCATGCAAGGAGTACAATGACCCACTTAATCCAGGACATGTCTACACTCTTCATTGGATAAAACAGTGCCGGACCGATGCGATGAAACAAGCATCATGTCTCGGAAAAATTCGCGTTTGAGCGCGATTGAATTCGCTGAATCGCCCAGTTTGCGTGCTCGGCTACCATTTGGTCTGGACTCGCAGCGATCACTTGGAGAGCTGACAGGTCTTCAGGCGAACCAATATTGCCAAGCACGACGCAAATGTTACGACGAAACCGGTGCAGTCGGAGCCTGCGCATGGGGGATCCTTGCATCCGCTCTTTAAACGTGGGCTCATCCCATTCCAGCATCTCTCTTAG
>JAAAPI010000164.1 GCA_009908325.1 Verrucomicrobiota bacterium | reverse complement strand
GGCGACATTATCGTAGAACGTAACGTGACCGTCCATGAATGCGATATGACCACCGTCATTTCCCCATGGATTCTCGGCTGGGTCCCAAAAGCCACTGGTTTGGAGACCCTTCGTCCAGAGGAGTGGGGTTGTCGAACCATTTGCGTTACCACTCATCCCTACAACACCGGCATATCCGATAACTTCTTCCGGAGCGCTCGTCCAATCGGTATTCGCTTCAAAGGACCCGTCCGCTTGACGTGAACCAACGATCTGCGGCAGCGTGTCGGGAGCTTCAGAGCTACTCAGGAAAGGATCACCTCCAATAATGTAAATACTGGCATCGACTAGCTCAGCTCCCTGAGCCAACACTAAAGCCCACTGCTTCATATCATTTGCCGAGCTGGGGGCGGTTGACGAATTATATCCTCCTTCTTTGATTGTTCGGGTGCGACCACCGGATGTGGAAAAATTATTGAAGGCGAGTGCTATTTGACGCATGTTACTTGAAGAGCTAGCCTGCGACGCTTTTTTTCGCACGGCACCAACCGAAGGAATGAGGATCGCGGCCAGAATGCCGATAATCGCAATAACAGTAAGTAGCTCAATCAGGGTAAAGCCCGAGCGTGGGGTCGTTCTATTCTTCATAATGATATTCCGTTGATGGGATTAGGGTGAGTTTTTAATCTCCTATTAAGAAATAAAAGGTAAGCCTTTAGTGATCTAAGTCCAATTCTTTTTTTGAAAAATATAAAGACTCTTCAATCAAGCTTTGAGACTGATAAATCCTGGATGATTGTGTGGCGTGCTCGCTTGCGAGCGCCGGTGGTCTTATGGGCCAAGTTTACCTTATGATAACCGTCGCTGCCGTCCGGGCATCCGCCACTCGGCCTGAGCTCACGGCTGAAGGCAAGCGGACACTTCATGTCTCCTGCTCCGGTATTTCCCGGAATCGGCTACCCGCGACTAACGGGTCAATTCACGGTGCCCGATATCGCGTCGCAAATATTTGCCATCGAATTCGATCTGATCGCAAACTTGATAGGCCAGCGCCGCGGCATCTTCCAAATTTGCCGCCTGGCCGCTCACGCCGAGCACGCGGCCACCCGCTGTGCGGATGGTGCCGTCGGCGTCGCGGGTCGTCCCGGCGTGCACGATGGCGCTTTGCTCGGGCAGTGAGCCCGGGAGGGTGATCGGGGTGCCTTTGGCGTAGCTACCCGGATAGCCTCCGGCAGCCAGCACGACGACAATGGCGGCACCGTCGCGGATCTTTAATTGGTCGGGCAGCGTTTCTCCCCTGGCTGAAGCGAGTAGGACCGGCACGAGGTCGTCGGCCACCATAGGTAGGAGCACCTGCGTCTCGGGATCGCCAAAGCGCACGTTATACTCCAATACTTTCACTCCGTCCTCCGTCAGCATGAGTCCGGCATAGAGTGTGCCGCGGTAGTCGATGCCATCGGCCTTGAGCCCGGCGAGGGTGGGGCGGATGACCTGTGCTTCGATGGCTGTCTGCAGGGCCGGGGTGACCCGACTGGTCGGCGTGTAGGCCCCCATGCCGCCGGTGTTTGGCCCGCTATCGCCCTCGCCGACGCGCTTGTGGTCCTGACTGGCGGGTAGACAAAGGAAATCCTCTCCGGAAACAATGACGTGGATGGAGGCCTCTTCGCCGTAGAGCGTCTCCTCGATGATGATCTCCCGACCGCTACTCCCGAAGGCGTCTCCCTCCAGCATGTCTTTAACGGCGGCGACGGCCGTCTCCTGCGTCTCGGCCATGATGACGCCCTTGCCGGCGGCCAGTCCACTGGCTTTGATCACGATGGGGGCGGGGTGTCTTTCCAAATAGGCCAGGGCGGGAGCCACCTCGGTGAAGGTAGCGTAGGCGGCGGTGGGGATCTGATGTCGGGCAAAAAAGTCTTTGCAGAAGGCCTTGCTCGATTCGAGCTGAGCGGCGGCCTGATTGGGTCCGTAAGCGGGGATTCCAAACTCGGCGAGTGCATCGACTAGCCCCAGGCTAAGGGGCACTTCCGGCCCGACCACGACGAGCTCGATGGATTGTTCCTGCGCCAATCGCACGAGGGCGGGGATGTCCTCGACCGAAACAGGGTAGCAATCGACCTCGGCCGCCATGCCGCCGTTTCCCGGGGCTGCGATGACCCGGCCGGCCATGGGGCTCTGGCGGCATTTTTCCATGAGGGCGTGTTCGCGGCCGCCGGAACCGACGACGAGGATGTTGAGCTGTGAGGAATCAGACATGGGCGCGGAGTTTCCAGAATCGCTCGGCCGGGTAAAGTTTGTTTTCCAGAAAGAAGGTTGAACTTTCGCGGTATACCGTGATTTTCGAGCGTTTCGCATCTATGGCCGATCTCAATCATACCCGCAACTTCTGCATTATCGCTCACGTCGACCACGGTAAGACCACACTCTCGGACCGGATCCTGGAGATGACGCGCACCGTCGAAATGCGCGACATGAAGGAGCAACTCCTCGACTCCATGGATTTGGAGCGCGAGCGCGGGATCACGATTAAAAGCCACCCGGTATCCATGGTCTACCGGGCGAAAGACGGGCAGGACTACGCTTTTAACTTGATCGATACACCCGGCCACGTGGATTTTTCCTACGAGGTCTCGCGCAGTCTGGCGGCCTGCGAAGGGGCCATGCTCCTGATTGACGCCGCGCAGGGGATCGAAGCGCAGACTGTGGCCAACGCCCACCTCGCCCTGGAGCAGGGGTTGGAGATTATCCCTGTCATCAACAAAGTGGATCTGCCCAGCGCCGACGTGCCCGGCATCATGGTGCAACTGGAGGATGTGCTCGCCATCCCGGCGGACGAGGCCATCCAAACGAGTGCGAAAACCGGGCTCGGTATCGAAAATCTGCTTGAGGCCACCGTAGCCCGAATACCGGAACCACGCTGGGCGGATATTGAAGGGCTGCGGGTTCTGATTTTTGA
The DNA here is from genome assembly GCA_009908325.1 of Verrucomicrobiota bacterium. GTDB lineage: Bacteria > Verrucomicrobiota > Verrucomicrobiia > Opitutales > Coraliomargaritaceae > Thalassobacterium. The sequence goes on along the minus strand of JAAAPI010000164.1, from coordinate 20,123 downwards.
CTCAATCTACGATACCTACAAGGGCGTCATCTGCTACGTGCGGGTCTTCTCCGGCGAGGTGAAGGCCAACGAGACGATCATGACGATGGGGGACGAGCGGAAAATGCAGGTCAAAGAGGTCGGCAAATTTTCACCGGCTATGACGACGCAGGATTCGCTCAAGGCGGGCGACGTAGGCTATATCGTGACGAATCTGCGCGATGTCTCGGAGCTCAAGCTGGGTGATACCATTACCCACAGTGCGAATCCCTGCGAGGAGATGCTCCCGGGCTACAAGGAAGTCAGCCCCATGGTTTTCAGCGGCATCTACCCGATCGATACCAGCGACTACAATAAGCTCAAGGCCAGCATGGGTAAGCTCCGCCTCAATGATGCCGCCTTTATATATCAGTCGGAAAACTCGGTGGCCCTCGGCTTCGGCTTCCGCTGCGGGTTTTTGGGATTGCTCCACATGGAGATCGTGCAGGAGCGCATCCGCCGCGAGTATGACCTCGATGTTATTTCGACCTATCCGAGCGTGATTTACCATGTGACCAAAACCGACGGCGAATCCGTCGACGTGCAAAACCCCATGCACCTCCCCGATCCGGCCGAAATCGAGTTTATCGAAGAGCCCATGATCAACGCCTCGCTCCATCTGCCGAGTGACTCCATCGGTGATGTGCTTGCCCTCGTGTCGGAGAAGCGCGGGATCTGTGAGCACACCGAGACGATCGATGGAAGTCGTGTTATGCTGGTTTGCCGTATTCCGCTCAATGAGATTCTGGTTGATTTCAACGATCGCCTGAAGAGCATAACCCACGGCTACGGATCGATGGACTACGAGATGGCGGGCTACGAGCGGGCCAAGCTCTGCCGACTCGACATCCGCGTCAATCAGGAGCCGGTCGACGCCTTCGCTTCCATCGTGCACGCCGAGAAGGCAGAGGGTCGCGGTCGGGCGCTTTGCAAGCGGTTGAAAGATATTTTGCCCAAGCAGATGTTTAAAATCGCCATTCAGGCCGGGGTGGGGAGCAATATTGTGGCCCGTGAGACGATTAGCGCCTACCGCAAAGACGTGACCGCCAAGTGCTACGGCGGCGATATTTCGCGCAAGCGGAAACTCCTCGAAAAGCAGAAAGAGGGCAAGAAACGCATGAAAAATATCGGGAATGTTTCCATCCCACAGGATGCCTTTATCAAGATTTTAAAGACCTCTGATGGCGGGTAGCTCCAGATCGTCTCCTGGGGTAAACTCAGTCGCTACGATTTTTCGGTGTTTGGAAGCGGGTTTACCCCGCGATCCGGACGGGATAGGGAGCCGAACCGGCCCGTCTCCTGGGGTAAACCCAGTCGCCACGATTTTTTGGTGTTTTTGTAGCGAGCGGGTTTATCCCGCGATTGGACTTCTGTTGCTAGCCGTGCTGCCCGACTCCTAGCGTAAAGCCAGTCGCTACTAGCATCGTAGCGGGTTTACCCCGCGATTCGGTTAGAGGGGGGACCCCTCTGTGAACAAAAAAAGGGAAGGGTCTTCGTGACAAATTCACAAATTTTCGGTCTGCACTTGCCCCGGTCCGTCGGCACCCGTAGCCTTTCGGGCAATCGCATCGTAGCCGAAACTTTTCTCTAAATTTAAAGACTGGACTGCGACTTGCTCTCTGCAAATCGCGCTACCCACCCAAAAAAACCACCACCCAACCCAAACAAATCTATGTCAGTGGAACCAATCCGCGTCGAACTCGAATCGTTTTGTAAACAGTTTAGTGCGGCCCTCGAGCCCTTCAGTGATGCGCTCGACCGGGGCACCGAATCGCTCCGCGAGGCAGTCGACGGAGCTCCGCTGCAGACCCTCCTCAGCGACCTGCAGGACAACCGGCATCGGCTGAAAATCCTCCTCGATAAAGCCCGCCAGCAAAACACCTACCTCGTCATCTTTGGTCCGCTCAAGAGCGGCAAATCGACCCTGATGAACGCCATCAGCGGGGCCTACGTCAGCGAAGTGACGAGTCTTCCCGCCTACCCCTGTCTCGTCTATGTGCGCGAAGGGGAGTCCCTGGGGTTTTCCACGACGGCTTTCAATGGCGACCGCAGCGAGTATAGCTCGCGCGAGGCGCTGCACAGCTCTCTGGAAGATGCTCACCAGGCCCTGGCTGAAAAACTGCGCGAAGCCGACGCGGCGGGCACGCCCTTCAATCCGGCACAGGACTATACCGAAGCGGTCCGGCGCATCGATTTCACCATGCCGGCGCCCTACCTGCGGGAGTCGGGCACGATCCTCGTCGATACGCCCGGTCTCTATACGAAGATGAAGTATAGCTACGGTCAGTTGACCCGCGACTTTCGCGATACGGCCGCCTGCGCCGTCTTTGTCGTGAAGACGGACAATCTCTTTTTTGAGCAGGTCTTCGAGGAATTTGCCGACCTGCTCGATGTATTTTCGCGGGTTTTCCTCGTGGTCAATATCGACTCCTCCAAGATGGATCTCGGTCCGGATGGCTCGCTCGAGCCCTCACTTGAGCAGCGCGATCCAAAGCGCATTGTGGAGGCCTTTGAAAACCTGACCGTCAGCGCCCAAATACGCTCGGCCATCGATAGCGGTCGCTTGCGCATCTACATGATCGATCTGCTGCAAACCGCCACGAAAAGCCTGCAGGCGGGGAACCCGATACCTGAGGAGGGCAGTGCTGAGGACAAAAGCGGCGACAGCACGACAAATGCGGTCGAAGCAAACTCCGCTGACGAGCCGAGCGCCGATACGGAGCTGGCAGATGCGGGGGGCAGTGGCCCAGTGGACCTGGCAAATGACTCAGGAGCTGATTCGGGCCCCCGGCTCGGTTTTGAGCGTTTCCTTAAGGACTTGACGGACTACTTGAACAGCAGCGAATACATTGTGGAGTTCATGGCGGATAGCCTGCGGCAGGCACATTCCATCCTCTGCGAAGTCAGGGATCGCACACATGCGCCCGAGATAGCCGACTTTCGCGCCGGCATCGAGACGCTACAAACGCAAGTGGATACGACAAGCCGTCACTTGGAGACCCTTGATCAGTTGCGCCAATACGAATGGACGGCCCCGCTCGAATCGCTCGCTGAGGAGATCCGCCAGCAAGTCACCGAGCATACCGGCTCTGTTTTGCCGGAACTCGAAAAAGCGCTGCACGGCGAAGTTGAAGCATGGGCTCAAAGCGATGAATCGATGCGGGATCTGGTTGAGCAACGCATCGCCACCAAAATCAGAGAGACTTGTCAGCGGTCGCGCAGCCGTGCTGTTGAGATATTTGACCGGGTGTGCCGCGACCGGAGCGGCGGCCTGCAGCTCGGCGAGGAAGTCAGTAACCAGCTCCAGACGCTGGAGCTTTCCTTCGACGACATCTACGCCGGCTTTCAACCGGAGGTTCGCAAGCAATTCGAGTCAGCGCCCGAGCTGCCCGATGCCTCCAGCTTGCAGGAATCCCTGCCATTGCGGCGGCGTTTTATCGATTGGATCTTATTTCGGAGCGATGCCCGTGTGCGCCAACGCGTCCTCGGAGCGGAAAATCCCTCAGAGCAGCCCTTCACCGCAGCGACCAAGGCAAAGCGGCTGGACGAAGCGGGTATCGAGGATTTTTGCGGCACGGTCGGTGACTATGCACGCCGATGCAACCTAACATCCCTCCAGGATGTGTTGGAGCGTCTTCTCAGCCAGTATCGTGACGCCTACCAGACAAAGGCCAAGCAACGTATCGACGCCCGCCGTGACTCGCTGAAAGCGCAATTCGACGCGGTCAACGGTGAGCTCGAACTGCGCATCCGTGTGTTGGACACGCTGGATATCCTGGAAAATGCTTCGGTCGATTTGGAAACCGGTGTGGGTGATCTGCAAGAGCGCTTCACTCCCGGGCGGCAAGTCGTCGAGATTAAAAGTCGCGAAGATGATCTTGAGGTGACGCCATCCGAGTCTGATAATGGACACAACTCAGAAGAGGGCCAAGCGGAGTAGCCGCCGGTCCCCCGCCTAATTATACCCGAAACAACGCATGGATATACAACGCTTCTTCGACAACTGGCACCTGGAGGAAAATCCCTTCCAGGCGGAAGAGGCGCGCAACGACTCGGTCTACGCGCGCACGATCACGACAACGGTGACTCACCCCGATTTTCAAAAGATTTTCGGCCAGCCCACCGTGCCGAGCACTTCGATCGTCTTCGGGGAAAAGGGGAGCGGGAAAACCGCCATGCGACTCATGATGGAGCGCCGCTTCGAGGCACACAACGCAACGCACGACAACGATCGTGTTTGGATGGTTCGCTACGACGATTTGAACCCTTTTCTCGACCAGCTTTCGCACACCCTTTCGCCAAAAAACCCGGAGGCCTCTCTCGACCACATTCGTCTGGCCGATCACCAGGACGCCATCCTCAGTCTGGCTGTTACGGAACTGGTCGACCAACTTCTCTTGAATTCGAAAGATCCGGTCATCCGCCGTCAGCGGAAAACCGTGCGCAAGCTCAGCCGTGAGCTGCGTCTCGATCTCGCCGTGTTGGCCCTGCTTTACGATAATCCCCGGCACGGTGAGCGCGAGACGCGCTGGCACCAGCTCAAGCGCCTGCTGCGCGTCGGGCAGTGGGTCAACCGCCGGGGGCACGGCATATTTGTCCTCGGGCTGGCTGCCATTGGGCTGGCGAGTGGGGGATTTTGGTATTTTAGCGAGACCATCCGCTGGGAGTGGCAGCTGCTCGCTGTGGTCGGTCTGGCCGGTTTTCTGGGGTTCGGCTTTACCTGGGTATCCAGGTTTTTCAAAAACGGATTGCGTGCGCGCAAGGTATGTCGCGAGATCCGGACGATTGCGCGGAACGTCCGCTTTTTCGGTGACGGGCTCTGGGACCTCCCCAGCCGCCACAGCGTTGAGAGCATGCTCCCCGAAAAAGGCGATCAGGACAAGCGCTACGAGGCGACCAAGCGATTCCTGCAGATTATCAATCGCCTGGGGTATCGTTCACTCGCCGTATTCGTGGATCGTCTCGATGAGCCGGTCATGATTAACAGTGATGCCGAGCGGATGCGCAAACTGGTCTGGCCCATGCTCAATAATAAGTTTCTCCAGCAGGAGGGCTTCGGTGCCAAGATGCTCCTGCCGCTGGAGCTCGGGCAACTCCTTGAAAGCGCCGACGCCGACTTCAAGCAACAAGCCCGTCTCGATAAGCAGAACATGATCAATCCGCTGCGCTGGACCGGGTCGACGCTCTACGACCTCTGCACCTCGCGTTTCCGCAACTGCCAGAAGGAGGGTGCCGAGCGCATCGGCCAGCTCAACGAGCTCTTTGAGGACGATGTCGACGAGCGCGACCTCGTCGACGCGCTCGACCAGATGCACCAGCCCCGGGATGCCTTTAAATTCCTGTATGCGGTCATCCAGCGCCATTGCCAGAACACCACAGGCGAAACCGGCAACCACAAGATCCCCAAGCTCACTCTCGACTTTGTCCGTCAGGAGCAGAGCCAGCGCGTTGTCAATCTCTACCGCGGGAGCTGATCAATCTGCGATCAATCAATCGGCGATCTGTAGCTCGCTTACGGGGATGCGCCGGTTCCAGAGCTCGCCTCCTTCGCTATCGAGCACCCGGATCGTAAGCGCCCGCTCCGCCTCGTTGCCGGTGCATTCGATTAGCGCAAAGTGGCGCTCGTATGTGCTGCTCCTCGGTGCCCGGAAGAAATTGAGTTCGTCGCTACTCTCACTCGGTTCCGCCGTGAGGGGTCCAAGCGTCAGATCGTAGAGATTGTAGCTGTTGGCGTGAACGAGCTTGGTTAATTCGCCGTAGCGTTTGCCACCGCTCAAAAAAAACAACCCGGTGATTTGTTCATTGCGCATCATCTGCAGGAGCTCGCTGTGTTCCCGCTCGGCATAACTCAGGTTTCGACGTGAGTCAGCCGGGTTGAGGATAGGTGCCCCGGCGGCGACAATCTTGAACGTAGCCGTGCTTTCGATGAGTGCCTGGCGCAGCCATTCTATCTGCTTGGCACCGAGGATTTCCACACGGCTCGTCGAGTCGGGCGTAGCGTTGCGGTAGGTGCGGACGTCGAGCAGGAAGAAATCGACGTCGGCGTAGCGGAATTGCGTGGCCACCCCGTCCAGTTCGGCGACCTTGGTCGGGCGGGGCCAGAATGCGGTAAAGCTACTCTCCGCTATCTGACGCGTCGAGCTGAGACGGCCCCCACCCGGGGCACCGTAATCCGTCTCCCCCCATACGGCGTAGTGGGGTATGGATCGCAAAAGCGGCCCCAGTTGCGAAACGGCCCGGGCCGTCGTGAAACGTTTCAGATAACCGCTCTGCGTCGCCCAGTCACCGGGGCGGAGATGCGCCGTATTCCCCACCCAAAGCATGAAGGCCGGTTCATGCTCCGCGATCGTGCTGAAAATGTCGTAGCCACCACCGAGCGTGCGGTAGGGAGGCTCGAAGCCCGCCTCGATGGCGTAATGCGCCCCGCCCACGGCAAAGCGGAAATCGGGCGGGGGCGTGCGCTCGTAGTAGTTTTCCAGCGTGGAGAAGGTGCCTGCCTGGCCCACACGGTCGCCGTTTAATTCCACCGAATAGCGGTAGCGCGTTCCGGGCTCGACCCGGTCCAGCGTGAGCACCGCCGTGTGGCCCGCCCGGTTATCTGTTTCCACGGGCACAGTCTGGTAGTCAGCCCCGTTGCTCCCGACCTCCGAATAGTGGACGCGGACGATTGAAGGGGCATCCGCCTGCACCCAGACCTTGGCCTCCCGCATGTCCAGATGGGCCAGCATGGGGCCATTCACGAGCCCAGCCCCGACCAGGGCCGGAAGAAAAAGAATCGAAAGAGTGGGGAACAGTCGCATAGGCAAAATAGTTTCGAACGTATATCGCTACCATGTCCGCCGGAAGGTCAAGATACCTTAATCGTCGCGTGCCGTTTAAACTGCACGGTGTTGACGAACCGGTCGACCAGGCCTGGCTGATTCATGGGGGCGGTTTCCGCAGCCCGGAGAATATTGGCCAGAAGGCCATCGCGATTCGGTGAATCAGGCAGGTAGCGGTGGCGCACTTCAACCAGTTCCGGGCGCAATTCCAGCCAGAGGGCTTTTATCTGACTAACCCGCGGGAAGGTGGCCACCCGCTCACAAAGCGCTTTGTTGATCCGCAGGTTGGGCGATGCATCCAGCGCAACACTAATCGCTTCGAGGCAAGCGCGCTCGTCCTCCGCCAGAGACTGCCAACTGACGCCGCACAATTCGCAACGGGCTTCCGAAAGCAGGGAGTGGAGTTCGAGGGGGCGCAATCGCATGACCAGGCTGACCCAGCGCAACGGCCATTTCTCGAGTTCATGGGCGATAAATGCGAACCGCGTCTTCGGTTCCAAAAGGCGGAGCTTCGTGATCAGTGGCTCGGGTGAGCGCAGGCTGCCGTGCTCTGGTGTATTCTCGATCAATGCATTGGCCAGCATGAACTCGAAGTCGGAAACGCGCTCGGCGTAGGGTAAATGCTGCCACAATCCCTTAAAAACCTGCTCCACGCGGTCGTAGCGGACTGCCTCGGCCTCACGTAGGCAGCCGCCAAAATAAACGATTGCCAGATCGAGGTAGTTGGCTGCGAGCGATAAAAAGGCACCGGGATCGCCTTTTTTCGCCTGCTTGAGGTAGCTCCGGCTGGCCCGGCGCTCGGGGGTGGCATGTGTCAGCCGGAGGATGAAGTCTTGGGGGGTACCCATAGGAAAACCAGAAGCGGTTTAATCCTTCTCCCCGGAGTGACGCTGGCACTCGTGGCGGCAGTCACCCATGACCCGGATCCAAAGCTCACGCAGGTCGAAAAGCCGGATCCGCGCTTCGCGGCGGAAGCCCTCCACAAAAGCAGGATTTCTATGGGTGAGTTGGTCGAGAAGAAATAAAGTCTGATTGAGCGAGCTCAAGCTGTTTTTGAGATGGCAGATAGAAAGCCCGAAATCACCGAGATCAAGGGCTTGGATAGCGAGTAGGACATTCATTTCCGCCTGATGCAGGCTGTTGGCGTAATCCCAGCAGAGTTTTGCCGATACCATGCCCTCGCTGTGCGCCAGATAGTGCTCCCAACTTTGGTGCAGGTAGCGGTAAAGAGAGCGCGACACGACAAAAACCGGGTGCCGGTGCAGTGTGTAGGGCGCACCCGCATCGGCTGCGTCGATGGCCTCCGAGTCCCCGGAGTCGGGTTCAATCATCTCCGCGTGCTCCCCGTCCGCGTCGGTATCCATAAAGGCAAATTCATCCGTCATGGAGATATCCTCCGCATCCCAACCCATCAGCGTGGCCACCTCGTCCAGATGGTCGGGCCGGTCCTTTACGCTGTTGTAAATGGAGAGAAAACGCGCGGTCTCGCGATCAGAACCCTGTAGGTAGTTTCGCCATTGTGACTCGCTCCAATTCGGCTCGCCGGAGAACTCTTCCCAGTCGTCGCCATCAAAATGCTCAAAATTTGGATCGCTCATAATTTACGGTCGCTCCGTGGACTCGAGAAGCTGTTCCCTGTGAAAATAAAATCAACCCCTTTTTTGATTTGAATGATCGGGTTCGTGATTTTGAGGGCTCAGACTGGCAGTCACGCTTACAAATGGAGACCTGCGGTGCTCAGTCGAATTCTTTTGGCGGCTTCACATATTGGAGGACTTCGACCATTTGATTTTCCTCAATTAAGGCTCGTATCCGGTCAGAATACAGGTTTCGTCTGGAGGTTTGCCATGGCGACTTCGAAGAACAGGAAAACTGAGGGATTGGAAGGCTTTGAGAAGCTCGAGCTCGGTCAACTTTATTACGTCGCGAACCGTGCCTATCTGGATCGGGGGCTGGCGCTGTATCGCCAGTTTGCTGTAGAGGAGTTGTCCTGGGATGCGGCGAAGAAGACGCTGACGGCTTTTCTGCCCGGAGGGGGGCGCTATGCCAACGAAGTCTGCTTGCAGGTTGTGGACGGGCGTTTGAAGCATACCTGCGACTGTGCGACCTGGGCAAAACAGGGGGACTGCGCACACGTTGTGGCCGGCATGGCGGCCATGTTTCTAGCAGTGCAAGGCAAGAGCGCGGGCGGCTATGCCATGCCGGACGACTATGCCCAGGAGCTGCGGCGGCAGCTGGAGTATCGCGATGTCGGCGGCGAGGGGCATGAGGCAGACGATCCGCTGGATGCGGAAAAGACGACGATCGTGCTGACGGAAATCGAGCGGGACGGCCAGCTGGGCTTCTTCGTCGACGGGCGGCTGCCGGGAGATTTTCTACGGTCCTTCGGCGTCGATCTGGAGGGTAACTACGGGTTCAGCTACTCCCGTGATTTTGCCCTGGAAGACCCCGGCGAACAGTTGCGACCGTTTTTGGAGAAGGCCAAATCGGCGGGTTATTCGGTTGTGACGGTCCTTGACGACGGGCCCTGTGACTTGGTGCTTCAGGAGCAATGCCTTACGGTTGAAATTAAGTTTGCCCTGATCGATGAACAGGTCGAGGGCTCGGTTCTCTTTCTCGATGAAAAGGAAGCGGTAATCGATGTATTTACCTATATCCCGGGCAGTGGATTTGTTTTAGCGACCGATGGCCGCTTGCATCCGATTGACGAAGAGGACGCCTTCGCACTCAAGGAGCTTGGCTCCGGCGGCTTCCGTATGGATGTGGCTTCGTTCAATGAGCAAAGCCTGACCCCCAGTAAGGCACGGGAGCGGGCGCTCTTCATCGTCGGCGAGCGAAAAGTGGAACCGGTGCCTGTGCCGGATGCGGCTATTTCTTTGGAGATCGATCTCACTGCGATGGAAAACGCCGCAGGTGAGTGGGAATCCTTTGAGTTTGATCTCTATTTGAATTTCGATGGTTGCCGGGTCGACCTGAACCAGATGCAGGAAATTTTGCTGACACCGATTCTGGCCTCACAGACCGGGAAACTTCTCACGGCCAAGCGCCGTGTGCAGGCCTTTTTCGATCTTTTGCGGCGAGTGCTTGCCTCGGAATCATCCAGTGAAGAATTGGACCTCGCATCGTATGCGGCGGATTACGCCGAGCTTTTTTCGGAGGATCACCGGCTTGTGGTTGAGGAGATCGTCTCCGGGATGTTGCGGCTTCTTGAGGCTTTTGGGGATCGCTGTAGCGTGGCGCTCGTCGATGCGTCACAATCGCGCTGGATTCGCGGATCGTTTGCTATTCGGCAGATCGCCATGTTGCTCTTCAGTATCTCGGACGTGCGTAATCGCTCAGATCTGGGGTCATTGGCCGAGGGGAGCATCGCCCTGGCGAATCCGGAAGCGGGAGCCGAGGCACTCCAGCGGATCGTATCCGTGAGCCGCAACCTAAGCGTCGGCGTCCAGTTCAACGAGCAGGCCATCCGATCCGAGCCGCTTAACATCCAAGTGGATACGCTCGCCGGAGACTCCGAGATCGACTGGTTCCGCCTGCATCCGTCGATCCGTTGTGGCGACCGCACGATTGATCAGGCCGAGTGGCAAAAGCTCATTCTCGGCCAATTGTTGATCGAAGACAAAGACGGCAGTTTGATCATGCCGCAATTGGATGGAGATGCGGGGGGGCTGGCATTGCTGGCGGATCTGCTTCAACCGCAGCGGAAAAAAACGGGCGGCGGTAAAAATTCTGCCGACGATGGCCTGCAAGTTTCCCGCCTGGAGATGCTGGACTGGATTATGCTGCGGAAACACGGCGTGCAAGTGACACTGCCACCCGAGGCGGAGAAGCTCTTCGCCAGTTTGGGGCAATTTGATCGAATCGAAAGCTTCCAGAAGCCAGCCAGCCTGCAAGCCGAGCTGCGACCCTATCAAAACGAGGGTTGTGCCTGGATCGATTTCCTCTACCGGCACCGCTTTGGCGCCTGTCTGGCCGATGACATGGGCCTTGGCAAAACCGTGCAGACGATTGGCTTCCTCTGCCGCTACTTTGAGCAGAACCCGGACGCTGTGGGGTGCCGTGTGCTCATCGTGCTACCGCCGAGCCTCGTCTTCAATTGGCTGGAGGAATTTGAGCGTTTTGCACCGAGCCTCAATGTGGTCGACTGCCTGGGCAAGGCCCGCTGGAAGACCGCTTTGCAAGAAGCCCAGATTATTTTGACGACTTACGACCGCGTGCGGATCGATCTCCCGGCCATGCGGGATCACCGCTTCGAGATCGTGGTCTTCGACGAGGCGCATAATCTGAAAAACGTCTCGGCTGCCCGCACAAAGGCAGCCGCGCGGATCGAGCGCCGCTTCACGCTCTGCCTCACCGGCACGCCGGTCGAGAACAATGCGAGCGAGTTTTATTCCGTGATGACGGCGGCCGTGCCGGGGATATTCGGTAATCTGAAAGATTTCAAAGAATCCTATCGCGGGGCTCCACATCGAATACTGGGCCGCTCGCGGCCATTTATCCTGCGCCGCACCAAGGAAAAGATCCTCAAAGAGTTGCCCAAGAAAGAAGAGCACGAGCTTTTTCTTGAGATGTCGACTCTACAGAAAGAGATCTACACCCGCACCGTCGCGGAGGTTCGGGCGGAGGTCGCCGAGGCCTACGAGGGCAAACCCGAGCAGCAGGCCGGCATCGTGGCGCTCGCTGCCATCCTGCGCCTGCGTCAGGTCTGCGTCAGCCCGGAGCTGCTGGGTAAGCACATGCCTGATCATGCGCCTAAGTTCAGCTACATGGCCGACCGGCTCGAAGAGCTCAACGCCGAGGGGCACGGGGCGCTTGTCTTCAGTCAATTCATCGGCGGGCTCGATCAGATGGAAGCCGTGGCCAGGGAGCGTGGCATCGAATACCTGCGTATGGATGGGCAGACGCCCGTTTCCAAGCGCAAGGAGATCGTCCGCTCCTTTCAAAGCGGGGATGGGCCGCCCTTCTTTTTTATCAGCCTGAAAACGGGTGGGGTGGGGCTCAATTTGACCCGCGCCAACTACGTCTTCCACCTCGATCCCTGGTGGAACCCGGCGGTGGAGAACCAGGCCAGCGACCGGGCGCACCGTATTGGGCAGACGCAGTCGGTCTTCGTGCAGCGCCTCATTATGCAGCACAGCATCGAAGCCCGCATGCTGGAGCTCAAGGCCCGCAAAGCGGAGCTCTTCCGTCAACTCGTGGAAGAGCCGGGCGCGCAGTCAGCCGGTGCCGGACTCAGCCGGGACGATTTTGATTATTTGTTGAATGGGTAAGCTCGCGCTCCTAAAGAATGGGTCTGCTAAGGCGTTATTATGCTAAGAATTTGTTAAACAACGACCCTGCCAGGTATTTACTTGACGAAGCAAATTGATCGGTAAATCCACATCCCAATAGTCGAGCGAGAGTATAAACTGTTTGGCTGCCAAATCGTAAAAGCCTTCAAATTATGCTCCGATTATTTCTGGTCCTTCATGCAGTAACTGCTTTTGTTTCATCAACAGCCGTCCTTTCAGCCCGCGCACCGCAACCTGCGGAAGCCAAAATGTCGCCTGTGCGTCCGCAAGCTTCGAACCAAGGTTCACCTAAACATCTCCAGAGTTTTTCTCTGAGCGATTTGCCTGGCCAAAGTCATCGGTCCAAAGCTGCTGCGCCAGAGCGCGCCCGACAACAAGGGCAAAAATCCGCTCGCTTTGGCGGGCGCTCGGCTCAGACACTCGCACCGCTGGAGCACATGGAAATTGCTCTTCCCGAAGCGGCCCGTCGCTTTTCCGTTGCCCTGAAACCCCCCGTTGCCAGCGTGTTTGAGAACGGAAATTTTTTGAATTGGAACGGTCTGTCAGTCGCTTGTCTCGCTACTGAAAAGGGAGTCGCGACGCTTGTTCTGAAAACACCTTCCGGAGAACAAGTTCCGCTTGAGGTCCTTTACCGTATTGCTGAAGAGTCTGAGACGCAGGATTGGGTGCGCTTGGCCATTGATTTCAAAGAGTCCGATGAGGGGACGTGGTTTTACGCCCTCAGCTTGGAGGGTACCCCGATTTACGCCGAGTCGATATCGGCCCCGGAATACAGATTATCCCTGCAAAACCCCTCGCATACAAATACCTTGGCTGTTGGTGGTATTGGTCTGGATACCGGGCATCCAGCCGCAACAAAACGCTCCCCTCTTTGGAAAGAGGCTTCCGCGAGCCCCCGACAAGCACCTCGTGCAACGCAAAAGCGTGATCTAGCTCCATTATTGTCCGAAGATGTTCGCCAATTGCAGGCAGGGTATCCAGCCATTCACCGGAAGATTCTTCCCGGGCAACTTGAACTCAGAGAAGAAGCTTGGATGCTCTCCCGTACAGTGGACCGCCAGTTTTGGCTCAACCCTGAGGTGAGGCCGCGCCGAAGAGCCTTGGAACGCTACATCGAAAAAGTTCCAGCTGATGATTCAGACTTCATTCCCGCGCTATCGACCCGTGGATGGGATGCCCCGTGGGATTACTACGATCACGGCGAGCATTACCTTGAGCGTCTCCGCTTCTATCTCGTTCCTGAAGAATCGGGCACATATTCGTTTTGGCTGGCTACGGGGGGTATCGCAGCCCTTTACCTTGACACTGATTTGACGGATGCATCCCCAGCCACAGTCATCGCCGAAACCGGTCCCAAAGCGAAAAAGAATTTCGGAAAAGAATCGCTCGTTAAAACCGAGCCGCTCGAACTTGAAGCTGGTATACCCTATTACATTGAAATCATACACTACGAGGAGCCCGGGTTCGATTATTTAACGTTGGGCTGGACGTCACCCGGTGCCCCCGACCCGGGAGCCATCGAGCCGATTCCCATGGACGTGATTAGCTCCTTCAGTAGCGGTATCCCCGGTTCTTTTCCTCGTAGCCTATACCCCAGAGCTCCCGAATGGCTGCCTGCCACCGTTCCAAACCGTCTGAATGGAAGTGCTTTTTGGCCCGAATCCGACGAATCTTTGGTCATTCATTTCGCTACCCTTCCACCCGGCGGCAATCAGCTCGTGCCTGGTCAGCCTATTTATGAGGCCGATTTCGCCAGTGTTTCAAACGGGTGGCTTTTCCACCATAAGCTTGGGTGGTTGTTTTCTGGCAGCAGCTTCCCCTCGATCTATCAGAGCAGTATGGGCCGCTGGTTGCATTATGTCGAAGGGGGTGCCTATCAGCAGGTCTTTTTTGATTATTCCGCTCAAGAATGGTTCTCAGTCTTCAATATTACCGGAGAATGGCTTGTCTATCATCCGACTTTCACCTCCCACCCGGCGACGCAGACCGTTGACGCGCTCGGTTCCGTCACCTTCAGCTCGACCATCACACGCCCGGAAAATGCCTTTACAGGATATCTAATAAAAGGAAACGGAGCGGGCGGGGTGATTGTCGCCAGCGGTGCCGATCAGCTCGAGTTCACCCTCGAATCAGTCAATGCCAACGACAGCGGTAATTACCGTATCGAGGTGATCAACATGGCAACCTCGGTGTCTAGTAGCACGGCTACGCTATCGGTGAATCGTCTCAACCACACTGTGACGATTAGCGGGCCCGCCGTATTGGACGAGGGAGAGACCGCTACCTACACAGCCGGTAATGTGAAAGGCTCCCTCTCTTGGAACCTCGGTGATGGCCTCATGCTCGTTAGCCAAACCGGCAGTAGTGTCACCGTGCAAGCCACTGCAGCGATTGGAACACCGGTCCTGACTGCCAACGATGCCGGGAGTTCCGTCTACCTGCCTACCACTCGACACCAGGCGATAACACTACAGCCGGGGCCTTTGGATCGACTGATCGACTTTTTTAATGCGCAATATGTCTCAGGGAACCAGTATGATTCACCGTGGTTCGGCACTTTCTTTGTAGGTAGCTACCCAAACTGGATTTTTCACGAGACGCACGGGTGGCTGAGTATCAGCACCTCCCCGGCGATAGGCGCGAGCGGTGTTTCAGTTTACAGTCCGCAACTAAAGCACTTTTGGGTTTTTAAACCTTCCGATCCATTGAGCGCGAACGGCTTCAGTCTCTCCCTTTTTGCGATGCCCGTGGGCTATCAAAATGTCTTTCACCGAAACGATGGTCTTCTCGTACGCAGCTTCTACTTGTACGACCAAAATCGTTGGGTCACCCTAAGTGATTACGAGGACGCCATCCAGCCCGACTTTGACCAAGATGGCCTCGGCGACTGGACGGAGATCGATTACTTTGGCAATTTAGACCGTGATTTATATAGCGATCTTGATGGCGATGGCATGAGTGACTGGTGGGAAATGCAAAACTTCGGCAGTCTCGCTAGCAATCCCTACGATGATGCGGATGGTGATTGGCTTTCAAATTTGGAAGAATTCGTCAATGAAACCGACCCAAATAACCGGGACACAGACGGAGACTATATTTCAGACAGCCAGGAAGTCCAGAACGGAACAAATCCAACTGTCGCCGACTTGCCCACCGCAGTGTCTTTTAGTTTGCCGTCCGGTGGCCATCCTTCCGCAATCAACTTGGAGTTGAGCAATACATTGTGGCCCCAATATATTCGTTACACAACCGATGGAAGTGAGCCGTCATTGCTCAGCCCTCGTTACAACTCAACCGCACCTTTGGTTGTAGGGGCAAACCAGCAATTGACGGTTCACGCTAAAGTAATTTTACCCAATGGACATAGCGGCCCTCTTTCAACTGGAACTTGGCGCACGGGTCATTACGCTCCCGAGTCGCAAACAGTTTACTATGGCTGGCTGCCTTTTTCTGGAAAAATGGGCTACTCTCTCAATCCCTCGTCGTTGGCATCTGCGATAAATTTATACGCTCCCAAAAACTATTTAGTGATGGGAAGAGGTTGGATTATTGACGGTGTTTTTGAGCCCGATCTAAATACTCCGGCCCAAGAACTCTTCTACGGTGCTACGCTTACCCCGCAAAATGGAAGCTGGGCGGTTTTGGAAGGCTACAGTGTCGATGCCGACGTCTTCTATGACGCTCGCACGCAGAGTCCTTCCAGCACTTTCTTTAATTATCGCCCCGTAGGCAAGGGTTGGCTGGCGAGTGAAAACGCACCTATCACCTCGAAAAATGACGAAAATAAAGTAGATGTCTTTTACACCCATACCTACTTCTATTTCGGACCCAACGATACTGTCTATCGGTGGTTGTTAACAAGCTCAAATGCATCTCAAGTGCCAACACCGAATTTCAATGTGTTCAAGATTGGCAAAGGTTGGATCACCAGCTTAGAAACCATGGAGCCCGACTCTCAAACTGCTTCTTCGAATATACGTCATGGCATCGTTATGAGCTCTTTTAATTCAGTGAAACAAATTTGCACTAGTGATTGGTCAGATTATTACCCAAATTTTGAGCTGTATAATAGTGTTCGCATGGGAAAAGGATGGGCTCTTGGCCCCAGCGGGATGGTTCCAGATACCAGAGAAGTTCCGATGCCAATTTTTTACGGTGAAAAGTGGTTTGCGGGTTTTCCTGATGAGAGCACTCGCATGTTCACTCCTTACCCCGACGATTTAATAACTTTTGCCAGTCCTGGGTTTCCGCCCACGAGTCCCCAGCTTTTTATTCCCGTGGCCAGTGGCTACATGCTCGGTGCCCAAAAATACAAAATTGCGTGGGTCGATTTGCCTCAGGTGGTCTATCAGGGTATTGAGCGAGTCGCACCGACCCTGCTGCCACATCAAACGTTTCTGTCACACGATCTCTCTATGCTGGCAAACAGTCCGGCTCCTCAAGCTTTGGGCACTGGCTGGATCGAGAACAACACGTTTATCGAATATATTGATGATCAAGATGGTCTCGACTTAGCGACTGAATTGTCGCACGGAACAAACCCAATTAGTGTTGATACGGACAGTGACAGCGTTTCGGATGCTTTGGAGATCACTTACGGTTTCGATCCATTGGCGGCAAACGATTTTCCGAATCTTGATACTGACGGCGATGGTTTGCCCGACTCTTTCGAAATACAATTTGGTTTTGATCCTAACAGTGCGGAGACCAATGACAACTATATAAATGAACCGTTGAACTTGGGCGTTCCGCCAGGCCCCGATACTTTACCCCAGGCTCCACCGCCCCTTGCTGCTAGCGATTACGCTATCTTAATTGAGAGTAAAAGCATTGAGTTTCCGAAGTATGGCCATACAACTTTTCAAAGCATAAGTCCTGCTAAGCGTTTTCTCACGAAGCGTGCCATCCAAACGCTTGTAGATATCGATGGTAAGGTGGAGAGTGGACCGTTTGCTATTAACGGCACCGGCACTTGGATGATTAATCCCATAACGGGCGAGGAAACGCCGGGAGGCGATCAATACGAAAACCAATTTTATGTATCTAGTTTCGGGGATCCGATTTCTCCAACCCGACTCGCTGGAACCCGCATCCAACAAGGCTATGAGGATCCTCCTGACAAGGAGGACGACGGCGAAGCCACGATTAACGGATTCACTTTACTTACTGATGAAAATACCACTGCGATGATGACGACTAACGGAGTCAACGAACTTGAAGATTACACAAATGACTTTACTGCCTCTAGCGTCGCTCCGCACGCCTATCGCAATGTTCACGAAAACGAACTGCGCTTTGATTACCGGAAAGTTCAGTTTAAATTTAAGTGGGAAGCCGGAACCGAAGAAGAAGAGAAGTTCCCGATCCAATACTTTGTGCTCTTCATTCCGGAAGACGATCTCAACACCGCCGAAAACGAGGAAGAAACCGAACTTGAGATCGTCGATACCATCGAGTGGAACGGTGAGCTCGAGGAGTCGCGCGTTTTTGAGATTGACCCCGATAGTTTAAAATACGGCGAAGACGGACGGTATCGGCTACTTAAGGTGGAGTTTGAAATCCATGACGAGAACGGAACCCCGCAAATCGCCACGGAAGACGATCCGGCGAATGTTCCTGTTAACGGAGATTTTGATGAAGAAAAGCAGGTTAACGGGCGTTACGTTCGGGACTATGAGGACGCCAATCTGGAGCTTGCCGATGACTCCGATACACTTCTAACCGATGATCTTCGTGGTTGTGTCGTCGATATCCCAGGCCTGCCGGACGAAGCCTGGCAAAACACCACTCTAAAAATCCGGAAGAAAGCCGGAGTGATCGACCCCGAGACGAATGAAGAGGAGGCTGGTGAAATCCGTATTCACGCAATCGACGGAAGCAATAACTGGGTAGAGGTTCCGCTCGATACCGACCTTGCGCCCGAATACTATGTCTCGACAGGGCAGTATGCCGATTACGATTCTTGTTGGATCGAGGGGATCAAGGACGGCCCGATTACCATCGAGCTCGAAGTTGTCATCAATGGGGGAACGCCGATCCTCGTCGAAAAGAAAGCAATGATCTGCACCGAAAAGACCAAAGCAGAATGGTTGCAAGAACTGCGTGATGAAATGGAGCTTCTCAGCAGTGTGGATATGAATCAGTTCGATCCATCAGACGGCTTCATGCCGAATCGATCCTACCTACAGGCGGTTTACTTCTATTACGAAGAAATGTTTGTTCGCGATCTGGACTATGTCTGGCCGGGGATGGCTAAGATGGCGGGTGCGCCGGTTTATGGTGGACTGAGCGATGCTGAATATGGAGATTCCGTTTTCTCGATACCATTGGTCATTTCAATTCTTGGTCTCGGGGCAGGAGTTGAAGAAGTTAATTTGACGAATCTATCAACGATTCAAACGACGCTGGTGGGCGTTAATAAAGCTATCTATGAAGATCTAGCTTGGCAGTTTAAGGCCTATCATACCAGCGGACTGAGTGCAGTAAAATACACCTCAGAACTGCCCGAAACTGACCCAGATGATATTGATATAGAAACTTGGAATGCTTTCGATGCGGCACAGGAATCAGATTACTCACTCGTTCAAGATGCGAACCGTTTACTTCTCTTACGTGAGCAAAGTGAAATCGTTGTGCCAGGTTGGAGCACAATCGCAGGGCTCGATTTGGTGAAAGGTGTTTCCGCGAACTACACTTCTGCAGGAGAGGTTTTTTCCAGAATGGCCGAAAATCCAATACCTGGTGGTAACGATTTTAGAGATGTAGTTCCTGGCGGGGATATTACGGATTTTGTTGATCGTTGGGAATGGATCGACGACTCTAGTCAAGGAATGTGGAAGCTCTGGACCGACTTCTCAATTGTTCAGCAAAGAAGCTATGTCGAAATCCAACTGAAAACGCGTGCAGAGGATTATGCTAAATCGGTTATTATCTTTCTTCCAGTCCTATGAAAAACTTTGAGCTATTCCTTTTCTTATGCGCAATTATCTCAACGCCTATAGCAGCTGCTGAAATTAAGACTCTGGATTTTTCTGGTGGAGAACATTCCTTCTCTGTTTTTGAAAGAGCTGATGTTGAATTAAAGCCATTCAAAGGTATTAGGTATTTGAGAACAATTGATGGAGGAACCTATCGAATCTTACTTCCCGGCAACATTGAATACCTACTAGAAATAGAGAGGGGAGAAGTAAGAAACCATTTAGAAAAAGAAGGCTACGTTAATACATTAAAACTTATAACCAGGCGTCTTTCACTAGAAGCCAGTAAGAAATTGGCTTACACGTTCCATCAGCAATTCAACTTGGATGAAAGTGAGCTCGATGAATGGTTTGAGCGGTTAGAGTCAGGCGATGCATATTCCAGGTATGGGAAAGGTGGAGTAGGAAATCATTATCCTCGTATGGGTATGGGATTGCGAACTACCTTTGGCAAAGAGCAGCCTGCATTTGCTATATTTAGTGTAAGTTGGGACGAAAGCTTCTCTGAACGTTGGGGAACTTCAATCAAAAGCAACAGGCAGCTAAATGTCTCGTATGATATGCCTGAATTACTCGAAGGTGTCCCTGAATTTACCGAGGTTCCCGAAGTTGAGCCAGTGATCGTTAAAGTCGGTCAACCTGAGCCTGTCATTGAAGAAAAAGCCACTTCCGAACCAGAAAGCGAAGAAGCCGCCGAGCGAGTCGTTACCGAACCAATCGAAGAAGACGTTGAGCTATCATCGAACTGGTGGCTCTGGTTAATCAGTGCCGTGGTTGTCTTTGGTGGCCTAGGTTTGGTGCTTCGCCGCAAGAACTAGTCATCCGCCTTCGCTAAAGCTATGCCGGACAAGACGCCCTTCGCTCCGTCCTCAGGCCAAACTCATTGCCGCGCAACATCGAACCGCTTCTCAATCATTTAACCGCCTATCCGGCCAACGCGTCAACCCCGCTTCGCCAATGGCTACGCAGGGCACTGCGCCGCAACGGGCCTCCACCGCCACCGGTTCCAAACTTCC
>JAAAPI010000384.1 GCA_009908325.1 Verrucomicrobiota bacterium | reverse complement strand
TCATGATGATGCCAAAGACCTCGCGTGCTATGTAACGCTTGAGGCTGCGAATGGCCTCCAGTTTTGAGTTTCCTGCAGCAATGCGTTTGGCAACATAGGTCTGGGTGCGCGGGTCTAGTCGCAACCGCCCGATTGCGATGATGTGGATCGCGCTATTTGCTGCGCGGTCACCGCCTCTGTTCAACCGGTGCCGAACTGTTTTGCCCGAGGATGCGGGGACGGGGCTGACTCCACAAAGTGCGGCAAAGCTGGCTTCGGACTTCAAACGCTCAGGGTTATCGCCAGCCGTCAGCAGTAGTTGCGCCGCACTATTCAAGCCAATCGCAGTCTGTTCAAGGAGCTCAGGAGCAAGATCTTTGACGATGGCCCCGATCATGTCATCGAGATCAGCGACCTCGTCATGTAGTTCAAGGTAACGGCGGGCCAGGGATTTGAGTGAGATGCGATAGGCCTCTTCGACCTCTCGATATGCTGTAAGGTCAGGACGCCACGCTGCCAATGTGCGGATCAGTTGCATGCGTGTCATGTTGCGCAATGGTTCGCGCAGTTTGTCCGGGGCGCATACGATGCTCATTTGGATCATCTGCAGAGCAACGCGCCGTGCCTGAACAGCGGATTTGCGACAAGCCCTTAGAACTCGAAGGCTTTCGACCATACCGTCACGACTGCGTGGTGTAACGGTTTGCCGTTTTGCAAAAGCCGCATGGGCCGCGCTTTCTGCGTCGAAGTCATCATTCTTGCCACGACGGCGCCGGTCATGTTTGTCAGGCCCCGTCACCTCCAGAACCTCAATACCAGCATTTTGCAGATACCGCAGCAAACCCGCGCCGTAGCTTCCTGAGCATTCTATTCCGACACGCTGCACATCGCCAAAAGTGCGCATCCATGCCAACATTAAACGATAGCCCTGCCGCGTAGTGGCGAAGCTCTCTGTACCAAGAACACGGTCCTGATGATCTACGATGGCTGCGACATGCAAGTCCTTGTGTGTGTCGACGCCACCGATGACGTGGGATAGTTTTGATTGATCTGCCATTGATGGTCCTCTCCTGCGGCAAGTGAACGAGCATCGCTCAAGAGAATGCAGGGACAGGACAGTCATGAGACCAAATGGTCAGGCCCTTCTTGGGTCACAGCAGCATCTTTGAGACAAGCTCGCCGCAGAGCGCTCCCGGATGATCGACAGGTCCAGGGAAAGACACGTCGGGTCGATCGGAGTGAGAGTCAGATCACACCGGTGCGCCAAGCGGCACCAACCCAGCGAACGGTCGATCAGTGTTTGAGTCAAACCATCCGAGAACTGGCTCCAATCGTATGACTATCCGTATTCATGATCTCAGGCGGGCCATGTTTCGCGATGGCTTCGTTCAGCACATCGACACAGAACTCCGCATGCATCGTGTTGCTGAGCCGCCAGCTCAGGACCTTGCGCGTGGCCCAATCCATGATTGCCACCAGATACAGGAAGCCATTGCGCACCGGCACGAAGGTGATATCGGCGCACCAGACTTGGTTCGGCCGGTTGATCTGCATCTTCCTCAGCAGATACGGGAAGACCGAATGCTGTGGGTGTGGCTGGCTCGTTCGAGGACGTTTGTAGATTGCCTCCAGCCCCATCTTCGCCATCAGTCGCCTTACGCGATGACGACCAATAACCGTTCCTTCCCGACGCAGATAGGCCGCGATCTGGCGCGATCCGAAGAACGGATACTTGGTAAACACCCGGTCGATCTCTTTCATCATCGCCAGCGTGCCCACATCAATACCCACCGGCGCGTAGTAGAAGGCCGACCGGCTCAGGTTCACCAGTTTGCACTGTTGGCTGATGCTGAGTTCGGGGTGATCCCGTTTGATCATTGCGCGTTTCTTCTCCGGGCTCACCGCTTCAGCCCTTCGGACAAAAAATCATTCTCGACCGCCAGCCTCCCGATCTTGGCATGGAGTTCCTTCACCTCCGCCTCAGTTGGGCCCTCAGATTTGCCGCCACGCGAGAACACGTCGGCCATCCCCTCGACCGTCTGTCGTTTCCATGTGCTGACCTGGTTCGGATGCACCTGATGCTTCGCCGCGATCTCCTGGATCGTCTTGTCGCCACGCAGAGCTTCCAACGCGACCTTGGCCTTAAATTGATCTGTAAACTGTCGGCGCTTCGCCATTCTCGTATCCGTTCAAAGGTTTGGGATACACCTTAGCCGACTGCCCGGATTTCCGGGACCACTTCAACTGAAGGACCGTGCAAGGTAACTGCGGATGATAGAAGACAGCCGGCGACCGCAACCTAACCGCCTTTCTATTCCCACTCCATTTCCTCGTAGGTGGCCTGCGCGTTGCGGCCTGCCAGTGCGTCAAACTGGTCCAGGTAGGCTCATGCCGACTGGTCGATCTTCGGCGCATCCATAATGCCACCGCCCGCGTCGATCAGCGCCCCGATTTGTGTGCGCAGGTTCACGAGATAGTCGTGGTGTCGTGGGTAGCCGTGGCCAGATCGGTCGCCCGGCCATGGCCGGGCACGATATGAGCGGGATACATGCTTTTTAAGCTTTTGCTGTCTTATTCGATTCGAGCCAATTTATACCCGACGCCCCTAACTGTTTCTATTAGATCACAATTCAGAGCTTCCTTCAAAAGGTTCCGGGTAGCACATATTCTCACGTCCACGATGCGATCCTCTTTTTTAGCTGCGTATCTGCCGAATGCAAGTCGCAGCAGCGTCTCTCTATCAAAGGCGTGGTCGGGCGCATCGAAAAGAGACCCTAGAATATTAAAATCTGACCTCCCAAGCGCCACCGAGCGACCGTCGAGATGGATCTGGAAACGGGATTCCCACAATTCCAATGCTCCAAACCGTATGACTTGGTCCAAAGACCAAGGGCGTACTCTGCGCATTAAGCCGCGCGATAGCATGTATAGGCCTGCAAAATTTGTTCCCGTCGATACGGTATCGCAAACTACATGATTTCCATCCCAGGCTACATCCTCATCGGATTGAAACAGAATGGGAAGTTTCTCTGTATTACAAGCAGCTTCAATGCATTCTAACAATTCGCTGGTCACTACTGAATTCCCAGGACAGACTGCCACCATATCGGGCTTTTCGTTCTGAACCTTAAACAAAAGTTTCTCAGGTTCAGTAACGCGAATTACATCAAAACCTGCGAATGTTAACGCATCCGCGACAACGCTAACCTCTGAAAGAGCACTTGCGTGTAAAAGTACACTAGGTTTCTGGTTCCCTTCAGCAGGCTGCAGGTTCAGGGGTTCCTTATCCCAAAGCATATCCTGCCCCGCGCACAGTGCGCAGCGGATCACCGCCGCCGTGTTTGCTGAGCGCTTTGCGCAGGCGGCCGATGTGAACATCGACGGTGCGGGTGTCGACATAGATGTCGCGGCCCCAGACGCGATCAAGCAATTGTTCACGGCTCCAGACACGGCCCGGTTTTTCCATGAAGGTCGACAACAGTCGAAACTCGGTCGGCCCGAGCTTGAGATCCTTGCCGTCACGGGTGACGCGGTGGGTCTCGGAATCGAGGACGATATCCTCGTATTCCAGACGTTCGCCCACGGTGCTGGGCCGGGCACGGCGCAGTTGGGCGCGCACCCGGGCCATGAGTTCGACCACCGAATAGGGTTTGACCACGTAGTCGTCCGCCCCGGTTTCCAAGCCGCGGACGCGGTCCACCTCCTCGGAGCGGGCCGAGAGCATGATGATCGGCACGCCGCGCGTATCGGACCGCGTCTTGATCTGTCGGCAGACCTCTATCCCTGAAACATTGGGCAGCATCCAGTCCAGGACGATGAGGTCCGGCGCGCCTTCTTCGACGAGCATCAGGGCCTCTTCGCCGTTTTCCGCGCGGGATACGCGGAACCCTTCAGCCTCGAGGTTATAGGCCAGCACCTCGCGTTGGGCCGGTTCATCCTCGACAAGCAGGACGGTGGGGTGATCGGAGGACATGCTTGGACTTCCTGGAACTTACGCCTTCGGCTCGGAGTATTCGGGGTTGACCGAAGTCTTGTCGCTTTTGGGGCGCGGATCTTCGGGCATTTCGCCGGTAACCAGATAGATCACCTGTTCGGCGATGGAGGTGACGTGATCGCCCATACGCTCGGTGTTCTTGGCGATGAAGTGCAGGTGCATGCAGGGCGTGATGTTGCGCGGGTCTTCCATCATGAAGGTGATGAATTCACGGAACAGCGCATTGTACATCTGGTCGACGTCGTGATCGCGGTGCATTACGTCTTGGGCCAGCTCCGCATCGCGCTGGATGTAGGAATCGAGCACGTCGCGCAACATGCGTTCCACTTCGCGGGCCATGCGGCGCAGGGCGGCGGTGGAGCCGTTGATTTGCGGCATACCCGACAGAACGGTTGTCCGTTTGGCCATGTTCTTGGCATAGTCGCCGATGCGTTCGAGGTTGCCGGAGATCTTGATCACCGACAGGATCAGGCGCAGGTCAATCGCCGTGGGCGCGCGCAGGGCGATGACGCGGGCGGCTTCCTCGTTGATCTGTTCTTCGAGCAGGTCGATGGCGCTGTCGCGTTTGCGCACATCCTCGGCCAGCTCCTCGTCGCGGGATTCAAGCGATCTGGCGGCATTGAGGATCGCCTCTTCGACCAGCCCACCCATTTTCATGATCTGGGCCTGAATGGTTTCGAGATCGCGGTCGAAAGCCGATGCGATATGTTGGTCGGTGCTCATCTCAAATATCCTTAACCGATCCGGCCGGTGATGTAGCTTTCGGTGCGCTCATCCTCGGGGTTGGTGAAAATTTGGCCCGTTTCGCCGAATTCGACGAGGTCGCCGAGGTGGAAGAAGGCGGTTTTCTGGCTCACGCGCGCGGCCTGTTGCATGGAGTGGGTGACGATCACGACCGAGTAGTTCTGGCGCAACTCGTCGATCAGTTCCTCGACCTGCGCGGTGGCGATCGGGTCA
>JAAAPI010000350.1 GCA_009908325.1 Verrucomicrobiota bacterium | reverse complement strand
TATCGAAAACGTCCGCCCTTTACTCGTCGCTTCGGCGGAACGCCGCGCGAAGCGCAAATCCTCCCGCGCCCCAAGCTCCACGCCCCTTGCCCCAAGCCCCTTATTCCTTAACCGCTTCGGGAAGATGTTTGGCGTCTCGGGAATCTGCAAGAAGCTCAAGGGCTACACGAAAGCGGCTAAGATTGAGAAAACGATTACGGTGCACAGCTTCCGGCACACGCTGGCCACCGCCATGTTGCAACGCGGCGCGGAACTGCGCCACATACAAGCCATCCTCGGGCACGACTACCTGCACACGACCGAGTGTTACACCAAGATCGTCAAAACTGAGCTGCGGCGCATCCAGGCCAAACACCACCCGCGCGAAGCCATCGACCTGCCGGACGGCGCGATCCGCTATCGCGGTCTCGATCACTGAAGCCATGTCCCTCTTCAGGTCTCAGGTCTCATCCTTCATCCCTCCTGCATCATGACACCGGCGGAAGCATCCGCCGTGTATATCGAATGGCGGCGCGGCCAGCACCTGGCCGAAAATACCGTCCGCGCCGACGAAATCGTCCTGCGGCACTGGATCCGGTTTTGCCATCACTACGGACTCGGGGACGTGCGCGAAGCGGACAAGGCCATGCTGCTCGCTCTGGCCGAACGCGTGCGCCACGGCAAAAGTGCAAGAGGGCCATGGTCGAAGAACTACCAATCCAAAATCCTCTGGACCGTGCGCGAGCTGTTCCGCTACCTGCACGAGACCGAGCGCGTCCTCTCCGACATCACTTTGGGCCTGCCGCAACTGCACAAAGCCAGGCACCTGCCGAAAAGCCTCATGAACCGCGAGCAGATTGCACGTCTGCTGCATCAGCCGAATCTCTCCACCGCCGAAGGCTTCCGGGATCGCTGCATCTTCGAGCTGCTTTACTCCAGCGGCCTCAGAGGCGCGGAGCTGTGCGCCCTCACACCGTATGACCTCGACTTGCCCGGGCGCGTCTTGCGCGTGGTTCAAGGCAAAGGCCGCAAGGATCGGCAAGTGCCGGTCGGCAAAGTCGCCGCCCAGTTCCTCAGCGAATACCTGCGCCAGGTCCGGCCCGTCCTGCTCAAAAAGAAGAAGGCCGACGGACGCTTGTTCCTGATGGGCACGAACGTCCTGCGGCAACGCTTCCGCAAGCACCGCGAAGCCGCGCACCTCGGCGACATTTACACCGTCCACAGCCTCCGCCACAGCTGCGCGACGGAAATGCTCCGGGGCGGGGCATCGGTCCGCCACGTCCAGGAGCTTTTAGGCCATAGCTCGATTGACACGACGCAGGATCACACCCGCGTCGTCATCGACGACCTGCAGAAGACCCACAGCCGCACCGCCCCCGGCAACCGCAGGCAGGAATCCGCCTTCATCCCCTTTAACCGCAAAACCGCCGCCTGGCGGCAGGACAAGAAGCGGAGGAAAAAGCAGTGACAGCTTGCAAAGTGGGAAATCCCACTCCATGCTTTGAAGGTATTATGGCAGTCGCAGTTAAAAAGAATTATGACGCGAAGCTCGACACCAAGCGGCGCGTCACCATCCGCAGCGCACGGACCGAGTTTTACCACGTCACCGAATACGAGGACGGCACGGTGAAACTGGAGCCGCGCGTTTTAGTCTCTCCCGAAATGCTGGAGCAGATCGATGCCGCAGTTAAGCGGCACAAGGCCGGACGCAAGGGAACCAAGCTTGATTGGTCGAAGCTGCCCGAGGTTTAAGCCTTATGTTTACGATCTATTTTGACGGCGAAGCCGAGACGCTGATCAACGGACTCGGGGAGAAAGCCATTGCCGGTGAACTGAACCGCGAGGAGAAAGACCTTTACCGGAAGATACGGAAAGCCCTACAACACTTGGAAGCGAACCCGAGGCATCCGGGGCTGAACTCGCACGAGATCGACGTGCTGACCGAGAAATACGGAGTGCGCATCTGGGAATCCTATCTCGAAAACAGGAAAGCAGGGGCGCGGCGCATGTTTTGGATCTACGGCCCGGAGACGAAGGAAATCACGATCGTCGGCATTGAGAACCACCCGGAGCCAGGGCGCGGTTTTGCTCGCGTCAAGCTCGCGGAAGGGGCTATAAAGAAAACCATCGCAAAACAAAAGAAACCCAAGAAGTGAAGACCCTCAATCAGCCGTGCGCCTTGCGCACCCCCTTAGACCCCGCCGGTGCGGCATTTTTTTGGCGGTCTAAAGCATACACGCTACTTAAGGTGGACGTGGCTGTTGATAACAACCGGGACGGTGAGGTTAGTTTTGATGGAACCGATGTTACGACCGAGGAGCAGCCTTTTAGATTTTGGCTCAACGATGATTCAGATATTACGGAAATTGGGGAGTCACCCAGCGGTGTCGCCGATAGCGCCGATAATGAAATCACTACCAAGCGGGACTTGGAAGACTTCACCCGTTTGAGCTTTAGGGCTGAAGGCATTGAGGAGCAGTTGAAGAACGGCGATATTGAGCTAGGCTTTAAGTGGAAGAATGCGAGCGACAGCCCATCTTTGAAACTTTACTGGTCTGCTATGGCGAGTGGATCAAAGCTCTATGTTGAAGACGACAGTGAAGCCGACCTTCAGATGGCCGCAGACTATAAAGCCGCGCTCGGGACGGTGAGCGGAAGCACAGCGACTTACATCGATAAAAAAGTCTTTGAGGATATCGATGCCGAAGGCGCGGTGCACTTCCTGTTTGAAGGTGTGAGTGAGGGCAAAGGACAACTCGTCACAATGCTAAAAATTAATGGTTCCGAGTCCGAAGGACCGGGCGAATGGATTGAGTTGCTCGAGATTGAGAAGATGTATCAAACTGCGAATGCCACTCCGACCGGAGGCTTTGCTAGTACGCTTCAAAACACTTCATCCGCTCCGAATTATCCAAGTTTCGGACACAGCATTGAAAGTGGATTTGAAGCTGCTTGGGACGAGACGCAGAACGCAACGGTGTTTATCCATGGATGGCGGACTTCTGCCGAAGGTTCGCGCATGTCCGCAGAAATTATGTTTAAGCGGCTCTGGTGGGAAGGTTACAAGGGGCGTTTCGTTTATTTCCGTTGGCCGACACTAACCGGAGACTATACATTTTCCGATAGTGAATTACGCGCATGGAAGTATGGAGAATCCCTTAAATCCCTCCTCAGTAGTGGTGTCCTAAGTGGTTATCGTAAAAACGTAGTTGCCCATAGCCTTGGAAACGTAGTGGTAGGTGGAGCTATCAAGCGCGGCGCATCGTTCGATACATATGTTGCAATGCAAGCGGCGATTGCAGCGGGATGCTACGACATGAACAGCAGCGACACTTATTTTGCGGCAAAGGTCACGCCTGATCTTGCCGATCCCGATAAGGGCTACCGAGGCTATCTGTCAGACACGAGTATCAGCGTGATCAACTACTACAATCCGAATGATTATGCGCTCGTTGCTGGCACATACAGCACGTTTTTCTTTGGCAGTTACGATACGAACTGGCGCAAGTGGCAAAGGGATTATAAGCCGAGATCGGCAAGCCTTGGAACCGCTTGGGATGGTAGTATTCGATATGTCTACGACTCTTCGGAACCATCATTAATTTTCCGCCTTTACCTCTTCAGAGATCGTCCACCAGCTGCCTTTGATGATGAAATCTTGCGCTATGTGAGCGATAATGAAGAATCCATGTCGATGATTGCCAGCTCGAAATCGGCGGCATTAGGAGCAACGCAGGGCACATTACTGATAAGTTCTAATTAGTTGCTAGATAGTTTTTTAAATTTTGCGCTAGACAATCCCAAAAAGTTCAGTATGTTAGGTTTGGATGAGAATCGAAGCATGGACTGAACCCCTGCCTGAGGAATCACTGCGCGGTCTTGAGCTGCGCGAATGGCGGGAATCTGAAAACGAAGCCTTTACCGGGCTACTGAATGAGCACCACTATCTTGGTTGCCCGGATGCGCGTAAGATGCATCTGCGTCAGGTCGTGCTCTACGAAGGCAGGGCGGTCGGTTTGCTGATCTGGACGACCTGCAGCCGCAAGCTGGCTGGCCGCGAGGCCCATATCGGCTGGGATCCCCGAACACGGGAGAAGCGCCTGGGCTGGATCGTCCAGAACAGCCGCTTTCTTCTATTACCTGAGCAGCGCCCGTCCAATCTGGCGAGCCGGATACTGGGGATGGCCGTCAAAGTTCTGCCGCAGGCTTGGCAGGCCCGCCACGGCAAACGACCTTTGCTGGCCGAGACTTTTGTCGATCCGGAGGGCTACAAAGGCACTTGCTACCATGCCTCGGGATGGACTCGTCTTGGCTCGACCAAGGGCTACGCCCGCGTGCCCGCGCCGCAGTATTACCAGGACAACGAGCACCCAAAGCATCTTTGGGTTAAAACCCTGGCCAAAGACGCCTTGGAGCGATTACGCGACCCCAGCCGCCTCTTGCCCGGCGAAGACCCCAAGGCACGCGCTCCCGGAGTCATGCCGGTGACCGGCAAACAGGCCGAAAGCCTGAGTAAGGCCCTGCGCACGGTCAAAGACCCACGCTCACGGCGTGGTCGCCAGTATCCCCTCGGCGCGATACTCGCGACTGCCGTGCTCGCGCAAAGTTGCGGCGAGTCGACGGTGACGGGCATCTTCCGTTTTTGCCAGGATCTGACTTCCCCTCAAAGAGCCAGCCTCGGCTTTCGGTCCAACCCGCAGGCGCGCAAAGTGGTGCCTCCGCCGGGCGAAGGCTGTTGGCGCAAGGTGCTCGGAGCGGTCGATCCCGAGGAGCTGGCCAAGGCTTTGAATCGCTGGATGCAAAGCCAACAGGAAAAAGGGGAACTGCCCGATTTGCTCTCAATCGACGGCAAAGTCGTCGCGAACAACCTGGCCACTATAGTCTCGCTGGTCGATGCCACCGACGGCAGTCCGGTCGCCCAGGCCGCCGCCAGCGGCAATGGGCAAGAGCAAAAACTCACCGAAAAACTGAT
>JAAAPI010000142.1 GCA_009908325.1 Verrucomicrobiota bacterium | reverse complement strand
CCTTGGGGCTGCGTCTGATTGTGCTCTGTTTCTTGCGGAGCAGCCTGCTTTCTGATGCGTGCTATTGTGCAACGGCAAGTTTGCCAGCCCGCCATAAGGTAAAAGAATACATACAGCTTTAATCAAGCTACGAGCGGGAAGCGGTTCTCCCCAGGCACCCCACTTTCGATCCAATCGATCAGCGTGAGCAGCAGGGCCGGCTTATACGGCTTCTCCCGGCCCGAGCCGCGGTCGCGCTTGAGGTTGTAGAGCTGGGTGAGCATATCAGAGGGCTGAGGGCGGAAACTTGTTCCGAGGAGCAGAGCGACGACAAGACCGGGCGCGGAGCGAACCGGAACAACCTGAGTGTTTTTGAGGACGGAGGCCAGAGGGCGGAGAACTGAAAAACTGGAGAACTGAAAAACTGGAGCGTTGGTGGGGGGCAGGATGATGTTCACTCTGCTGTGTTTAAGACAAGCAATGAGGCATCTTCATCCAGAAGGAAGTTGTGGATTGTCTCTGCTCGCGCACGGAGGAATGTTTCCAGTGTTGCATTATCCGCATTGCCGATTTTGACCCACAGGACCTTGGGTGGAGCTCCGAGCAAGAGACTCTTCTGATGGAAGTCGTCGTCTTTGGTGACGATCGTGTAACCGTTGTGTTTGGCAAAGTCCCAAATTTCCTCGTCGGATGCCTGCTCCAGTTGAAAATACTTAACGTGGTGGGATTCCGGGAAGGTGTCCCTGAGCAGGCGAACGACTCTGCGGGAAATATGCTGATCGAAAAGAAGCCGCATCGTGGCTAAGCGGACAGCAGGCGCTTCTCGCGGTTGGCTGCATACTTGTAGCAAGCATGGATGTCCTCTATTGTCAGTTCGGGGTAGTCCTCAAGGATCGTTTCGGGCGTCATGCCGGAAGCCAGCCATTCGAAGACATCGTAAACGGTGATACGCATGCCACGAATGCATGGTTTACCAGATCGTTTTCCCGGCTCGATAGTGATGCGCTCTTCGAGGTTCATAGGGTAGGATTTTGCGCAAGCAGCGACAATTTGCAAGCCTGCTTGTTCTTGGGGTGAAACCCGATTCTGCCACCTTGGGTCGGGGGATTTTTTGTTCCTGGTTTCGGAACGAGTTCCGGTTGCTTTGGTTCTTGGTTCTTGGTTGTTCGGTTCTTCAGTTGTCGGTTCCGGTGCTTCGGACGGCTGATGTGTAGAGGAGGTGGTCGCTCATGATCGGCGGTAGAGTTTGAGGTAGGCATCAAAAAGGAAAATGCGGTCGCGTTTGGCACCGGTCATTTCGACGAGGAGTCCCTGTTCGACAAAGCGGTCGATCAATTTATAGGCGGTAGGTTGGGATACACCGGCGGCTGCGGCGGCCATCCTGGCGTTGATCCAGACTTGACCGAACAAGTGGTTGAAGAGTGCGAGCCCGGTTCGGCCCTGGGGCTTCCAGGCGGCGATTTCTTTTTCCCAGTCGGCTTTGAAGCGAAGGATTTTGTTGAAGGTGTCCACGCCGCGGGCAGCGGTTTCGGCGAGGCCGTCGAGGGAGAAGATGAGCCAGTCGGTAATGGCGTCTTTCTCCCGGACGCGGGTCAGGCGTTCGTAGTATTCTTCACGGTTACGCTCCAGGTAATCGGAGAGATAGAGAACGGGCTGTTTGAGTATGCCTTTCGAGACGAGGTAGAGGGGCACCATGAGACGACCGATCCGCCCGTTGCCGTCGAGGAAGGGGTGGATGGTCTCAAACTGGTAGTGCATGAGGGCGACCTTGAGGAGCGGGGGCAGGTGCAGGTCGGCATTGTGGGCGAAGCGCTCGAGGTCGCTCATGAGCTCGGGCACGTCGTCGGCGATGGGCGGCACAAAACGGGCGTTGCCGGGATTGGAGCCCCCGATCCAGTTTTGGCTGCGCCGAAACTCCCCGGGGGTCTTCTGCTCGCCACGGACGCCCTTCATGAGGGTGGCGTGCGCGTCGCGCAGCAGTCTGTTGGAAAAGGGGAGTTGAAAATTAGAGGACACCCACATTTTATGGGTCCTTGGGCTCTGGAGCGTGGTTCTTGGTTCCTGGTTGTTCGGTTTTCTGTTTTTCTGTTTTCGGTTTGGTTCGGAAGCTTTTGTAGCTCCGGCGCTTCCGCCGGGGGACTTTGGAGATCGGGCTGTTAACAGTCATGCAAGCGCCACGAGTTCGCTTTGAGGGTGTCCGAACGGGAAGCCGTTCGGCTACGGGGAGGGTATTCCTGGTTCTTGGCTCTTTTGGATCGGGATCGAAGTTTTGGGGCGATGGGCGATGGGGGGGGCGGGCGGCCTGTCTGCCATCCTGTCCGGCGTCGCTAGGCTGTTGCCGCACGAAGACGAAAACTCGAGGACGGAGAACGGAGGCCAGAGGACAGAAGCCAGAGAACGGAAAAACCGATGTTACCATCGGTGGTGGGTCTGCTCGATTTCGGGTAGAGGAGGGATTTGCGTTTTTCAAGGCGGGTTTTATCCGCGTCGTGAATGGAATTTACCTACCTACAGCTTGAATGTATCGATCTGCTTGCCGAAGTTACGGACTCAACGCTGGCGGTGCGGTAGAAGAAAAAGAATGGAAATAACGCCCCTTAGTGCCTCGTTATTAGGGGTTTGTAGCTTACATCGGGATTCAGCTATGCGCTTAAGTCAGCGCCCTGGGATTTTTATCTCGGGGGCGGGTTGACAGCCGTGTAGAATGGAGGTCACACGCAAGCAAGAGCAACCACCGCCTATATGAAACTACTCGTTATTCCGGACCTCCACGAAAACCTCGATTTTCTGAAATACATTCTGGCCGTCGAGGATACGGCAAACTTCGATCATGTCATCCTCTTGGGGGACTACTTCGACCGGCGAGACGATGCGTCGTCAACGCCCGACGACCTCGTCCGCGTGGCCGAAACCTTGCTGGGGATTAAGAAAATCCTGGGCGATAAGCTGCATTTGCTCTGCGGCAACCATGACCTGCCTTACTATGCACTCCGGCCTGTTTGCGGGGATTTTTCCGGGAGCCCAAATAGGACCATCGGGCACTGGATGGAGGTGACGACCTGCGAACGGGCCGAGGCCATCAACAGTGTCTGGGACGCGAATTTTTGGAGGCAATTGAAGGGGGCCGTTTTGCTCGATGGTTGGCTCTTCTCCCATGCGGGAATGGATGCCCGTTGGTGGCCGCAGGCAGGTAAAAGCCCGGAGGATCGCATGAAGCACTTCGCCCGGAACTGGCAGGAAGCATTCGAGACGATTTATCGGGAGGCAGAGAACCCGCTCTTTTCCGTGGGACGGGCGCGGGGAGGCACCTCGGATGTGGGCGGCCCGCTGTGGCTGGATTGGGATGCCGAATTTGAAGACAATTTGGACGTGCCGCAAATCGCCGGGCATACCCGCTGTGCCAGGCAAAATCAAAAAGGACGGAGCTACTGCATCGACATGGCTCAGGCCGCTTATGCCGTGGTCGAAGATGGGGAGGTGCAACTACGCATCTGGCCGGACTCCTGGCTGGGCGATTCATTGTCGAAATCTGTCTAATTGTCCACGGCCAGAACTGGATGCCTTTCAAAATACAGAAGAATGTCCAAAGACTACGAAACCACCATTACGTCTTCGGTTGCGATAATACAGATCGCCATGACGCGCCTCATGCTCAACCGGGCGAGGCGTTTCTAACTGGAAAATGATTTTATTAGACGCTCTCTAAGCCGGCTTCACAAAGTTCTCCGTCAGGAGCAGTTCGGTGGGGCATTTAGCCGTGAAATTAAAGTCGTTTTTTGCGGGTAAAAGCACGTTGTCACCCAGACGAACCATTGAACCGTCTGCTTCTTCGAGCTCGCCATTGACCAGACTGAGGATGCGCGGCTGGCCAAGTTCAAAAGACAGCGATTCGTCCGCCTGCAGACAAATCTTGCGCAGGTTGAAGACGTCGCTTTTGACTAGTGTTTGATCGCCTTCGGTCGCCTTGATGGTGTCCGGTTCGAAATCGTCGAAATCAATACTTTTGAGCGATGCATCGATGTGGAGCTGGCGTGGCATGCCGTCGAGCCCGACCCGGCCCCAGTCGAAGACGCGGTAGGTTGTGTCGGAGTTTTGCTGGATTTCCAGGATAAGGTTGCCCCCGCCGATGGCGTGCAGTCGCCCGCTGGGGATGAAAATAGACTCGCCCGCATGCACATCGATGCGGTGCACGAACGGCTCAAGGTTGTTTGCTTTGAGCCCGGCCTCAAATGATTTGCGGGCGACTCCCTTGCGTAAGCCTGCCATGAGTGTGGCACCGGGGTCTGCTGCGGCGATATACCAGTTTTCTGTTTTGGGCTCGCCGCCCAGTTCGGTGGCAACGGCGGCGGGCGGATGAACCTGCAGGCTGAGTTTTTCGCGGCAATCCAGCCATTTCACCAGGATGGGGAAGGGGCGGTCCGTCGGCCAGTCGGTGCCCATAATACCTTCCGGGTCGGTCTGGAGTAATTCCCGGATGCTCAGGCCTTCGCTGGTCCTTGATTGGGCCTCCGGGCGGTCAACGATATCCCAGCTTTCGCCGATTATTTTGCCCCTGGGCAAAATGCGGCCTAATTCGGAGGCGAAGCGCGTGCCGCCCCAAACGCGTTCCATATAGATTGGCTCGAACAGGTGAAATTTCATGGAGTGGGTTCTATATAGTTTTGTTGTCTAATCGGTAAGCGGTTTGGCAAAAAATTTAGCCACCGACGACGCTGGATAGCTGGAAGATCGGGAGAAACATGGCCATGACGATGCCGCCGATGACAACCCCGAGGAAGGTAATAAGCAGAGGCTCCATGAGCGAGGTCAGGGCCTTGACCAGCGTATCCACTTCGGCGTCGTAAAAGTCGGAAACTTTGATCAGCATCCCGTCGACATTGCCTGTCGCCTCGCCGGCCCGGCTCATGTGCTTGACCATGGGCGGGAAATAGGGATCGGCGGCAACAACATCGGATACTTGTCCGCCTTGGCTGATCTCTCTC
>JAAAPI010000279.1 GCA_009908325.1 Verrucomicrobiota bacterium | reverse complement strand
CAATTTTTGGGGGGGGGAATTGATCCATGAAATTGATCCTCAAGACTATTTCACCGAAGGGGAAATCTACCTACTTAAGATGGACGTAGAGAATCTTCGAGAGCAGAATATTACTGATGCATTTGAGGTTTCGAATGTCGTTACGAATCAGGGTCTGGATGCTCAGGCATCGAGTAATGGAGATCTTAGAACATATCGTATCAAGCTTCCTGCTGATTTGGGTTCGTCTGCAAAGATTCGCTTTGAAATCTATGAAGATGGCTCACTGGTTGACCGCAACGAAAACGAAAATGGAGAGTTGCCGATCAGTTCAAAGTCTGAAGGTGGCGAGACCTTTGATGCTACAGATAACTTCCGCTTTGTCTCATGGGACACGGACGATGCGCATGCTGGAAATCAAACTATCAAGGTTAAGCTGGGTGATACGGTTCGCATGAATCTCGTGGTTGATGGCAATGATCTAACCTATCTAGAGTTGCCTATCGGGTTGCCTCCAACTGAAAGCAGTCCAAAGGCGATAAGGACAGTCGATACACGATTCGTTAAACTTGATTATGGGAGCGTAGCAAGCGAAGCAAGTCCGAGCACTTTGGTCGGGCGGATGGATAAGGTTTTTGCGCAGGGCGCAGTTCGTTTTAATAATATTGAAGAGACCACCAAAGCGCCGGTTAAAAACATTATTTCGATAGAAGGTAACGCAACCTCTACGGGGTCTCTCATCGTGCTGGTCGAATCGACGCAGCAAGATGTTAGCAAAGTGGGACATCAAGTAGATGTAAACGTAGGAGCAGGAATACCATCTGCTGTAGCTCAAGCAATTGCATCTGCTATCAATGCCGAAGTTGGAAGCCCAGTTGCAACGTCCCATGATACTTATCCAAGGAGTTTTGGATCAAGTAGCAGTCTACCAAGTCCAATTGCTCACGTAGTGATCGATCAAGGTTACGAGGTTATATACTCAGGCTTAACTGTGATTGACGAACAGATCCCCGGCACAAATGTATCTATCCCTAGCACAGATCTTTCAAATGGAGACGCGAATAACCTACATGCAGTCGCCTTGCTTGGTTTGAATTATGGAGATGGGGATCCGAATACT
Organism: Verrucomicrobiota bacterium; assembly: GCA_009908325.1. Lineage (GTDB taxonomy): Bacteria > Verrucomicrobiota > Verrucomicrobiia > Opitutales > Coraliomargaritaceae > Thalassobacterium. The sequence continues at coordinate 22,098 of JAAAPI010000279.1, read as the reverse complement.
TTAGAAGTTTACATCACAAACGAAGTCAGTGCTGCAGGAGGAACTGGCGGACGTGGCATTGCGCTGCCGCATTACTTTACTAGCAGCAACAGCCCAATTGTTGGAGGATACTGCATACGCCTTTCCGCTTCAAAGGATGATGAATTTGATCCGTTCATAGCACCCCACGAAGCCGGCCATATACTTCTCGATGTATCTCATCCATCGATTCCAAATAATTTGATGCTAGAAAATATTTCAACTGCTGATTCAATTACTGCAACTAAGCGAATAACGGATGGTCAAATCGAAGACTTACGATCCTCATCCAGTCCAGCTATGGGGATGCTTCAAGCAAAATGAAATTTTTAAAATTTTTCAGATGTATCACAGTTTTAGGACTAGCTTTTATCTCCGTATCATACGCTGAAATGGAGTCCGTAGATGGGGCGATGCTAGACCCAGATCAGTGTTACTATTGGATTGGCCTGCATGATAGTGAACTCTATGAATATGAGACTAATCAACTCCAAGCTTTGATTGCGGAACAAGGTAAAGAAACTGTTGCCGAAGGCTCCGAGCGAAGGCGTGCAACGCTCTTGCTCAGTGCACGTTTAAATGGTATTGAAATCGATGCCGAGACTTTGGTAGGTTGGATGTCGAATCTAACTGGCACTGCTGAGCGCGAAACGGATGAAGATAATCTTATTCACGAGATTGTTATGACTCTTGGTGCGCAAGGTCTAGATGGTGAACTTCAACGTCTTTTGAGTTTTGAGAGCTTGCCAGTTCGAGAAGAGGCTTTTTCTTCACTCCTTTTCTATGCCGATCAAAGCGATCTTGCTGCCATGCTTGAACGTGAGAGGGAGAGAATTGAAAGTTTAAAAGCCGATGCGCAAGAAGTCGTTGAGGCATACAAAAACGATCCTGTGCTTGGAGCTGAACTAGGGAAGCAGCTTGCTGAAAAAAGCAAGCTTGCTCCATCTGGTGTCCAGCAACTGAAAGACTTCTTTGCTTATCAGAGTTACGAAAAATCTGATGAAGATTGGCTGCGGATGATCGGAAAAAACGGATTATTGGATATGCGCTCAACTGCCACCAATCGGGATATGTTTAGCCATGAAAGTGGCGGCTATTTGGAAGATAGTCTTATAAATAAGTTCTTCCTTCAAAAACTCGATGGAATTTTTCAGAGAACATCAAATCGGTCAGAGCGTTTGGACCTCGAAAGAGTTTTTCGTGAGGCAAGCGAAAAGTCAGGTATTGCGGATAAAATTTATAACACGCCTCTGTTTTATCTCTTGGGCTTTGAGCTCACTGACGAAGAGAAGGCCTATTTGGTGGAAGAAGCTGGCCTAACTGAAGATCAGCTTTTGCTACCTGGGCAAATGCATCTTATAGGCTACGAGCTCGACAACTCAGAATCAGCCGCCGCTGAAATCCCCCCCACTTCTCCTGCTGAAGAAAAAGCTGAAGCCACCGAAGAAGCAACTGCACCCGAACCAGTGACCGAAAAACCCTCCGAAGTCGACAGGCCGAAACCCTCCGAGGAACCCGCCGAGCAATCCTCGAACTGGTGGCTCTGGCTAATCGGGGCGGTGGTTGTTGTCGGTGGTATCGGTCTGACTCTTCGCCGCAAGAGCTAGCCAACGCGCAACGCCGCAACGGGCCTCCACGATCATCGGTTCCAAACTTCCGCCCCCGCCCGACCCGCCGCCGAGCGCGCCCCTCGAATCTGCAGCGGAGGCCGTCTCTGCGCCCAACGATGTTATGTGCAGTTTCCGCTTTTGTTCGTCAGCCGCCCGGAGGGCACCCGCTTCCTCACCCTCCGCTTCGCTTCGGGCACGCCTTCGGCGCACCATCTCCGCGCTGTCGCGCTCCGTCGGCTGGCTCGCAGTCGGTGACTGCTCAGACAACCAGCCTACGGAAACTCCTCATAACATCCCGTTGGGCGCTCCGCCGGCAATCTAGCGGGGGCGCGCTCGGCGGCGGGTCGGGCGGGGGCGACCTCGCGGGACTCCACAAGTCGTCGTCTTTTCACTCAGACTCCGTATCGGGCAATACGTCTTTGCTCTTCCTCCTTCGCCTAAGGCTACGGCGGACGGGTTGAACTACGCCGTGAAAAGTGTGCCGCCTCGCCCGGAAAGCTTTGGCGGCTAAAAAGGAAAGGGGGCAACCCAGACACGCTTTGCGTGTTGCCCTGTCGGCGGGACTGTAAGCTGGTAATCCTCCTTTTTCGATCTGCTGGCGCAACGGGACGGTGTCCAAAAACCTATCAATTTGGAATTATGTGCACTATAGAAACCATCGTTGAAGATCTTCGCTATCTACCGAAAGACCGCTTTGCCGCCGCCGCTGAAGTCATCCACAAAATGCGGGAAGACTATCTGGCCGAGCGTAACCGCATCATCGACGAAACCGCCGGTTCGTTGAGCGAAGAAGAAGCCGCCGTGTTCCAGGAAGCTTTGACCGAGAGCCGCCGCGTCGATGCCAACTGATCCCGAGACAGCCCCCGTCCTGCTCGACACCGGCGCGGTGATCGCGCACATGGTCGGCCACGCGGAAATCTCGCAGCGCATCTGCGCCGCGGAAAGATGCTTCCTCCCTGTAACCGCTTTGGGCGAGCTGCGCCACGGCGTCCACAAAAGCCAGCGCCAGCGGCAGGGGAGCACCAAAGAAGCGGCCAAAGGCATACACGCTGCTCAAGATGGACTTGGGAGATCACGCGCCATTTCAGCAGGGACCGGACTACCCGGGTCGCTCTTCCGAGCGTTGATCTCTGACCCGATGGAGCATCTAATCCGGGCGGAAGGCAGCGGAGTTTTTACCGTCCTCCTCAATCTCGACCTCGGTAATCCAGACGCGGCCTTTAGTGTCGTCCAGCACCATGGGGTTGAATACCTCGTAAAGATGCTGTGCGAGTCCTTCACTGGAGCAGCTGGGCAATACGTAGGGCTTAAACAGGTGCCGGAATTGCCCGAGGAGCGCCTCTTTTTCCGGGTCGTCCTCATTGAACAGACAGGCGTGGTCGAGGTGTTGATTAATCCAGTCCTTTAGATATTTCAGTTTGCCAAAATCGACTACGAAGCCGCTCTCATCGGTCTCCTGGCAGGCAAATGTCAGTGTGATCGTCCAATTATGGCCATGTATGAACGCACAATGGCCGCCGTGGCGGTGTTGCCGGTGAGCGAATGGGATGTCGCGATAGGATTTTTTGCAGGTGAGCATGATCGGAAGGCGGTATAATCGGTAGGGGCTTCACTTGTGAAGACCGCGTCCGCATCGGTTTGATGTATGGAGAGCCATTCGAGCTTAGAGTCGCCAGTTATTGGCGCGGAGTTGATCGATAGAAGGCGCGGCACTGGCGTAGAGGGTAGGGTCCTCGACACCCGCGAGGTCGAATGCTTCCCGGCGCTCGATGCAGGTGCCACAGCGACCGCAGTGTGATTCCCCGCCCTTGTAGCAAGACCAGGTTTGCGCAAAGGGCACCCCAAGCTCGTGACCGCGGCAGACAATATCCGCCTTCGTCCAATCGACAAAGGGCCGACTTAGCTCGACGGTGTTCCAGTCGGCCAACGCCATTGCGGCTGCCATGGCATCGGCAAATTCATTGCGGCAGTCCGGGTAGATCGCGTGGTCGCCCGAATGCGCCGCATAGGCGACTTGTTGGGCTCCGATTGAAAGCGCATGACCCGTCGCCAGGGCGAGAAAGATCATGTTTCGGTTCGGCACGACCGTGCTCTTCATGGTTTCCTCTGTGTAGTGGCCCTCCGCCACCTCGATTTCCGGCGAGGTCAGACTGCTGCCCGCAAGCAGTGGCTGGATGGCCGATAGGTCCGCCGTGGCGTGGGGCACCCCGAGCGCGTCACAAATGCTCGAAGCGGCGGTCAACTCACAGCGGTGGCGCTGCCCGTAGTCGATCGAGAGGGCGTGCAAGTCGTGGCCCGCATCGAGGCAATGGTAGAGGAGGACGGTGGAATCGAGACCACCGGAGTAAATAATAACGGATTTCATGAATTCAGTGATTTTGCCGGGATGGCGGAACCCTGGGAATTCAGCGAGCAGGGTCTATGCATCCTAAAAATGTCTGGATACGCAATGAGCGCAAGTGCAAACAAGGGACCTTGACAAGCACCGTGCGACCGGTATTTTCACGAATTCACTTTTAAACCCAGCAACACTTAAAAGCGGGCTTTGCCTGCTTTTTTTATTTTAAGCACCCAATGAGCCACGAGATACTATCCGTTTTAGAATACATGGAAAAAGAGAAGGGGATCCGTCGTCCAGACATGATCGAAGCCATCTCAGGAGCCATTGCCAGCGCCGCGCAAAAAGGAGTCAGCGCCGGACGAGACATTCGTGTTGAAATTAACCCGAAAACAGGGGCGCTCAAAGCCTGGAGCTTGCTTCAGGTCGTCGACTCGGTGAGTGACGCATCGCTGGAGATCCACGTGGAAAAGGCTCGCCAGATTAAACCGGAGGCTCAAATCGGTGAAACAATCGAGAAGGAAGTCGATCCCGCCTTCCTCGGGCGCATCGCCGCACAGACGGCCCGCCAGGCGATCATGCAGCGCATTCGCCAATTTGAAAAAGACCGTATCTACGATGATTATAAGGACACGGTGGGCGACATCGTCACCGGGACCGTTCGCCGCCGTGAACGCGGAGACCTCATCGTTGATCTCGGCAAAGCGGAAGCCATCCTCCCTCCGCGCGAACGCGTCCAGGGTGAGGACTACGCCCCGGGCGAAAGCATCCGTTGCCTACTCCTCAAAATAGAGCAGACCAACCGTGGTCCCGATATCATTCTTTCCCGCTCAAATATCAATTTCGTGCGCCGCCTCTTCGAGGTTGAAGTCACCGAAATTGCTGACGGCACCGTGACGATCGAAGCCATGGCCCGCGAACCCGGCTACCGCACGAAGATCGCCGTCAACAGCAGCGACCCCAAGGTCGACCCCGTCGGTGCCTGCGTCGGTGCCCGCGGTGCCCGTGTCAAGACCATCGTCCGCGAACTCGGCGGCGAGAAAATTGATATCATCCGCTTCTACTCAAATCCGCTGCAACTCCTCGAGGAAGCCCTCAAGCCTGCCGTGCCGAAAAACATTAAGGTCAACGAGGTCGAGCGCCGCATTCATTTCGAAGTCGCTGAAGACGACCTTTCCATCGCGATCGGACGCCGCGGATTCAACGCCAAGCTGACCTCCCGCCTTCTTGGCTGGAAGCTGGATATCGGCAAGGAGGAGAAGGAAGCGGTCGGGTTCGACGAAAAGGTCGCCAAGGCCGTCGAAGGCCTCAACGCCATCACGGGTCTGGATCCCGAGGTTGCCTCGCGGCTTGTCTCAGCTGGCTTCGCCAGCCCGGAAGTTTTTGAAGGCGTCACGGCCACCGATCTGGTCGATGTCGGCTTCAGCGTCGACGAAGCAACCGATGTCCTATCGAAAGTTGAGGCCTATTTTCAGCAAACCGGCTAATCCGTGGCATCGTCTCACCACCCGCAACAACCTGACTTAAAAATAACTCATTCATGAGTGTTCGTATACACCAGCTTTCCAAAGATATCGGAATGGAGAACAAGAAGCTCATTGAGCTTCTGAAAAGTCGTGGCTTCGAGGTGAAGAGCGCTTCCAGCACGATTGATAACATCTCCGCCGACGCCTTACGCGACGAATTCGCGAAACCCGATTCGTCGGACGCTTCCGATACAGATGGCGCGTCCGCCGAATCTTCGTCCCACGCGCCGGAAGCATCGGAAGCACCTGCTGCAGCCAAGCTCCCCGAAGGCGTCTTTGTAAAATCGGCGGCGGATATCGAGCGCGAACGGCAGGAGAAGGCCGCTGCTGCAGAGGCCGCAAAAGCAGCCAAAGCGCCTAAGCCAGTCGAGTCCGAAAAACCAGCTGAACCGACCAAACCGGCCGAGCCCCCCCAGCCGCCAAAGCCATCTACGCCGCCACCGGCTCCGAAACCGCCCGCTCCTTCCGGTCCGCCCAAGCCGCCAGCCGGTGGCCCGCCGAAGCCACCGGCACCGGGCAGCGCACCTAAGTCATCCACACCTCCCGGTGCAGCCATCCCACCCTCCGGCTCCAAGACCCCGGAAAAACCGGCTCCCACCCCGGAAGCACCTTCGAAACCGGCCCCCGCCAAGCCCGAGCCCAAAGCACCTGCGGGGCCACCGAAACCGCCATCCCCACCTTCGCCCGCAGGTCCGCCCAAGCCCCCCGCCGCCGCAAAGCCAGCCGATGCGCCTGAAAAAACCGCCGAGAATGGGGAACCTGCTACCGACACCGAGGCCGACGATGCCTCCGAAGCTGAGGTATCGGAGCGTCCCAAGATTCACGCCAAACCACCCATCGTGGTGCGCGACTTCGCCGGCGAAATCGGCCTGAAGCCTTTCAAGCTGATCTCTGAGCTCATGGAGATGGGCATTTTCGCCTCGATGAATCAAACCATCGAGGAGCCCGTTGCCGTCCAGCTTGCCAACCGCCACGGCTTCGATCTGGAGGTGCACCACCGGGGCGAACAGGCCGACCAGGGCGGCAAGGGCAAACCCAAGGTCGAAAAGCCGGATCACGACGACCCCAAGTTCCTCAAGCCGCGTCCACCCGTCGTCTGCATCCTTGGACACGTCGACCACGGCAAAACCACGCTTCTCGATACTATCCGCAAGGCCAACGTGGTCGGTGGCGAAGCAGGTGGCATCACCCAGCATATAGGTGCCTACCAAATCGAGCACAACGGACAGAAGATTTCCTTTATCGACACCCCCGGCCACGCCGCGTTCTCGATGATGCGTGCCCGCGGTGCCAATGTGACCGACATCTCCATCCTTGTCATCGCAGCCGACGACGCCTTCAAGCCCCAAACCGAAGAGGCCCTCAAATACGCTCAAACAGCAAACAACGCCATCATCGTTGCGATTAATAAAATCGACGCCAAGGGAGCCAACGTTGACCGCGTCAAGACGCAGATGCTTGAAAAGGGCATCGGGCCGGAGGATCTCGGGGGTGAAACCATTGCGGTCGAAGTTTCGGCGCTCAAGGGCACCAACATCGATGACCTTCTCGACATGGTCCTCCTGCAGGCCGAAATCCTCGAGCTCAAGGCCAACCCGAAGTGCCCCGCATCCGGAAGAATCATCGAATCGCAAACCGAGCAAGGCCTCGGTGCGACAGCCACCGTCCTCGTCGAGCGCGGCACCCTCAAACGGGGCGATGCCTTGCTCTGTGGCCAGGTTTACTGCCGCGTCAAGACCATGACCGATGCAGAGGGTAAGGTCGTCAAGTCGGCCCCACCGGCCACCCCGGTCAAGGTTACCGGCTGGTCCGGCGTGCCCGCTTCGGGCGATCAATTTACCACCGAGAAAAACGAAAAGGCTGCCAAGCGCGCCGCCGAGGAGATCATGCAACGGCGCAAGCTGAAGGCCGCTGCCGATGCCAACGAACAATCTGCCAGCAGTGGTGCCGCAACAGTGGAAGACCTCTTTGCCGCCATTGAAAGTCAACAAAAGAAATGCCTGCGCGTCATTGTTAAATCCGATGTTCACGGCTCGACCGAGGCGCTTGTCAACGCCTTGGAAACAATCAAAAGCGATAAAGTCGATCTCGACGTGATCAGTCAGGGCGTCGGCCAAATCACGAAAAACGATGTCACGCTCGCCAGTGCCGGAGGCGCAACAATCGTCGGCTTCAACGTAAAAACGGAGAATGGTGTCCAAAGCCTGGCCAAGCACCACGATGTCCGCATCATTCAGCATCCCATCATTTATGAACTCATCGACCAGGTCGAACTCGCTATGGCCGATCTCCTCGAAGCCGAATTCACCGAGAAAAAGACGGGGGCCGCCGAGGTTCGCCAAGTCTTCTCTGTCGGCAAAGGACGCAACGTGGCCGGCTGCATGGTCACCGAAGGTTCCATCCAGCGCAACTGCATCGCCCGCCTCATGCGCGGCGGTGAAGTCATCCACGAAAGTAAAATCGATACACTGAAACGCTTTAAGGACGATGTGAAGGAAGTCCGCGCCGGTTACGAGTGCGGTGTCAACGTCGCCGGCTACGACGCCTACGAAGAAGGCGACACCATCGAGTGCTTCGCCGTCGAAGAGCAGCGACCCTCTCTCTAACGGTAGCCGTGGCGTGCTCGCTTGCGAGCGCCCCGCGTTGCCACGTCAATGGAATCGGCCCGCGCCAGTCATGTCTCAACGTATCACACGCATCAACGAATTACTTCGCCGCGAAGTCAGCGAACAAATGCGCCGCTACTACCGTGCCGATGCCGCAGCCATCACGATCAGCGAAGTCGATTGCTCCAGTGATTTGCGCAACGCCCGCATCTACTACTCCGTGCTGGGCGATGATGACGCCATTGAGGAGAGCCGCCGGTTTTTCCGGAAAATCGGCAAAGATCTTCGCCAACGGGTCAGCAAACAGGTCATTCTGAAATACTTCCCCCGCTTCGACTACATCTACGACCCCTCGCTGGAGCGCGGCGCGGAGATCCTCAATATCCTCGATCAACTCGACCAAGAAGAAAATGACCCATCCTAAATTTTACCCGGAAGAAAGTGCGCGGTTCGCCGCCGCTATCGAAAAACTCAAAGGCCACAAGGTCGCCGTCCTCGGGCACAAGCGTCCCGATGGCGATTGCATCGGCTCGACCGTCGCCGTTGTCCGCATCCTTAAGGCACTCGGCGTCGAAGCGGTCGGTCTCAATAACGACGCCACCCCGGTTACCCTCGAAGCCTTTGTCGGCGACACACCGATGGCCGGAGCAGACGACTTTATCCCCGAGGGCCACCTCGCCGTCTCGGTCGATTGCGCCGATTTCAAGCGGGTGGGGGACCGCCTCAACGAACTGTTCCCCGTGGTTGCGCTCAATGTCGACCACCACATCTCAAACAAGCTCTACGCCGGGGAAAATATCGTCATCGGATCTTCGTCGGCCACCGCCGAAATGCTCGCCGGTTTCTTCTTTGACAACGACTACGCCATTGACGCAACCACAGCGCAGGCGCTCTACGTTGGCGTTGCTACGGACACCGGACAGTTTCGATTCCCTTCGACCACTCCCGCCACCTTCGAGATCGCCCGCCGCCTCTGCGAGTGCGGTGCCAACCCCTCTGCCGCCGCCTACGAACTCTACGAGCGGGAAAGCTTCGCCAAGATCAAGCTCCTGCAAAATTTCCTCGATTCCCTCACCATGGAGTTCGACGGCCGCGTCTGCGTCGGCCTCATTGATAACGGCGTCTATGAGAGCACCGGAGCCACCATCGACGACTCCGAGGGGCTCGTCGATTACGCCCGCGCCATTGATGGCGTCGATATCGGAGTCATGATCGAAGATCGCGATGGAGCCCTCAAATGCAGCCTCCGCGCCAAGGATCCCAAATACCGTGTCGATCAAATCGCCAAGCAGTTCAGCGGGGGCGGCCACGCCTGCGCCGCCGGACTCAATGTTGAGAACAGCTCAATCAAAGCATTTTACCCCCGCCTCATGGAAGCCATCGGCCAGCATTTGGAAAACCTTTAGACCACTATGTCCCAAACGACTCAAGACGCGCCGGAAGGCATCCTCCTCGTGGACAAGCCACAGGGTATCACCTCGCACGACGTGGTCTCGAAGATGCGCCGCGTCTTCCACATCAAGAAGGTCGGCCACGCCGGCACGCTCGACCCCATGGCCACCGGGCTCCTCCTCATCCTCATCGGAAAGGCGACCAAGGCGTCACAATACCTCATGAGCATGGATAAGGAATACGCCGGCACCGTAAAGCTCGGCGTCCTTACCGACTCGCAGGACGCCGACGGCGAGATCACCGAAGAGCGCCCGGTCCCCGCGCTCACCGAGGCAGAGGTCAAGGCCGAGATGAAAACCTTTATCGGCGATCAATATCAAACCCCGCCCATGTTCTCCGCGAAAAAAATAAATGGGCAAAAACTCTACAAACTTGCCCGCCAGGGAAAGAGCGTTGAGCGCGAACCGCGGGTCATCCATATCAGCCGTTTCGAATTACTGGAATTTGCGCCGCCGGAGTTGGGCTTCATTGTGGGCACCAGCAAGGGCGCTTACGTCCGCACCATCGCCCATGATCTCGGCGAACGCCTCGGCTGTGGCGGCCACCTCAATAAGCTTCGCCGCACCGCCGTCGGACAGTTCCGTATCGAAAAAGCATCCACCATCGAAGAACTCGAAGCCATGGCACCCTCGACGCTGCGCAAGCAACTGATCCCCGTCATCCAAGCCGTGCCCTCACACGCCCTCTAGCACAATGAACCTTCCCCGCGCCGTCGATAATTTCGAAGCGCTGGCCAACCTGCAGGGCCAGCTGCACCTCGCTATCGGCGTATTCGACGGAGTGCACCTCGGGCACAAAGCCGTCATCGAGTCGGCCGTTTTCTCCGCCCGACGCTCTGGGGGCATCTCCGGCGTGCTTACCTTTCATCCCCACCCCAGTCGACTATTCAGGCCCGAAGATCCCACGCAGCTCATCATGCCGATCGAAACCAAGACCGCCATGCTCCACAAAGTGGGCGTCGACTGCGTCATCCAAAAACGCTTCGACCGCGAGTTTGCCGCCATCCCGGCCAGCGAATTCTTAGCCCACCTCAAGCAGGCCATCATTGCTCTCAAATCAATCTACGTGGGCGAAAATTTCCGCTTCGGACAAAAGCGGGCGGGCGATGTGGACCTGCTCATCGAAACAGGACGAGCGCTCGGTGTCGGCGTCTTCAGCGCCCAGCGTATCAAACACAACGGCGAGCCAATCAGCAGCACCCGCATCCGGGGCGAAATCGAAGCCGGCGAAATAAACTGCGTCAATGACTTACTCGGCTACAACTACACCGCGCGGGGCGCGATCGTGGGAGGCGCTAAATTGGGCCGGACCATTGGCTTTCCCACACTCAACCTCCCCTGGGAGCCGGAGTGTCGCCCTCGCTTCGGCGTCTACCGCGTCCGCTTTCGGAGGGATGGAGCCGACCCCTGGCAATCGGGTATCGCCAACTACGGCGTCAAACCGACTGTAGCCACTGCCGACCAGCGGCCGACCCTGGAAATCCACGCCCTCGACGGCACCGGCCTCGACTGCGGCGATCCCATCGAGGTCGAATGGCTCGACTTCATCCGCCCCGAGCAAAAATTCGACTCCGTCGATGCCCTCAAAGCGCAAATCACAAAAGACTGCGCCACCGCGAGAGACCAAGCCAAATGAGCAATTTCTTTTTCGTGGCGTGCGAGCTTGCTCGCGCCCCCAGCGTTGTCGACCCCGCCCACGTGGCGTGCGAGCTCTTGACTGGCGTGGCTCCCAAAACTTTGGCGAAAGTGCCAGAGCGAAGCCGGTTGCCTGCACCCCCAACCATATCGCCCCCGTGGCGTGCTCGCTCGCGAGCGCCCTTGACGAATTCGTCCTCACTCCGTTTGACTTACTCCCTTGTCCGCACCCCCAGCCGCATCACCCCCGTGGCGCGCTCTCTTGCGAGCGCCCCCGATACAGCCGGCCCCGTCTCCTCCTCATTTCCAACCTAAACATCCACGTCACCCAACCACTTTCCCCATCCGCCCGCCATGCCCGACCGCATCATCGAATACACCGTGCCACCGGGCACGCCGCCGACCCGGGCCGATAAGCTCTTCGCCGCCGAATTCGACGACATCAGCCGCGCCCGCTTGCAACGCGCCTTCGAGGCCGGCCAGGTTAGCTTCGACGGGCGCGTCATCGATAAGCGTTTCAAAGTCAATCGCCCAGGCCTGCTTCGCGCAGTGCTCGAAGAGCCGACCTTCGATACCGCCCCCACCGCCGTCGACCTACCGCTTGAGATCATCCACGAGGATGCATCCCTTCTCGTCGTCAATAAAGCCCCCGGTATGATCACGCACCCGGGCAATGGCACCGGCGACAATACCCTCGTCCACGCGCTGCTCCACCACTGCGGTGACCAACTCAGCAGCGTCGGCGCCCCGGACCGTCCGGGCATCGTCCATCGCCTCGATAAAGAAACCAGCGGGCTCATCATCGTCGCAAAAAACGACGCCGCTCACCACAAGCTGGCGGCCGCCTTCAGCGAGCGAAAGACTTTCAAACGCTATTCCGCCCTCGTCATGGGCATCCCCAAGGTCAGCCGGGGCACGATTCAGGAACCGATTGGCCGCCACCCCGTCATGCGCACCCGCATGGCCGTTGTGACTAACGGCAAGCCCGCCCACACCGACTGGCAGGTCGAGGCACGCCTCGCTCAAAAAGCCGCCCGCATCAGCTGCATCATCCAAACCGGCCGCACCCATCAGATTCGCGTCCACATGAGCGCCCTGCGTTTCCCACTGCTCGGCGATACAACTTACGGATTTAAGCCCGGCCGCCTTCCGGAGATTAATGTCCCGCGCGTTATGCTTCACGCCACCGAACTCCGCATTCAGCATCCGGAGCGCGACGAAATGATGACCTTCCTGGCACCGCTACCCGCCGATTTCGAGTCCACCATCGCGGCACTCGCTAATTCCTGAAAAGCTCCAGCGCGGCAATACTCTCCAAAATGATCCACCCCAGTAGTAATGCCAAAAGAACAGCCGCCGCCACACCCAGCCAACGCCGCCGCTTGCGCGGTAGGTCGAACCGGTCAAAATTCCGTCCCCGCACCGATGTCTGCGAGAGGTAGCTGCCCAGACTCACAGGCCGACTGCCCGTTTCCCGGTGGATCGACGGTAGCTTGTAAGCATCGACCTTTTGAGCGCGCTGGTAGCGCCAGCGATAGAGAAAGCGTAACATGGTTTCGAGGGTGACAAAGAGTTGTCAAATAGTGTTGTGACAGCCAAATTCCTTCCACGCCACCAATTTTCAAATTTAATCGTCCGATTGTGAAAATAACCACCAAGTCCCTCGCAGCGGTCAAATCGGAGCGTCCGATCGTCGCCGTCACCGCCTACGATGCGCCCACCGCCCATTATGCCGACGCCGCCGGAGTGGACTTGATTCTGGTCGGCGATTCGGTTGGCACAACACAGCTCGGCTTCGAAACCACCGTTCCCGTCACGCTCGACATGATGGTGCATCACACGGCCGCCGTCGCGCGGGCCCAGCCCAACGCCCTCCTCGTGACCGACGTGCCCTTCGCCCTCGCGCACGACGATTTTTCCCACCTCCTCAATGCCTGCCGCCGACTCCTCCAGGAAGGCGGTGCCCAAGCCGTCAAAATCGAGGGTGGGGCGGCACTGGCTCCGACCGTCGCCCGCTTGATCGCGGCCGGCATCCCAGTCCTCGGGCACTTTGGACTACTCCCTCAAAACGTCCACCAGCTCGGCGGCTATCGTAAGTTCGGTCGCAGTGAAGACGAAAAAAGTTCGCTCGTCGAAGACGCCCTCGCCCTCGAAAAAGCAGGCTGCTTTGCCGTGCTTTGCGAGATGATCGACGGCACCGTGGCCGGAACCATCGCCAACGAGCTGCAAGTGCCCCTTATCGGTATCGGCAGCGGTCCGCATTGCGATGGCCAGATCCTCGTCTGCAACGACCTGCTCGGTCTCAACGCCGGCCACGTGCCCTCCTTCGTCAAAGAATACGCCAAACTCGGCGCCGCCACAGAAAAAGCCTTCGCCGACTATGCGGCCGATGTGCGCAACCGAAAGTTTCCCGCATGAATTGCTGTATTTTAGGAGCCGGTGCCTGGGGCACGGCCATGGCCCTGCACCTCGACCGTTGCGGCCACTCCGTCACCCTCGTCCCCCGTCGCATGGAGCACGCGTTGGAGATTGCCTCCTCACGGGAAAACCGCGATTACCTCGCAGGCTACACACTCCCCCATGGTATCCAGATTGGCTGCGAGATCGAGCCCGTCCTTATGGAGGCAGAAGTCATCTTTCTCGCCTGTCCCTCCAAAGCGCTCCGCACCCTTTGCCAGTCGATCCAGCCGCACCTTTCGTCAGCTTGGCAGCTCAAGCTCTGCCTCATCATGTGCAAAGGCCTCGAACTCGAAAGCCTCAAGACCCCCGCCGAGATCGTAGCCCAAGAACTCCCCTCTCTCGCCTGCGGCGTCCTCTCCGGTCCGACCTTCGCCGGAGAAGTCGCCGCAGGTAAACCCACCGCCGTCGTGCTCGCCGTCGGCAACGACTGCCCTCAGGCCGAACATTATCAAGAAGCTTTCAGCAATACCGGACTGCGCGCCTACCTCTCCGACGATGTTCGCGGCACCGAACTCGGTGGCACACTAAAGAACATCTACGCCATCGGGTCCGGGCTTTCTGATGGACTCCAGCTCGGCGACAACGCCAAAGCCGCCCTCCTCACGCGCAGCCTCAACGAAATGGTCCGTCTCGGCGCACTCCTCGGTGCCCGGGAAGCGACTTTTTTCGGCCTCAGCGGATTCGGCGACCTCGTGGCCACCTGCTCAGGAGCATGGAGCCGCAACCGCACCTTCGGCGAGCGCATCGGCCAAGGCGAAAAACCTCAAAAAATCATCGACAGTCAAAAGACCGTCGTCGAAGGCTACCGCGCCGTCGAATGCCTCCACCAGCTCTGCGCCACCAAAAAAATCGAAGCCCCCATCCTTTCCGTCATTCATGCCATCCTTTATGAATCCCTCGATCCCAAAGCCGCCATGCAACAACTCATGACCCGCGATCTGAAAACTGAATAAGGTCTCTAACCTGAATGGCGCTAGCTTAAGGCGGATTCGGGCATGATCTCACTCCTAATCTTTATCGTAATTCTAATCGTTATCGATTGCTGCCGAGAAGATTACGATTGCGTGGCCGCTGGGTCCTTAAGTTAGCAACATTCCCTTCTAACCTCAACCTCACCATCCCCGTATCTCACCAACACGCATCCCATATCCCGTATCTCATATCCCGCACCCCGTATCCCCGAAAAATGCCAAAATCTCTCTGCAAAGTAAAAAAGTCCAAGATTCACGGTCGCGGTCTTTATGCCACGACGGATATCGAGGCGGGCACCGACATTATCCAATACGTCGGCGAAAAGATCACGAAAAAGGAGTCGACCAAACGGGCCCTCGAATGGGAGGAGAAAGCCCGCAAATCGGGGGAGGGCCTCGTTTACATCTTCGAGCTCGACGACAAATACGACCTCGACGGTCGGCTTGGCGATAACCCCGCCCGCTACATGAATCACTCCTGCGATGGCAACTGTGAAGCCATTAATTACGATGGCGAGATCTGGATTGTCGCCCGCCGCGATATTAAAAAGGGCGAAGAACTTGTTTACGACTACGGTTACGACATGGAGCACTTCCTCGACCACCCCTGCAAATGCGGGTCGGATAACTGCATCGGCTACATCGTCCGCGAAGACCAGCGCTCAAAGGTCAAAAAGCTCCTCAAACGCAAAAAAAAGAAGAAAAAGTAGGTGGGTTGGCTCTGCCGCCCACCGCAGCGGGCATGATGGCACCGCGAACAACTCAAGAGATCCCCGATACCTCAAAGCGCCGCTCAACCCACCACCCGGGCAGAATCCGGTCCCGACCAAAAACTCACCCAAAGACCCGCCTACGCAGCCCCTGAATCACGGCAATGCCTCCCCAGTCACCCCCGCGCATCGGGTGCACTTTGGGCGGATACTTCCGCTGCCTGTTTTTCTGCCAGGCATCGACAAAGGAAGCGACAAACTCCTTCGAACCCAGAATCGCCCCATCGCTGAAATAGCGCACCCGGCAGCGCATCAATTCTGCCTTGGAGAGCTCTCCCTGCTCCACCTCCAGCACCTGCAAAGCCTGCTCCCGGTCAAAGGAGCCCTGCTTCTTCGGAACGGCTCCCTTGCCAAACAAGAGCATCCGGTGCGCCGCCAGCGCCCCGGTGCCGCCCGGATTGAATGCGCTCCAGACCAGTTGCAGCCCGGCGACCGCCTTCTTTCTGCCCGCCACTGCCTCGGCATAGCCACAGAAGCGGTAGTCCTTCGGGTCCGCCACCAGACCCGCCCGCACCGGGTTCAGGTCAATGTAAGCGGCCATGGTCTGCAGCGGATTACCTTCCCCCTCCACCAGCACCGACTTGAACCGCTCAGCCCAGAGCGTGCCAAAGCGCTCGTGGTGATGGTTATACCACAGTGAGAAGCGCTGCTTCAGCGTCTTCATAAACTGCGACACGTCCCCCATCCGGGCGAGGAGTTTCTGCCGCAGCGCTTTCGCTTCCCGCCCATTCTCGGCCAGTTTTTTCTTCAGGATTTCGATAGAGGCAGTCTCATAGGCCGTCGGCTTCGGGTAAAGCACCCGGTAGCGCCGCAGTAGTTCACGGTCGGAGACCTCAGCCTCATACGGCACATAGACCAGCACATGAAAGTGGTTGTTCATCAGGCAGTAGGTCAGGATTTCCACCCCCGAGAAGTCGGCCACCTGCCAAAGCATACGCCGCAGCCGCTCCTTATCCCGATCCTCAAACAGATGTTCCCCATTCACCGTGCGCGTCATGCAATGATACACCGCATCAAATCCCGGTTCCGTAATTTTCAATCGCCGACGTCTCATAGTCAAAAACCACCAGCTCACATACGCTTTGTCAATCAAAAATTAACCTGTCCCTTATAGATTCTTAGGATTTAAGAATCTATATGTGCAGCTCACAGCTGCGTTGGGGGAGCAGCTTTTAGTCGGTAGCTGGTGGTTTGGGTTTGCTGTTGCCCGCTTGAAAAATGCGGTCAAGACCGGTGATGATGCGGGAACCTCTTCGGTAATTGACGTAGGAGTAAAACCATTGGATGAGCACGGCTATTTTGTTGCGGAAGCCAATGAGAAAGACGAGGTGGACGAAGAGCCAGGCCAGCCAGGCGATGAATCCACCAAACTCCAATTTACCGATTTGCGCTACGGCTTTGGAGCGGCCGATGGTGGCCATGTTTCCTTTGTCAAAGTAAGTGAATGGTTCTAATCCGTGTTCTTTACCGTCAATTTGACGGGTAATTGCCCGGGCCGCATACATTCCCATCTGCATGGCTGCGGGTGATACACCGGGGACTTGGCGGCCTTTTGAGTCCGTCAGGTTGACGATGTCGCCTATGGCAAAAACCTTGGGAAATCCGGGCAAACTGAGGTCCGGTGCGACTTTGAGCCGTCCCGCACGGTCTTTTTCGACGGGCAGGTCTTCGCAAACGGGGCTGGCACGTACACCGGCACCCCAGATTATATTCTCGGCTTCGAGCGTTTCGTCCTCCAGTTCAACAACCCCCTGCCGTATATCTTTTATCTTTTGGTTGAGCCGAACTTGCACGCCCAACGGTTCCAGTTGGCGCTGAGCGGAGGCAGATAGTTTTTCCGAGAATGGCCCGAGGATGCGGGGCGCGACTTCCAGCAAGACTATCTCCGCCTTTTCGGGCTGAATGTTTTTAAAATCGCGGGCGAGCACGCGCTTGGTTAGCTCGGCAATGGCGCCGGCCATTTCCACGCCGGTCGGCCCGCCTCCGACCACGACGCTACGCATTAACTGCGCCCTTCGCCTGGGATTTTGTTCCCGCTCGGCCTCTTCGAATGCCAATAGAAGGTTGTGCCGGATTCGAGTGGCATCATCGAGCGATTTGAGGCCGAGGGCGTGGCGGCTCCATTGGTCGTTACCGAAGTAGTTTGTGCGGGCACCAACGGCGATCACAAGATAATCGTAGGCAATTTCGCCCGTTTCGCGTAATGCAACCGTCTGATTTTCCAACCTTATACCGGTGACCTCGTCGAGTAGGACGTGCAGGTTTTTCTGGTTCGACAGGATCGAGCGTATGGGCTTGGCGATTTCCGGTGCGGAAAGCCCGGCCGTCGCGACTTGGTAGAGCAGTGGCTGAAAGAGATGATGGTTTTGGCGATCAATCAATGTGACCATTACATCGCCGCGTTTGCGGAGACTCCGGCAAAATTCGAGTCCACCGAATCCGGCACCCAGGACAACTATGTGCGGCTTTTTTTGTATCGTCTGCATGCCTGATGGTAGCATGCGTTCACGATAGGACGCAACCCGGTTAGCTTGTTTACCGGGCGACTAGGCGCGGCCCATGTAGCTGCGGTCCGCCGTGCTGACTTTGATGATTTCGCCTTCTTTGATGAAGAGGGGAACCTGAATGGTCAGGCCGGTTTCGAGGGTGGCGGGCTTCTGCACGTTGCTGGCCGTGTCGCCTTTGACGCCTTCGGCGGATTCGGTGACCTTCATTTCCAGCGATGCGGGAAGGTCGATGGAGATGGGCTTGTCGTCGACGTGAAGGATGCTGTAAACCTGCGTTTCTACTAAAAAGTCTTTGGCGTCTTCAACGAGGCTTTCATCGAGAATAACATCCTCAAAAGTTTCCGGATCCATGAAGTGGTAGCCGTCGCCATCGATGTAGCTGAACTCGAGCTTCACCATGTCGGTGTGCATAATGTCCACGTTGTCGGTCGTCCGGATCTTGGTGCTGGTGCTGGAGCCGTTGTTGAGGTTGCGCATGGTAACCTGCATAAATCCGGCCTGACGGCCCTGTGTGCGGTGCTGCACGTCGAGCACGAGGTGCGGATTACCTTGATAGTTGAGGACTTTGCCTTTGCGAACGTCGGTTGGAGATGCCATAGGTTTCGATTTGTGAAAAATCTCTGAATTGGCAGCGAAGGGGAGCTCTGTCAAGGGCCGGACAAGCGACAAAATTTTGCTCGCTATTCTTTGGGAGAGTCGCATACTCCCTTTCGCTATGGATACATCGCTCATGGAGTCTGCGCTGGAACTGCTTGAGTCTGTTATCGGACATGCGTATGGTTCCGCGATGTTTTATCTGGCACTGGCGGTTAGCGTGGCAACCTGGATAATTGCTGCGCGGCTTTTCATGGTTATGTGTTCAACCAATCGGGGTTTTATCGCGGCCACGCTTGCGTGCGCGGTTTCCCTGGCGGCGGGGCTCCTCGGCTATGTAGTTGTGGAGCAATACATTTTACCCGAAATGAAGGCCGACTGGGCCCCGGAGGTCCTACCGCTGACGGGAATGTTTGTTTCCATCCTAATTTCAATCCTTCTGGTGACGAAGCGGTTTTTGAATATGAATGCCTTTGGCACTCTTTTCATCTATATCGTAGCAACGATGGTTGCAGCCTGTGCTCTATTCGGCGTTCGAGTTGCGACGGGGCTGATGGATGCGGGAAGTGATCAAGTGGAGCAACGAGACAAGCGCCTAAAAGAAGATCTGGATTCGATTTACTGATACGAGTCGTATTCAGGCGGTTGGTGTTTTAGTTGATACTTTGACAATCGCGATTCGGTCGCACTTAACTGAGCCTTTGAAATGGCTCAGCTTTTTTCAGTAACGCGCACCCCCGCCAGCAAGGGACTTGGTTTCCTGTTGGGCTGTAGCATGGCCTTATGCATCATGCTGCTGGTGCCGCTGACGCAGCTCATGGAGCCAGAACGAGAGCGGGTCGAGATAATAGAATCGATTGAAATGGCGGCCCCACCGTCTCCACCCCCGCCGGAAGAGCCACCGCCACCGCCAGAACCGGAGGAGGAAACACCGCCTGAGCTGGATCAGCCGCCCCCCATGCCAACAATGGAACAGCTGGAGCTGAGTCTGAATCCCGGCACGGGCGGACCGCTGGGCTTGGATATCGGCATTGGGTTTGATTTTTCGACCGAGTCGACGGAACAGTTGGAGACAATCTTCGGTTTCGGTGAGCTGGATGAAATGCCTCGATTATTAAACGAGAACTTGCCGTTTCGTTATCCGCCGAATGCGCCCCGGGGGCGGGGTAATGCTTTTGTGGATCTGTTAATCATCATTGACCGGGATGGCCGGGTGCGGGTGGAGGATGTTTACGATTTCTCGCACCGCGAGTTGTTGCAGGCGGCCCGCCAGCATGTGGAGCGGTTCCGCTTCAGCACACCAATTCGCCAAGGTGAGCCGGTCAGCGCAAAGTATCGCTGGCGGCTGGAGATCCCGCTGCGGTAGCGGGGGATGGGATTAAACTGACTGGGCGTCCGAGCGGACACGCCATGGTGGGCCTTTTCGTGGCGTGCGAGCTTGCTCGCGCCTGCTTCGGTTGGTTGCCGAGGCAGACGTAAGGGCGTCCGACGAGCACGCCACGGGTGAACTACTCACCGGTGGCGTGCTGCTTGAGGAAAGTCTGGATTTCGGAAAGGCGCTTGAGAGGGTCTTTTGAGCGCAGACGGGGGAAGCGTGCACCGTATTTGAGAAATTCGCCGCTGACTCCGGGTTGGGCGAGTCTACATATGAGGCGGTCGCCTTCGGACTCGACGCGGCGGACGCCCGCGCGCTCGGCGTGGATGCGGACCCTGGTGATAGCGAGCAGGGCCTCTGTTGCGACGGGGCGGGGGCCGAAGCGATCGGCGAGGGATTCGGCAATTTCGTCGATTTCCTCAAATTTTTCGGCGAGGGCGAGGCGGCGATAGAAGTCGATACGCAGGCGGGGTTCGGCGATGTATTCGGTGGGGAGGGCGGCTTCGATAAGGTCGCCTTTGCGGTGGCCGTATTCAGCGTCTTTGATGGCCGCGAAGCTGAGGGTGCCCGTGGTCTCGCGAGCCCGGCCGCCGCCTTCTCCGGTAGCGACGAAGTCGAGTTTAACATCGGCGCGGATACGGTCGGAGCCGGGTTCGCCCTTGAGGCGGGCCACGCTTTGTTTGAGAAGCTGGCAGTAGAGCTCGAAGCCAATCCCAGCGATGTGGCCGCTCTGCTGCGAACCGAGCAGATTACCCGCGCCACGAAGCTCGAGGTCGCGCATGGCGATGCGGAACCCGGCACCCAGCTGGTTGTGCTGCTTGAGGGCATTGAGGCGCTTCTGGGCCTGGTCAACCAGGGCAGCGTGGCGATGGAGGAGCAGGTAGGCGTAGGCCTGCCGCTTGAAACGGCCGACGCGCCCGCGGATCTGGTAGAGTTGGGCAAGGCCAAAGCGGTCGGCTCCCTCGATGATAAGGGTGTTGCAATTAGGAATATCGATACCGGATTCGATGATGGTGGTGCAGACCAGCACGTCTGACTTTCCCGCGACAAACTTTGTCATGACTTTTTCGAGAGCACCTTCGGTCATTTGGCCGTGGC
This sequence comes from Verrucomicrobiota bacterium, assembly GCA_009908325.1. Classification (GTDB taxonomy): domain Bacteria; phylum Verrucomicrobiota; class Verrucomicrobiia; order Opitutales; family Coraliomargaritaceae; genus Thalassobacterium. Next base: position 1,139 of record JAAAPI010000279.1, on the reverse strand, counting down.
CGACGGCGATTTTGAGCCGCGGGTGCATTTCCTGAATCCTGGCGGCAACGCTCTGGATGGTATCGACGCGGTTGTGCAGATAGAAGACCTGTCCCCCGCGGTCGGTCTCGGCCTGGATGGCGCTTTTAATGAGTGCTTCGTCGTAGCTTTTGACGATGGTCTGGATGGGGCGGCGGTCCACCGGAGGTGTTTCGATGACGCTCATGGCGCGTGCTCCGGACATGGCGAGGTAGAGCGTGCGGGGTATGGGCGTGGCACTGAGGGTGAGGATGTCGACATTGGCGCGGAGTTGTTTGATGCGTTCTTTTTGCTTCACGCCGAAGCGCTGCTCCTCGTCGACGATAAGAAGGCCGAGGTCGTGAAAGTGGACGTCGCGGCTGAGCAGGCGGTGGGTGCCGATGACGATATCAATTTTCCCGGCAACCAATTGGGCGAGGCTCTCCTTATTCCGGGCGCTGCTGCGAAAGCGACTGACCATGTCGATAATAATCGGGTACTGGGCCATGCGCTCGCGAAAGGTGTTGAAGTGCTGCTGGCAGAGGACGGTGGTGGGGACGAGCAGGGCGACCTGTTTGCCAGCGAGCACGGCTTTGAGGGCGGCACGGATGGCTACCTCGGTTTTTCCGAAGCCGACATCGCCGCAGATGAGGCGGTCCATGGCTTCGGGTTTTTCCATGTCGTCTTTGGTGGCTTCGATGGCGCTGAGCTGATCACGCGTTTCCTTAAACGGGAAGGCCGCCTCAAAATCCTTCTGCCAGGGGTGGTCGGGCGGGAAGGCGTAGCCCCCGGCCGTGGAGCGGCGGGCATGAAGCTGGAGCATCTCGGCGGCATAATCGAGCGTGGCCCGCTCGGCGGCGGCACGGGTCTTATCCCAGCTGGCACCGCCGATTTTGCCCAGCTTGGGGCTGGTTTTGGTCAAGCCAACATAGCGCGTGAGTAGGTGGGACTCCTGCAGCGGCACATGGATCGTCATCTGCTCGGCGAACTCCACGGAAATGACCTCTTTTGCGCCGCCCTGTATTTCGAGGCGGGTGAGCCCGCGGAAGAGGCACACCCCGTGTTGGAGGTGCACGAGCGGATCGCCATCCGCCAGCTCGGTGAAATCGAGGAGTTGATCGACTTGTGAAATATTCGGAGAT
>JAAAPI010000065.1 GCA_009908325.1 Verrucomicrobiota bacterium | reverse complement strand
ATGCAACAGCAGATGCAACAACAGCAGCAGATGCAACAACAGCAGCAGGCGCAGTAAACGCGATTACGCCTGTAACCGCCTCTGGCGTTGTGGGTGACCCTGAAAAATAGCTGCGAAAGCTACCTTGCTTTGCGCCCCAGACCGATATGGCTGGGGCGTAATTTATTTACGATGGCACACCTGCAGGGACTTGTTCCGAGCCCGCGCAGCGGGCGACAAGACCGGACGCGAAGCGGACCGGAACACCGAAGGTGAAAGTCCCTGCACGGTTCAAAACCCGTCGGTTTATCTACGGTTGCCGAGTGACAACAGAACCGTCCGGAAAGTGATGGCACACCTGCAGGGACTTGAACCCCGAACCTCCTGATTCGTAGTCAGGCGCTCTATCCAATTGAGCTACAGGTGCATCGTTTGAAAGACGAGAGCAAGACAAAGCTCCGACTCAAGATCAAGCAGAAGTTTCAAAAAAATTACTGTTCCGGAATATTGCCGCTAGTAGAAGCGCACGATGTAAACCATGATCGCCGCAATGGCACCCAAGGCGATCAAAAGCCACCAGAGAAAAGCCGCATATTGCGGTTTCCGGTTGATCAGGACGATCAAGCCGCCCAGGGCCAGCCAAATCAGCATTTTTACGATCAACCACGGTGCCGCGAAGCTGTGGCCCAGTTTTGAAATCAAGCCAAAACCGGCGATCAGAATTAAGAGCAAGCCGATCCCGCTGGTGATCGAGCCGAGCTTACGCACCGATACGTTATCCGGTGCCGCCATGCTCCGGGCCAGAAGCGCCCCGTAGCCCAGGAAGACCATCAGTATGCCGACAATGTGAAGAACTTGATAAATGTTCGGGTTCATGGTCGGGAAAAAAGCGAGATTTTCACAAAGTGCAACGCGGAAACGGTCCCCGCAGCCCCTCCGGTTGCGTTTTTAAGTGCGGGGTAAAGCTCATCCGTCGGTGTTTGCCTTAGCCCGTTCCGCACCTAAAGGAGCGGACATACGTATGCAGCTTCCTTTCCTGTCCGCCATAGCCCTCAAGCGATCAGCGGTTGGGGCGACGGCGGAAGGTAGCTGCCCGGCACTTTAAATGTACACAGCGCCTCCATCCACTCCAATACAATATGAGGCACCCATACGAGCAAAATAAAAAAGCCCGGCCGAATGGCCGGGCTTTGCGGGATCACTCCCGAAGGATATTCGGCAGGTAAGCCGTAAGATCAATAATCTTCGCCGCGCTTAGACCGCCTTGGGAATCTCCGCCGGGATATCGACCGAGTGGGTCTCTTTGCGCTTCACTTTCTTCAGGCGTGAGCGGCGACGCAGCATGCGGTCCAGCTTATGCACCAGCCCGTCAATCGATTTGTAGAGGTCGTTCGTCGCGGCGGTGGCGAAGTGGTCGTTGCCCCTCACTTCGAGCTGCCCCTTGGCAATAAATTCTTTCTGGTGGGTGGATTGGTGGGGGTCGTATTCAAGCTCCACCCGCATTCGGATGATGTGATCGTCGTGTTCGAAGAGTTTTTCCGCTTTTTCATGAACCATGTTTTTGATCGCCTCGGTTAATTCCATGTTCAAACCTGAGATGATGACGTCATGTTGCTTCATATATGTGTTTCCTTTTCTATTATTGGTTCGATTGAGCGAAGCCGACCGACTTCGCTGCCCGATAATTTTGAGCATAAAAAAACCAATCCCTGAAGAAATCTAAAACCTCCGTGAAGCTGACAACAAACGATATCGCATACTTCAAGCGGTTCTCAGTGATCATCGTCACGGGGGGATCTTCTGGAATTGGCTGCTCAATTATCAAAGCAGCTCAGAACATAGGCCCAAAGCTCTGGGTATGCAACCTTTCTCGCTCTAAACCGGATGTTTTTTTGGGCGAAAATGGCATCCATATTGGCGTCGACTTGAGCGATCCCGCCGCACTGCAAAGCGCCGCCAACACCTTGCTGTCCCGACTGCAGGAGGCACCTCCGGGGGAAATTCTTCTGGTCAACAACAGCGGGTTCGGCGACTATGCTCGCCTGCCCCACGCCGATGCATCTAAACAGCTGAAGATGATCGATTTAAACATTCGCGCCGCGGTCGACCTGACCACTCGCCTGCTCCCTGCCTGCCTCACTCGCGGGGGCACTGTGGTCAATATTGCATCCACCGCCGCCTTCCAGCCGACCCCCTTCCTCGCCACCTACGGTGCCACGAAAGCCTTCGTTCGCAACTGGTCCCTAGCGCTCCACGAAGACCTCCGCGGCACCGGGGTCCGCGCGCTCGCCGTCTGCCCCGGCCCCACCCGGACGAATTTTTTCAAAGCGGCCGGGTTTACGAAGCCTCCCATAGGCGAATCCGGCCCGGGCGCACTCGATATGACTGCCGACGAAGTCGCCCGGCGCACCCTCCGCGCCGTCGCCCGAGAGAAAACCATCATCGTCACCGGCTGGAAAAATCGCCTAATCACAAGCTTCGGTGGCACCTTGCCTCTCACCTGGGTCACCCGCATGGGTGCCGTCATCCTCCGCAAACTCCGTCTTGAACAACACCGATGAAAAGCGACCCCTTCGGCGAAGAAGCCCCCCTCGTCGATATCGACGAATTCCCCGAGTGGATCGTGCAGGAGGACGAGAACCTACTCATCATCAACAAACCCGGCTGGCTGGTCTGCCATCCCTCGAAAAACGGCCCAATGTCCAGTCTCGTCGGCGTGGTCAAGGAATACACGGGGGCCGAAAAACTCCACCTCGTGGCCCGGCTGGACCGCGAAACGAGCGGCTTGATTATCTTCGCCAAGCGTCCCTCCGTGGCGCGCAAGTTTCAGATGGCGATCCAGAACCGCATTGTGAAGAAGTCCTACCTCGCCCTCATGGAGGGCGAGATGACCACACCCGTGCAGGTGGACCGCTCCATCGCGCGCCGCCGCGGCGGTCCCGTCATGGTTAAATCGGAGGTGAGCGACGACCGGACGGCGCAACCCGCCGTAACGGATTTTCATCCCATCGCTTCGGCGAACGGACTCACCCTCTGCCGCGTCGAGCCGCAAACCGGGCGCAAGCATCAAATACGCGTGCACGCCGAGCACCTCGGGCACCGCATCGTCGGCGACAAGATCTACGGCCCCGATGAAACGCTCTACATCGAATTCATCGAAAAAGGCTGGACCCCGCGTCTCGCCGCCAGTCTCCCCATGCAACGCCAGGCCCTGCACTGCTACGAATACGACTTTCAATTCCCCGAAGGCAGCTTACGTTTCACCGCCCCCATGCCCGCCGACATGTTGGCCTATTGCGAACAACAATTGGGGGCAACGATAGGGTCGCTCTGGTAGGCCTTGGCCCGTCGGACCCCAATTGGATCATGGTCCGATTCGAATGGCTGACTTAAGGATCCAGCGCCAACTAATCGTAATCTTCCTGGCATCAATCGATTACGATAAGGAAGATTAGGAGTGAGATCATGCCCGAATCCGCCTTAAGTTAGCGCCATTCTGATCCGACCCCGTTCAAATGACGGTTCAAATAGCAGGCAATTCGTAGGGGCTTCACTTGTGAAGACCGCCAAGCACGCAGTTTTAAGAAGCCAATCTAGACAGAATTCATCCCGACGCGGGCAATTCTTAGGGGCTTCACTTGTGAAGACCGCCAAGCACGCAGTTTTAAGAAGCCAATCTAGACAGAATTCATCCCGACGCGGTCTTCACAAGTGAAGCCCCTACGTAAAAAATACGCGATCACCTGCGGTGCCCCATCTCCGCTCGCTGCGCTCGCTACGTCAAACCCAGTGGGTTCTCGTCCCAGCGATCGCTTCGCGAAAAAGTGCTGCTACGCAGTGGCAAGGGCGCTGGGACTCGAACCCAGGACCGTCGGTTTAGAAAACCGATGCTCTATCCAACTGAGCTACACCCTCATTTGCAAAACCACAACTTGGTCGAAGAACCACAACTGGCAAGCAAATCCCCCAGGCATCGACCATGTTTTCGACTATGCTCCGGAGCGTGTGTCTTTGCGCACCAGCGCTCAAGGCGAATGAATCGAAGAATGATACCATCGACCCGCCCCGTTGGTGGGTCTTCTTTAGCGTTCATTACCGGTTCTCAACCTCGTTGGAAAAAGACTACGGAACACCCCGGTTGGGTCTCAGCATTTTGCAGATTCCACACCAGCCATCGAGGTTGCCACCTGCCATGATGGAAACAGAATCGGAACGAACCTTGCTGCAACCATGCGTATGCCTGCCAAAACCTCTCTCGCCAATATCTGCGGACTTCTCATCGACTTGGACGAGGTTCTTTACACCGGAAAGGAAGCTTTGCCGGGCGCCCGGGACGCTTTGCATACAATCCGTCAACGAGGATTGGTCTGCCGCTTCCTGACCAATACCACCACCAAAACCGCCAGCGAGGTCGTGGCAAAGCTGGCGGGCATGGGTTTTGAAATCAAGCCCGAAGAAATTGTCACACCCGTCATCGCGACAAAAAATTTCCTGAACTCGCAAAGTGGTGGCAAACCAAAGCTGCACCTGCTGATCCGGGAGTCGGTTCTGCCTGATTTCGAAGAATTCCCACAGGACGACGAGGCACCGGACTACGTCATCGTCGGCGATATCGGTGCCCAATGGAGTTACCCGCTCCTCAACAAAGCTTTCCGACAACTTATGCACGGGGCCGATTTGATTGCCATGCATAAGAACAAGTTTTTTCAGGCCGATGGTGGCTTGGCTCTGGATATTGGTGCCTTTGTCGCCGGTTTGGAATACGTCACCGGTCGTCAGGCCACGATCATTGGTAAGCCTTCACCCGACTTTTTCGACTTAGCACTGCAATCCATGGATCTGCCTGCCGAAAAAGTTGCCATGATCGGTGATGATATCGAATCGGACGTCGGCGGCGGCCAAAACGCGGGACTGACTGGCATTCTTGTCCAGACCGGCAAGTATCGAGCGGACTATGTCGCCGAATCGGAAGTCGAGCCCGATGCGATGGTCAACTCGTTCGCCGACTTACCCAACCGATTGCTCCTCGAAAATTGAACGGAAGATGCAACTTTAAATAATCGCTTG
>JAAAPI010000209.1 GCA_009908325.1 Verrucomicrobiota bacterium | reverse complement strand
ACGACATGCTGGAAGTGGCCGGTCGCAACGCACCCATTGTCGCCGAGCGTATCGGATTCGCCAACACAGAGTTTCGCAAAGGCCGCATCCAGGACCTGCGTCTCGACTTGGAAGCCTTCGACGCCGCCATGGCCGAGCTCCCCGCCGATGCCGCCCGCGATTACCTCGCCATCGAAGACCTCGCCGCCGACCTGCGCACCAAGCAGCCATTGGTGGCGGACGACTCCATCGACGTCGTCGTATCCAACTGCGTGCTCAATCTAGTCGAGGCCGAGGAAAAGCCCCGCCTCTTCCGCGAGCTGTTCCGCGTCCTGAAAAAAGGCGGTCGTGCCGTCATTTCCGATATCGTCGCCGACGAGCCCGTGCCCCAGCACTTGATGGACGACCCGCCGCTCTGGAGCGGCTGCATCTCCGGCGCGCTGACCGAACAGGGCTTCCTCAAAGCCTTTGAAGAGGCCGGTTTCCACGGCGTCGAGTTGGTCAAGTTCGAGTCCAAGCCTTGGCAGACCGTCGAGGGCATCGAGTTCCGCTCTGTCACCGTGCAGGCTTGGAAAGGCAAGCTCGGCCCCTGCTACGAAAAAGGCCAAGCCGTCATCTACCTCGGTCCTTACCGTCAGGTCTGCGACGACGACGGCCACCGCTACCCCCGCGGCGAGCGCATGGCCGTTTGCGATAAGACCTTCCACCTTTTGCAAACCAGCCCCTACGCCAAGGACTTCGCCTTCATCAGCCCCGCCGAACCGGAACGCTTCGCCGGAGAACAGCCTTTTTCCTGCAAGACCGACGCCCGCCGCCACCCAAAGGAAACCAAAGGTGATGACTACAACGCCACTACTGAAGCTGCCAGCTGCCGCGACGGACAATGCTGCTAAGCCGATCATGAAGCAGACCGACAGTTGGATCCCCCATCATGAATTCGCCCGACAAGCACGGCGGAATCCCATGAAGCCCGAGGCGTTTTTCCGGTTATTGAACAATCATCCTTACTCATCTTCGGCAACGGCAATCGCCGGGGCATCCGAGATGCCGACCCGTTCCAGAATCGCGTTAAGAAAAGCGGGATCGCTGTTGCTTGCTTGGCCTTTCATCATCCCACGGCATAAAACGTAAACTCGGCCAAGACAAGAAGAGCAGCCTTTGGGATCGTGTGATTGCAACGAAGGCATCGTTTTTTCCTCAGCCAGTGCTGCGGGCCCGTTGCGAATAGCACGATAGTCGGGCATCACACCTTCGGCGAGCCCCATGACGAAAACTACCGGATATTCCAAGCCCTTGACGGCGTGGATCGTCGCCAGAGTGATGCCTGCCCCCTCGGCGTGGGGATTCAGCGCCCCCATAGCCGACTGATTCCGAAAATGATTCACGCTGCGACTGTCGGCCGCAACTTCCCGGGTGTAGTTTTTCCACAATTGGTGCAACAGGCCGATATCGCTCAGCGCACGCTCCAATTCTTCAAGGCGGACCTCGTCTTGGGTTTTGAGAGCGGCACTTTTAAGCGAATCTTCCAAGGTATTGAGGACACTCCGAAACCGGTTTACTTCCCCCTCAAGTTCCTTCCACGCTTCAATCATTTCCGGAAATAAGGCGGCCCATTTTTCCGGCAGGGCTGGAACGCATAATTCCAGCACTGGTAAAAGGCCTTCACCCGCATCAAGCTTGAGGTCTTTAGGCAAATCCAAGCGCTTGTGGAGTTCGGCAAGATAGAGGGAATTTTCAGGATTGCCTAGAATGCGCAAGCCAAGGTCGAAGACCCGCCCCCACTCGGATTCAAGGCCACCTCCCGCCGGTTGTCGTATGTGATAGGGCAGCTTTCGATCGGCGAGCTCTTTTTCCAGTGCTTTAAAAATAAAGCGATTGCGGGCCAGAACTGCGAAATGGTGCCAGTCCGGCGGGCCGTCGATGCCTTCGATCTCGGAACGCTGTAGTAAGGCCTGGATGTGGTCGGCGATCCATTCGGCCTCTGCCACCTCAGTCTCGCATGCGGCTACCTGAAGCGTCCCGGGCAGCGCGAGGTTTGTCTCGTCGATACTTTGCGGGTAGAGGGCATTGGCGGCACGAATGACGGCTCTTGACGAGCGGAAGTTTTCCCGAAGTATGATCTTAGTAGCGGAGAAATCTTTGACGAAAAAATCGGCCATAAAGCGGCTACTGGAACCGTTGAAACCGTAGATTGCTTGGTTCGGATCGCCCACCATCAACAGGTTTTTCGAGTCTTGGGCGAGCAGGCGAATGATGCCGTATTGCACCGCATTGAGATCCTGGGCTTCGTCGACGCAGAAGTAGCGGTAGCTGCGTTGATAGATTCTGGCGACTTTAGGCCGCTCCGAAAGAATGCGATAGGCCAGTAAAAGAATGTCGTCGAATTCGATCGCGCCTTGCTGGGCCAGGCGTTCCTCGTAGTCCTGAAACAGCATCAGCTCATGGCGGTTCGGCCAATCGCTCTCCTTTAATTGAGTGTAAAGTTCCCACTCGCGCTTCCAGGAGCTGATCTTTTGTAGCATCGTATAGAGGTAGCCTCTTTTCTTGTTCGCGTTCGGATAGCGCTCCAACTGCTGCCGAAGTTCGGGGTTGTTTAAATAAACTTCCTCCAGCAGGGCGATGCGGTCATTATCGCGTTCGAGAATGGCCGGAGCTTGGGCAAAGCCAATCAGGTTGCCATAGGCCTCCAGCACGGACTGACAAAAGCTGTGAATGGTGCCGATATAAGCCCGTTCACCGAGGTCTGGGATGTCGACGAGGCGCTCCTTCATCTCGGCAGCGGCTTTATTGGTAAAAGTCAGCGCGAGGACGCGCGAGCGGATCTTTCGCTCCAGCAGAAGATGCCGGATACGTGCCGTGAGAATACGAGTCTTGCCGCTTCCCGCCGATGCCACAACGAGATAAGGGCCGTCGGGTGCTTCGACGACTTCTCGCTGTTTCGATGATAAGGCGGGTTGCATGCTCAAGATATTGGATTCAGGTAATGGCGCTGTCGATGCGATTCAGGAGGTCGCAGATAGCGGTTGGAATGGAGCGATCACCATCCAGCTCAGAAATCGCGCGTGCCCAGTAGGGACTGAGGGCGGTTTTGTGCCCCTCCATGAACTGCAGAATCTTCGTGTCGGACCATCCTCTTATTTCGTTCGATTTAGCTTCCTCATGTTCAGGGCTATGAAAAGGTCGGAAGAATTCAATGATGGCAGTCTGAAGCCGTTCGCGGTAGCCTTCATCTATTAGATATTTTTCAATGCTGGCATCATTCGGTAAGGTGACAATGTCACAGTCTTCCGGCGCTGAACGAATACCAGACAGGGCCACCGCAACACATTTTTGAGCACTAGGTTCGCCGTCGCTAAAAATTAACCAAGGGATACCCATGGCCTTCAGAGTGCGGATAAAAGGAAGGTAGTTCCCATCACCGCCCACCCCGACAAAAGCGACTCCGCGCTCGAAGGGATATTGATCCCAATGGTGGCGGGCAAAGATCGGCAGCGCCTGTTCTTCGGTCTCGCCTTCAAAAAGCACAACGGCGCGGGCGAAGAGTAATTCGCCACGGGTGTGCATGACCTCGCGGCGAATTTTTCGGACGTCTTCCGGTGCCAGGTCCACGGGGAGGCTCTTGATCTGAGTGGCAGCTCCGGCCTTGCGAAAATGCCGAATGGCACTCAGGTCTGCATGTCCAGCCACGTAGGGCGAGTGGGTGCTGATAATTTTCTGGCCGGGCGTGTTGGCCAGTTGTTCATAGACGGAGCGCTGGGCGTTCGGGTGCAGGTGTGCCTCGGGTTCTTCCAGACTCAAGATCGGGTGAAAAGGCAAATGGGTATCCACCGCCTGTCGAGCCAGCCAGGAGACATAGGCCTGGTAAGTCAGTAACGAGGCCCAGCTGCGAGTGCCCATACCGTGAGCGTCCAGCGGAAAACTCGATTCACTGCTGTCTTTGAACTGAACGCCGAGACCTTTCGTGATATCGCGAACCTTTTTGCTGACCGGCGTGACCTCCACTCCTTCGCCAAATGATGGAACGGTTTTGCCCAGGCCGCCGAGGGCTTCGCGCATATGGCTCAAGACATCGCTTTTCGTCACAATGTCTTCATTCAAGCTTTGGAGTTGGGTTTCAAGGGCAACGATATCTTCTTTGGAAATGTCGATTTTGCTGAGCAATTTTCCAATATAGGAAGAACGATCTTTAAGGTCGGTCACCAAGTCGCGCTGCGCATCCATGAAGAAGGATATGATCTGCTCGAAGCGGCGTGGTGCACGGCCTTTTTCAGGGGACTTTTGCCAGTCCTCGAATTTCGGCCAATCCGCCAATAGCAAGCGCTTGAGCACGAAGTCGTTCTTGACCGCATCAAAGGTAATGCGCGTGCGCACGGCAATAAACTCCCGGTCTTTAGAATCAGTCGAAACAAGGTCGCCTCCGAAATCGGAATCATACCAAATTTGGTCAAACTCGGACTGCCGCGTTCCCTCGCCGTTAATCGGCACAATTCGGAAATCAATGCATATTTCGTCCTCGGTGTTTTGTCGTGAGTCGGGAGAATAAAAATCGTCCGGTGAAAGGCTTCTTCGGTCCTGCCCGAGGGCAAGATGGAGGGCGCGGAGAAATGAAGTTTTTCCGGCATTATTCATACCCACCAGAACGGTGGTCCGCTCCAGCGGCACTTCGACGTTATGTAATGATCGAAAGTTGGCGACGCGCACCCAGTCGATGAGAATCGAATGAGGTGTTTCGGTTAAGAGCAGAGGCCCTGATCCCCGAGAAAGATGCCCAGCGCACGGCCGCGCCAGTCGGCCAGCCAACAAGTAAACCGCAAAAGACGGGATGGCGTATCAAACCGCCGGGTAAATGCGCCGCCCACCGCGCCGCTGTGAATCGCTTTTTCAATAGCTGCGAGCGCATCGGGCGGCGGATGCGAATCGGCATGCAGGAAAAGGAGGATATCACCCTCGGCACTGGCTGCGCCGTGATTCATCTGGCTGGCCCGACCCGCTCGCTCGGCGCGAGTCCAGATGACGCCGCACCGTTCGGCGAGAGCCTGACCCGCCGCGTCGGGTTCGCCGAAAACCTGCTGTTCCTTCGCATCCAGCAC
>JAAAPI010000407.1 GCA_009908325.1 Verrucomicrobiota bacterium | reverse complement strand
CACCCGCAACAGCAGAAAGGAACTTCTACAACGCAGACCTCACGGCTAAAATCGCCGCTGAATGACCAACTCCAACCTCTCCGGTAAACCCGGTCTGGTTCACGCCGATGGAAAAAGACATGCAGTCTTACGCTTGTGCGCCGTTCTGGATCACCTTGGTCAGCGGATCCGGTGAAAATTCCGATGGAAGCCCTAACGGAACAACGGTAGCTTTGGTCAAGGTGGCATATCCTTTTCCCTTTGAGAATTGACGGCGGATAGACACCGCCATGATATGTCGCCTGCTTTGGCCCATCACCAACTTTCGGCTATAACTTTCAACGAGAAAACTATGCCGTGTGAGAGACCGCCAAGTCGGTCAGCTCACCAACGGATCATGGGGTCTAAACATACTCCATTGTGTTACCCAAGAGAACTCCTATCATGCTCACTTCAGTAATACCTGCTTCCAGAGTGTCAATCTGAATGGTCGTCTCAATCCGTGTATTTTTGACGCTGATACCCTGGAGATCGGTATCGGAAGGGAAAAAAACCCACTCTGGTTGAAGCTCGCTCTCCAATCCAATAGCAACGCGCAAAATTGCCAAGGCATCAGCTGCCGTCACACTTCCATCCTGATTAAAGTCAGCTGCAATGAAATCTATCGGATCGGCGTTTCCAAAACTAGGTTTTATGCCAACAGCAAGGCGTAGCACATCAAGAGCATCACTTGTGGTGATTTTCCCATCGCTTTCCGGGTCGTAGGTTCGCATCATATCAAGAGTTCCGGCGATGCCGCGTTCTAGCGTGAAATCGCCAATGCCGGACCCATCGGTGATAAACGCGTAGTCTTGTGAACTGAGCGATGTGAAGCTGACTGTCGTCCCTTCCAAAGCGTTTCCGCTTCTGTCCAGAACCTGCGCCGAGATCTGGGCCATATCATCTCCACCTTCGCCTGAAGGAGTCAGATCTATTTCTTCAGAGGCTACTTGCTCTCTGTCAAAGGGTTCGCTGTTATCAGTCTCAAAATGGCTGATGATCGTTTCGTTTTCCCGTGACTCTACCTTCAGCTGATCGAAACGGTACTCTCCGTGAATGACCAAGCTTGCATTGACGTTTCCGTCATCGTCGACGTCGATCCCGAGCCTTTGCTCTTCGCTTTGGAACTGCAAGGCAGAGGCGTCAAAGATACTGTCGGTGAACACGATCCTATCACCATGCGAAAAATCCAAGATCATGCTGCCGTCCAGATCAGTCAGGCTACCAAGAAAGACATCATTACCTTTCCCCCCGATCAAGGTGTCTTTTCCAAGGCCGCCGATCAGAAGGTCATCCCCATCCCCGCCGGACAACACATCATCGCCCGCTCTTCCTATAAGGACGTCATCACCCCGACCGCCCGAGAGACGGTCATCCGCAACGCCTCCCTCTACGAGCCGCCCGCTCTCGTCGGCGTTAATCTTGTTGAACGCGCCTGCAACCTCGGGATCAATTGCCTGGATATTCATTCGGACGGTCGACCAGGCTTGCAGCGTCAGAAGGAAATCGGAAAATTCGTCCCGCGCCACAAACTCCGTCATTGTCGTGTTACTGATGACGGGGCTGGCCATTTCGTCAATGCCGCTGGAACCGCCATCCCAAAGCTCGGTCCAGGAGACCTGAAAGTACTCCGCGTCAAGAGGCATCACCTCACTCAAGTCCAGTATTACCTCGTTTTCGTTCCCGGTTCTCTCCGACAGGAAGTATACGAGTGTATCCTCATCGCCGTACCCGTGGATGGACAGCTCCCCTGGGACTCTGAAGTCCAGTATGGGCTGGAGGCCTACCAGGCTCCCGCTCATCAGGGAAAAGCCTTCGCCAGCCAGTGTCAGAGAGTCCGCCGAATTGAATACCAGTGTTCCCGAATTGCTGTAATTAAAGATTACAGGCCAAAAGTTGGCTGCCGTCACACCGTGCGTGACCATTTCGTAGAATATTTCCACGTTCATGGATACTTGTTGCAATCCCCGGTTATTCGCGTCCTCTACCGCCCCGTTCTTGCGTGTGTTCCATTCCGTGATGTAGAACTCGAGGTCCGGAAGTATTGTTTTACGAGCCCCGAGTTCGATATTCCATAGATCAAGTTGGTTGAAGCCGTATTGCTCTTCGCTATTCACTGCATCAAAACCCTGGTCCACGTAATAGTGATTGACGACACCGTCGATGACATCGGCGGCTCCGGAGGTGTCGAATTGGGACATCAGACCATTTTCTTCCGCAACGGTGATGCTTTTCCTTTCAAATGCAGAAATGATGTCACGTGCCTGCTCACGCGATCTACCCTGAGACATCAGGGTGACTTCTGTCAGTCCATCGACAAACTCACTGTCCAGTCGTTCGAGTTCGAAAGGTTGAAAGATGAAGTTCGTCTTTTCATCGACATAGAGCAGGTTGTCACTGCTGGGAGAAAACGTGCCGGCTGAACTGACTGTTTGTACGATAATCTTCGGTTGCTGGTCGTATGACGGACCAAGATCAGAGAGGGTCTCCGAAGTCACTTGGGAGATCCCCGCAGCCAACTTTCCATACTCGGCCGCAGTCATCTGGCCTGACCCCCAGAATTCGTTCCCGATCTCGAAAGCATCAATCTTGACGTTGTGCGCATCCGACGTGGCCAGGGCAGTCTCGACGAAATTCGCAACATGTTCCAAGTAGGTCGCATCGACCACGCGTTGACCGTATGTACCTTCAACCAGGGCTTCACCAGCGGATTGCGTGAACCCGTTTATCGTCGGTACGACCAGGGTCACGCCGGCTTCGATCCGGGCAGCAACTTCGAAAAATTCCGATAAGGGGACGAGCTCTCGCTCCACACCTTGAAAGGAACTGACCGACCTGTCGAGGCTGCCGCCCGCAATATCGGTTATGTCGAAGTGCCATTCCGTAACCGACCCACCGGGATACCGTAGATTGGTGACGCCGAGTTCTTGATACCTCTGATGCATGCGCGTTTCATCCACGGTATTGACCGTGATGAGTGCATTCAGACCAAACATATCTTTGGTCACAGCAGTACCAGAATTCTCATCTGTTTGATCATATATGGATATCATTTCTGTGTTTTAAGACATTCTCCAAGGCTGCTGTTGAGGTCTTTTGGGATGTAGTAAAACAACGTATTTTATGATAATTAATGGATTCTGTAAGTTTCGAAGGAGATAGATTGAGACTATTATTTATATTCATGGGTTTACAGAATTGTTTACCAGTTTTATCATCTTAAATGTTCTCATTTCGGTTTAACCATATTTATATTCCTCCTCTGTCAGGTATGTTATCCGCTGCTCTATTTTTCCCCTATTTCTCAGGTGGGAGGGATGGGATGATGACTTGGGCTATTCACTGGAACGAAAAATGTCTGTGCTGAAGCGGATGCTGCCGCCGATCAGCATGACCATTCTGCGATTGTCGCAGGAGGAAAGGGATTTCGGAGGCGACGCTTTATGACTGGCGCGCCAAGGCGCGGCGCAAAGGGCAGCTTCTGCTCGATGCCGATGCTGGGCCCGAGGGCTGGTCGTAGGGTGGCAAGTTCGCGGCGGTGCTCGAAACCGCTGCCTTGAACGAGACTGATCTGGCCGAATACTGCCGCAAGCGCGGGCTTTTTCCCGAGCAGATCAAGACATGGCGGATGGCCTGCGAGCAGGCGAACGACTGGGAGCGCAGCAGCACGGCCCGGATCGGCCAGGCGACGAAAGAGGACAAGAAGCGGGTCAAGAACCTGAAGCGGAAGCTGGCCTGAACCAGACCGGGTTTACCGGCGAGGTTTGAGTTGATCATTTTGCGGCGATGTTAGCGGTGAGTTCTGCGTTGTAGAAGTTCCTTTCTGCGGTTGCGGGTGAGATATATCCGAGCGGGCCGTAGAGGCGTTTTTCATTGTACCAATGCACCCAGTCCAGCGTCGCGAGCTCGACGTCTTTCTTGCCGTGCCACGGCCCCTCGTGCTCGATGACCTCGGCCTTGTAGAGGCCGTTGATGGTTTCGGCGAGAGCGTTGTCATACGAGTCCCCCACACTGCCGACCGAGGCCCCGATCTTCGCCTCTTCGAGGCGCTCGGAATACTTGATCGACAGGTACTGGACGCCGCGATCGCGGTGGTGGGTCAGACGATCGCGGTCGGGATTGCGGGCGGCAAGGCCCTGCTCCAGCGCGTCGAGAACCAGCCTGGTGTTGGGCGACGAGGAGACCTGCCAGCCAACGACGTACCGGGCGAAGACGTCGATGAGCGAGACCTTGTTCGCCATTGGTTCAAGAACAATGGTCGAGCGCCACGTACACGAACCCGACGGCGGTGCGCACATAGGTGAAGTCGGCCACCCACGGGATGTTCGGTGCCGGGGCCTTGAAGGCGCGGTTCACCTTGTCTTCCGGGCACGGCAGGGCCGGATCGCGATACGTCGTCTTCTTGCCCTTGCCGCGGATAACGCCCGGTATTCTCATCTCCTTCATCAGGCGGACCACCGTGCAGCGCGCCACATCCTCGCCCTCTGCCGCGAGATCATACCAGACTTTGACGGCCCCGTAGCGCTTGCCGCTGGCCTCCCAGCAGGTCTTGATCTTCGGGCCGAACTCGGTGTCGCGCTGCGCCCGCAGAGAGGCTTTTGACGGGTCGCGCGCCACCGCCTGGCGGTGGTGATAGGTGGACGGCGCGATCGGCAGAACTTGGCAGATCGCGTTCGCCAAGCCGTCACCCGCGCCTGCGCCCATGCGCCGCGCGTCTTCTTCCTTGACGAGATCGACGCCTTCCACACACGCGGCCAGAGCCACAACGGCTACATGATCGGTGTCGTGACCGGCTTGCTGACCCAGCTCGACCGCCTGATGAAGACCGAGGGCGTGATCCTGCTCGCCGCCACCAACCATGCCGACACCGTCGACCCGGCGATCCGGCGCGCCGGGCGGTTCGACCGGCACATCCCTGTCACGGCCCCCGACCGCGCCGGGGTGCGCGCCATATTCGCCGCGGCCGCGCCGGACATCCCCGCGCCGGATCTCGACCGGCTGACGGCCCGGCTTCTCGGACAGAGCGGCGCCGAGATCAAGGCCCTTGTCCGC
>JAAAPI010000223.1 GCA_009908325.1 Verrucomicrobiota bacterium | reverse complement strand
GCACTGCTGTTTCCAGATCAATCCTGGCCATCCATACAAGAAAAATGTCAACGAGATCCAAGCATTCCGTTTCGAGCTATCGCCAAGCTACAAGTCAAATAAAGTTACCTTGAATTCCGAGAACCACATGAACCACTAAACCCTCGGGCTGGGGTGCCAGTCCTCATCGTTAGCTATGAAAAAAGAAAAGATCATATCCTTACTCTTCATTGTCGTCATTATCGGCGGCATCGGCTATGGAATCTACCGAAACACAGGAAAAGTGATACACGAAGTCCTTGTTCTAGAAGGCGAAACGGTTCGTGTCGGTAATTTGACGACACGAAAAGTCAGTCAGCAATTCAGAACACACGAGTTCACGATCCCGGGTGGTCAGGAGTATTCAGTCTTTTTAGAAGGGCGCTTTCCTGATCCGACTAAGCGGATACATCCAGAGAATAATTATGCATTGAAGATAACATCTAGCGCAGGAGCAGTCTTATTTGATGACACCGTTAGAATCGGATTCAAGCGAAGAGAGAAAAAAGAAGGATTGAGTCAGATAATCGCAGATTTCTTTCCCGGCAAGACAAGCAGTAAGGTCACTGATCTCATGAATCTAACTAGTGATACTGTTCTAAGGATAGAATTCAGTAGACTGGATGGTGACACGGTCGCCAATGAACTCTTTTTAACCGTCCGTGAAAAACGAGTCTAACCCTGAAGTTATCAACCGCGCGAAGCCGCGGTGATAACTGATTGTTGAACAAGCCCGCCGTCTGGATTGGTTCGGCCTATAGCCTATGCGGAAAGCTTTTGTTGCAGTGGTGGTGGGGCTTTCGGTGTGACGGGCCCTGAAGATCTTCGGCGATCGACCATCGGAGGGCATGTCTGTTTTTGTCGGGACGACGAAAACAGACATCTGAGCGGCACAGACACCTCTTGAGGTTGGGCTTTTCCCAATAGTGTATCGGATTCAGTGTTACGCTATGGCATTGCGCACAAGCGGTCGCTATCGGCATCGGAAAAGGTGCCGTTTTTAGAGGGTGAGTGGATGTTTTCGGAGGTCTCATTCTTCAGGGATCAGTGCACTGCTCAGTGGGGGGCCGCGTGCGGGTGGGATTTTGTGCATGCGTTGCATGGGCCCGTCACAACACGGGCAGCACAGGGGGGCCTGTTCGGGCAGAATGACCTTGACCGACGGGCAGCCCAGCAGGAAGCGCAGCCTGCGGTAGGCCGCGCGGGCGGCTCCGGAAAGGAAGCCGTAGTGGCGCACCCGGGTAAAGCCTCTGGGCAGGACGTGGAGGAGCCAGCGGCGGATAAACTCGACCGGTTCGAGTGTCATGCGCTTGGGCCGCCCGTCGGCCGAGTCGGTCCACCACAGGCGGATGCGCCCCTGCCGGTCGTAGCCATCCAGACGACTCTCGGCGAAGGCACTCTTGGCGACGTAGGCGGACAAGTAACGCAGAGCGCTCTTGCCGCGCCCGACAGCCCGGACGTTGATGTTCCACTTCGACTCGTGCAAGGCCGGATCGAGATCGGAGGCGATTCCCGGGTGCTTGTCCTGCAGATAGGCCAGGAAGCGGTCGCGGTAACGCTCGGCCAGGGGGACGTGTGGGAGCAGGAACTCCGGATACCTGGCATGAATCACTTCACAGCCTTGCGGGCCAAGTGCGAGCGCGGGCACAATAAGATGGATGTGCGGATGGTAGGACATCTGCCGGGTCCAGGTGTGCAGCACGGCGATGAAGCCGGGCTGCCCGCCGAAGTGTTTTGGGTCGGCAAACAAGTCTTTGACCGCCCCTGAAGTGGCCGCGAAGAGCGCCTTGTAGAGAATCCGGTCGTAACGCAGGAATAATCCGCGCATGGGCTCGGGCACGGTGAAGGTGAGCATGAAGTAAGGCACCGGCAGCAGGCGTGCCTGCTGCCGGGCCGACCACTCCTGTTGCTCGGCCCCGCCGCAGCGCGGGCACGCGCGGTGATTGCAGCTGTGGTAAGCGTAGTGCTCACTCCCGCAATCCGTACAGCGGTGCACGTGCCCGCCCAAACGGGGCGTGCGACAACTCAGCACGGCCTCAACCGCGCGCCAGTGCGGCGCGGGTATCTGGCTGGCTCCGCCGACGCGGGCCACATACTCCGGCCAGTGCTGCCGAAGTAGATCCACCAGGGTCACTAGCGGGGGCGACGGCGGCGGCGTAGCGCCTTCTCAATCACCTCCGTGTAGAGATCAGCCTGAGCTCGGCGCCCCCCTTCTTCACTCAGTTCGGTCACGTGCAGGTAAACCAACGTGCTCTTCAGCTCCGAGTGCCCGAGATAGCGGCTGACCTGCCGAATCGAGACGCCGTCCTCCAACAGATGCGTGGCAAAACTGTGCCGAAGCGTATGCACCGTGAACGGCTTCTTGACCGGGCAGTTCGCCCGGATGATCCGCATGGCCATCTGCACGGCCGAACTGCTCATGGGCTTATCCGAACGGCCCATCGCCTCAGCCTGGGTGATCCCGCTTTGCTTCCAGCCACGACCCACACCGGGAAAGACCCAGTCCGGATTACGGTGATGCCTCCAGAAATCCCGCAGGCGCTGCACCATGCTGGCGCAGATCGGCACTTCACGCGCCTTGCCACCCTTGCCGCACCGCACGCGGATGACGCCGCGCTTGCTGTCAATATCAGTGGGCTTGAGCTGGAGCGCTTCGGTTAAGCGCAGACCGCAGTGGTAGGTCAGCGCGAGCACTGCCCGGAATCGACCCTCATGGACACAGGATAAGACCGCATGCACCTCCGAGCGGGTCAGCACACTCGGTAGCGGTTCACGCCGCTGGAGTGTGAACTGCTGCCAGAGCCGCCAGTCCCGCTCCAGCACGTCGCGGTAGAGCATACGGATCGGCACCAGCGCCTGATTGACCGTTGAAGCGGCCAGCTTCTGGTCGTCCCGCAAGTAGATCAGGTAGTCGAGCACCTGCCGTTCGCTCAGGCGACGAAGGCCGGGACCACCCGGCTGGTAATACTCGCCAAGGCGTTCCACCCAGCGAAGATAGACATCGCGGCTGCGTGGTGAGTGTGCTTTACTGTGGACATGGGCGTAGAACTGCCCATACGTTTTGGATGATTTTGTAGTATTCATATCCGGGCAGGTTGGCATAAGCCAGCCTCGCCCGGAACTTTACTTTTTTATGTAACAATCAGACCCCGCTGACACCCCGCATCCAAATACCGCCGCGTAGCGGCTTTGTTCAACAAGTCGCGGTAGTCAACTCCGGTTCGCTCCGCTCACCTCCGCGACTACGCTCATCGTTGGCAAAAAAATGAAAAAAACAGTGAAGCAATGGTGCCTAGAACTTGGGTTCGATTGGTATGGCCCCGGAGTTCAGGGTGAAACCAAATACGACTACAAAATAGTCTATCGAAATAAATCCGGCGAGACTACTTTTGTTGGATTTTTTGCTACTGCTCACGGTCCATCAACATTCCCGAGGTATGGAAGAAAGAAGGGTGGTCAGTTTTTGCTGTTTCCTGTCTATCGGCAAGTAGTTGGACAGAAAGAAATGTCGCGATATAAATTTGAATTGGTCACCGGCTGGGTGCAGGATTGCCTTTCAGGAAATGTTAGCGATTATGAGGATTACTTGAAGCACTTGCCCATCACAGAAAATCAAACTGCCAACCAGTCGGATGTCTCAATTCCGTTACGCGCTCCGCGCTCCACTCCATGAGACTCCTTCACGATCTGAAAAAAAGAAAATGCTCACATTCGCCAATTTCACTGACATCCTGAAAGAGCTAAATGAGCTCAATTCTGAAATCATCGACGAAGAAAACCGAATACTAAGTTGTGGCCTTAAGAAATTCGACTTCAGAGCAAGTGCTTCTCGGCTGCAATTACTAATAGATCGTGCGAGTGATGTGCATAATCGAATATGCATGCACCTAAAACAAGTAGAAGGCCGTCAGTCGATCGAAGCTTCTGTGAACTACGTAGCCTCATTGATTATGACAGCCAATGAAATGATGGAGATTTCGGTAGGTTTAGACGGAAAAACCAAAGGAATTAAATTCGGCTACTTAAAATATCGCAAAAAAATGAAGATCTATAATCAGTTATGTGATGAACGAAGTGCTGCTGCATCTAAACTTGAAAGCATTCAAAAAGTTCCTTGGGAGATGGAGACCTTCAAATTCATGCCTCAGGATGTGTTTAATCTATGCGTTGTGACAGCTGCTAAGGCTTCAGCATTTACTGGTAAATCGATAGAACAAGTCTCAGATGAAATAACCTCAAGCTATGTTGATGCTTTTTCAGATCATAAGATATCAAAGGATGTCGCTAGGGCGGCAACGATGACAAGAGAATATATATCGGAATATTTCCCCGGCGGTGATGAAATAAGTAAACTTACACATTTGCAGTTTTGCATTCAAAATTACCTAGAAGATGGGCAGCCCAAGCCGAAAGCATACTTTAGTGGAACAGCTTTTAGGTATGAGAAAAGCGAACTAAAACAGAAGCCAGCGGAGTGCGGCTGCAATTTAGGGAATTTCATTCTAAGGACTCAGGACGGAACTATTCCGTTTGTTCCAGATGGATGGAGTCTATAAATCCACACAGTCCTAACAAAACATCTAGACCCATAAAACTCATATGAAAATAATAGCACACATATCTATAGTCTCCGATAACAACGGGAAATCGCATGTCTATTCGCAACCTTCAAAGGAATATGAAACGAATATGATCCCAACCAAAGAAATGAAATTCGAAGATCCAGCACTTGGTGACAGTAAAGCTATCGTTAATATAATTATAAATCCGGATGAGGAATACTACTTCATCTATCTGGGCGAAGAAAAATATAAAACTGATGAAGCATGCGTGAAGCGCTTAGCAGTCTTTAAAGACTTCGGCTGGAAGGTGGTCTAAAGTCAGATCCAGTCGGTCGTATCAATTCCGTTACGGCTCCGCCTCCACTCCATGATACACCTCTACGATATAGGAAAGAAATTGAATGAACCACAGATGACACCGATTGGCACAGATCAGAGAATGAAAAAGAGAAAGAAATCTGTGCCCATCTGCGCAATCTGTGGTTTAAAGCAA
>JAAAPI010000303.1 GCA_009908325.1 Verrucomicrobiota bacterium | reverse complement strand
CCATGGACCCAAGACTCGATACGGGTGGGTGGCTAATCCTTACCCGACGGGGACTTCCACCCCGCAAGATGCGCCGAGCTTTGCCCGGCGCGATAACGTTTGAGCTAAGCGGCGCGGCCACTGAGCCAACCCGGCTCTGCCGGCCCGAAAGCTTGCCCGCGTCCGCTTGAGCATTTTGTTGGGCGCTTAGTCGGCATGGTGCAACTCCTGGCGGAGTATCTCCCTGAGCTTGCCGGCAGTCAACGGCACATTCTCGTTATTCAGGGCTGCCCGAAGGGCCTCATTAATTGCGGTTTGATATCCAATGCCTCTGGCTTCAGCTTGCGCTCGGAATGACTCAATGATGTCATCATCAAGCATGATGGTGATTCGGGTCTTCCCGGGGGATTCTACGGCAGGACCTCGCTTACCCTTGCTGAAATCATATTCTTTACGCATGGTAGTTCCTTGCCTCGTTTGGGCTGGCTTTTCGCGCGGAAATGATTCGAACCCGATCATCCCGCGGGGTGTGGGCTACGACCAGAACTCGACCCAGAGAGTCTGCGCCAAGACTGACAAAGCGGGGCTCGCCTTCCGAGTCGGGGTCCTCAATGGTGATGCCTAGAGGATCGCGGAGCGCCTGCTCCGCATGCGCAAAGCTAACGCGGTGTTTGCGGAGGTTAGATGCCGCCTTTTCCGGGTCGAATTCGATCTCCATGCGCCAAGTATGCATATGATATGCATACCGGTCAATTGCGCCCAACGCAGAGCTGAGGCGCGCCGCCGGCAGCAGCCGATTACAAACGACAAATTGTCCCGGCGTCGCCTCGAGCGCCATGTTATAGGAATACCCTTCATCGAACTTCCACGCTCCGAGCCCCTACCGTCAAGCCCACTTCACGCAGACAACGTTCCTCTACCTCGCTCAGGCCTCCTTCATTCATTTCCATCGCCTGAATCTGCAGCGCGGGCTTCCTCTTGAAAGTACCACATGCACCGATCTCGTCTAGCGCTTGACGTAAGCAATCAACCGCCGGCTGAAAGCTGCCGATTAGGATCCGCTGGCCGGCGTACGGCACTGAAGGCCGTACGGTGGCGGATTGCCCGCCGGAGGCCACCTCCATACGATCTGCAAACACTTCTACACGAACTTCCATGGGCCTACCTTCGTATAACATCTGAACTAAGCGGCCGGCTTCGAAGCGCCAGCGGAAAAGCCGGTCCGAGTTGACGCTTTCGTTATGTGCATAGCTCGACTACCCGCTACACCCCTTCATCCACCAGAGTCTGCTTCCAGTTCTTTTCCATCACCATCCGGAACCGCATGGGCTCACCCAGACCTTCCAGCGCCAACTGGCCAATGGAAACGGTCACATCCGCGTAGCGGGTAAACAGCTCAAACAACTTGCGCTTGTATTCTGTATCGTCGTTACCCTTGAGGTGGTCGCCCTTGGTTTCCAGCACCGAGAAGCGGAATTTGCCGTCATCGACGCCGTGCACGCCCCTGTGTGTCAACATCCAGTCCAACAGTCCTTGATCGGTTTTATCGGTAACATTCAGGGCGCTAACGGAGTGGAAATATGTCTGATTCCAATGAAGTACTTACCGACCCGCGTCTTGAAAAGCGTACTCGCTGGCGTTTCAGCGTAGCCGAGCGGAAGCGCTTGTTGGCTGAGGCCGATGGATTGTCGCATGGAGAGAAGGGCAGCTGGCTACGCCGTAAGGGCCTGTACGCCGGTCAGCTGTCGACCTGGCGCAAAGAGCTGGCCGAGCACGGTGAGGCCGGTCTGGCCGCCCGCAAGCCCGGTCGCAAGGCCGCCGATCCGCGCGACAAGGAAATCGATCGCCTGAAAAAGGCGAATGCCCGGCTGGAGAAACGGGCCTACGTGGCCGAGCAGCTGGTGGATCTCCAAAAAAAGTGCTTCACCTGTTCGAGACCGACAACAGCGAGCTGAAATCGTGACCGCCCTGCAGTCAGTGCCAAAGGGCGTTTCCAAGGTGGCCGCCTGTCAGGCCCTGGCGACCCCTCGGCACTGGTGCTACCCGGATCGTCGTCGACGTTATCAGCGCAAGCCCGAGCCAGCAAAGGGACGCGGCTTGAGTCCGGCCGAAGATCAGGCGCTGCTGGATTACCTGCATTCCGAGCGCTTTCAGGATGCCGCACCCCGGCAGGTCTATGCCACGCTGCTCAGCGAGGGGGAGGTCATCGCTTCGGTCTCCACCATGTACCGGCGCCTGCGCGGGCGCAAAGAATGCCGCGAGCGGCGCAATCAGCGCCCGGCGCAGCATCACGTCAAGCCGCAGCTGGAAGCCACGGCACCGAACCAGATCTTGACCTGGGATATCACCAAGCTGCCGACGCTGACCCGGGGTCTTTATCTGAACCTTTACGTGGTCCTGGACCTGTTCAGTCGCTATGTGGTCGGCTGGATGGTCTCACGCAAGGAGAATGCGGGTCTGGCTCGCCATCTGTTCAGCGAGGTACTGACGCGCCGCCAGATCGACAGCCAAGGTCTGATCGTCCATCAGGACCGCGGCTCACCGATGATCGCCCACAGCTTCGCTGAACTTCTGTCGGGCCTGGGCGTGGAGCAGAGCTTTTCAAGGCCCCGGGTCAGCAACGACAACGCCTTCAGCGAGAGTCAGTTCAAGACCACCAAGTACTGGCCCAGCTACCCGGGCCGGTTCCAGGATGAGCTGTATGCCCGTGAATGGGGCCAGACCTTCTTCCCGGCCTACAACCGCCGGCCCCATGAGGGTCTGGCCTTGTTCACCCCGAAAAATGTCTATACCGGGCAAGTTGAGACCGTTTGGGCGATCCGCCAGTCCGCAATGGACCGGCACTATGCCGCCCATCCCGAGCGTTACGTCAACGGAGCACCTGTCGTCAAAAGACCGCCAGACCGGGTGTGCATCAATCCGGACGATGGACAGCCAGCCGAGCAGGCCCTGGCCGACCCGGAAAGCTTCAAAACCATACCAACCCCGGTCAGCCCAGAGCTACCCGAGGTTGTTACATAAAATCCGCCGACCTGTTGGAAAACGGTTGACACGTTCCGACCTCGCCCTCGTAATAAGCAGCAGATTCAATAAACTCTGCCTCAGCGGCGGGATGGAACTCCCATTTCATTAACCAATGCGACGCTCAAGCTTCGCGAACATCTGGCTGGCTGGGATGCCTTGCACCGAGCCATCCTTTAATTCCTGAAAACGACGTTGAGCCTCCAGCAGCCAAACCTCATCCACCTCTCCGTTTTCGGAGTCCTCCAACTCTGCCACCAGCAGCCCAAGAAGCTCACGCTTCTGCAGTGGCTCAAGTTCCTGAATTTCAGCTCTAATTTCGGATATTGCCTTTGCCATTTCAGCCTCCGAATCGGTCTAGATTCCCAGTATATCGTCGAATCTTCACTTCCGCTAACGTCCGAGCTTAGCGGCGCAGCTTTAGCTGCGACCGGTGGAGGCTCGAATGGCCGAAACGTAATTGAGCGATTTGTTATGCAGCGGAGATAACCGCCTTCTCCGTTCCAGAGGGAAGATCAACCGAGACGAAAAGTTCTTTGGGGTAGAGGTAATCCTCCCCGGACTCGTCCTTGACCCGTAACTGACCCAAGCTTTCCGCATCTGGGTCGGGGATGACTTCGTAGAGCTTGCGGCGTTCCAGGGAGGCCGGATACTCCTCGTTGTTGATGCAGATTACAAAGTGCTGATTCATCTCAACTTTCCAGAAAGCGCTTGATTTTGAATTCCTTACGGCCTATGCCGGATGCCTCATACCAGTGTATCTCCGCCTCACGCTCCACGCCACTGGGCAGCCGGATCCTGGCGAAGCCCTTGCGCTTTCGCCACCTCCCCTTGCCGTAGACCTTACGGAGCCGGGGCAGTTCGCGAATGGACCGGCCTACGGCAAAGGTCTCAGTTCCCTCAATTTTACTTACGATTTCGAAGGTCACAAAAGTGTGCTAGGTCGAGCCTGCATAACTACCGGGTTAACCGGCGCGGGCGTAGCCCGCGTCCGGGTTGAACCGGTTGTTATGCGGCGATACCCTCTACATGCAAGCGGCTAACGTCAGTACGCTTGCTGGCATGCTCAAAGGTAATTGCGCAGACGTTCCCCTGCGCGTCCAGGTCGAGAAGCGTGTTCTCGTCCAGATCCCGGGTGTCCGCAATTTCCCGGCCCTGGAACTCGATGTACAGGGTATCGGTGTCTTCGAAGTACTGTACTTTCATGGCCTGAAACCTCTATCGAAAAAGGCATTATGGACCGTCTCCCGGTCCGGAAGTAAAACCACGCGCAGATACCTATTGCCGGCCTCCGCAATCCGGGCCCACCGTCGGACCCGCCGGTCTCTTTGGACCTGCTCGTGCTCCGGGCGTTCTATTGCCTGCAAGATCCACTCATCCTTGATCTGTGCCCGATCAGGACGGGCACGAGTTGCGTCGAAATACTTGGTGGTTTTCATTGGAACAAAACTTCAGCCGCATAACGTCACGCATCACCGGCAGCGAAAAGCAGAGCGACGAGGAATGAGGAGCGGCGCTTTTTGTTGTCCGAGTGCATGCGATCGTTATGTGATTTCTGCATTGTTTGATTGCGAAGATTCAATAAATCGTCCGACCAATACGAACAGAAACGGAAATCCAATAAAGAATGTTCCCATTCCAATGAACAATCCTATCGATAGTTTTGAATATCCTGGTATCAAAACAGACATCTGCGGATTGCTTGGATTATAATACACTTCACATGCTTGTCCCTTCTTGAATTTGTAGGCCAGATTTGTACTATTAAATTCGCTATACTCAATAAAACTGGAATGATACTGAGCACCATTGACAGAATAGACATATTCGATATCGGCTTTGTATCCAGAATTGGAGCCTCCTCCTCTCTTCCATTCCGACACAGTAATAGTTCCAGCAGTAGTTGGCCAATCTAAACTCTGTTTTCCATAAAAATATTGGTTGCCAGCCTTATAGAAAAAGAAGCAACCAGCCAGTATTAGAACTAGCCCAAGAATTTTGCCAACCATTTTCAATTCCTATGCATAATCGGGATAGGGAGGCACCTTACGATGCCTCTCCTCCCACACCACTGAGCGTGTGCACG
>JAAAPI010000077.1 GCA_009908325.1 Verrucomicrobiota bacterium | reverse complement strand
ATGCGTTTGCTGCCCCCGCGGGCGGGTAGGATGGCGATATTCATTGTTATTTAATGGCGGATGGCGAATGGCGGATCCGCCTTCGTGCACTACGGCGTGACTTGTGGCGGATGGCGAAGCAGAAATCAGGTGGCAGAGGACAGGGGGTAGGAGTCGGTTTTCGGTCACGTAAAGCGCTTTGCGCCACGTGATTGAAGGTCGGGTGATAAATCGAGAGGAAGAATAAACTAAGATTAGTTTACAACCGACAGGAGCGCCTTGGCCGCTTGAATCGATTCGAGGGCATCCTTTTCCGAAGGCATGCCGTCTTCAAGCGTTCCTGGTAGCGCATCAGGATAGCGACTGGGAATATAGAATCGATCCAGTAGTCTCAGTTCTGCCTTGAGATTTTCATCGAGGCCAAGGAAGTCCGTCAGTCGAACGAGATCGGCAATTTTGTGGGTTCGAGGACGAGACTCGGGTGGCAAGCTACCCTTCAACAGCTTTTCGACACATTGTTGTGAATGGAAGCAAACTTGATTCCAAACTCCTTCACGCAGCAACACTTCGGCAGAGAAGTAGTCGTTTTCGGCAAATTTTGCCCACTTTGGGTCAAGCGGCATGATAAATCTCTTTTCCTTTGCCTGCTATTTCTGCGCGGACAAAATAATTGTCGCTAACCATCTCCTCGAACTCCTGAGGCGTGTAGACGACCAAATCAATCCCAACTTCAGGCTGAATACGGTTAATCCATTCGGCCAGTCTGTCATAAAAAGGAAGATCCGTTTTTTGAACAATGCAGAGGTCGATGTCGGATTCTTCGTGCAGGCGATTCGGTTCGACAGCTGATCCAAATAAAAAAACTCGGTCTACAGATGGATCCGATTTTATTAGAGAAAGAATGCGGTTTTGTTCGGACTGTATCAAATGATTCGACATAAGATTTAATAAAACACAGCCCTTTTAACTAGCAAGCCGATAACATCGAGCAAAGGGGGCCCCAGAAAGCTCCACGCCGGAGCGCGGGGTAGGTCTGCCATGCCTAGTTTTCCGTAGGCCAGATCTTCAGAAGCATAGAAGAGCCATTCGCGGCTTTCATTATCGCCCATGCTCATATTTTAGGTAAAGAGGTTGAGCCTCTTTCATCACTTCACGTGCCAAGGCTGTATGCCCCTCCTGGAACGTTTTCTGGGTGAAACCGACCAAATCAAGCGGAAATGGTCTGGGCCATAGGGCTCGATGGGCTCGCCGCAAGCCTGGCCGAACTTGCTCCCTGCTCGAAAAAACCAGGGCAATGTCATAGTCGCTGGTTGGCGCGGCATCACCCCGAGCCTGAGATCCAAACAGAACGACGCCTTCAGGATCGACGGCCTGCACTATCTGCGAGGTCACTCGTGCAAGTTGTTCATTACTATTAATAATGGCCCCGCGATTAGACTGTAAAGTCGGTGAAAGCATTGAGTATTATACTGCAACAATTTTAAACTTCGGTAAAGGAGAAATAGCAATGAGAGCTTTACCGAGCGAGTCGGTGCCCCCGGTCATGAGGATGGATTTGTGGTTTAGCAGAATGTTGCTAACTTAGGGGTCCGGTGCCACATAATCGTAATCACGCTCGTACTCGTAATCTTCTTGGCATCAATCGATTAGGATTACGATAAAGATTAGGAGTACAAGCCGCTGGATCCTTAAGTTAGCAACATTCGGGACTGCGGAATGATTCAATCGGGGCAGCCACCTCAGCGATCTCGTAGGGGCTTCATTTATGAAGACCGCTGTTTGCAAACCCGAGTCATAACCAGGGCGGTCTTCACAAGTGAAGCCCCTACGTTTCTACGCTAATGCGACGGCCTTGCCCTACGGCTCTCCGCACTGCGGCAATCACACATTCGACATCCGCATCCGTCATGGCCGGATAGAGCGGCAGGCTGAGCGATTTCAAATAATAGGCCTCCGCGTTGGGGCACTTCCCTTGCCGGTAGCCGTAGGTCTGTTGATACCAGGGCTGCAAATAAACCGGAATATAGAGCACCTGCGTCCCGACGCCCTGCTCCCGCAGCTCGGCCATGACTTCGACACGGGACTTGCCCAGGGCCGCGAAGTCCATTTGTACGGTATAGAGGTGGTAGGAGATGGTCGGTTTCCGGTGATCGGTGGTCGGTTTCCGGCTTGTCTCGCCGTAGCTCGGCGAAGGCGGATGATCGGTTTTCGGCTCGTCTCGCCGTAGCTCGGCGAAGGCGGATAGTCGGTTTTCGGTGCTCGGCGTGTCGGCAGTCAGAAACTCGCTATCCGCTATTAGCCATCCGCTATCTTTCGGTGTATCGATCCAGGCGAGATCGCCGAAAGCGGAATTGTATTGATCGACGATCTGCTGGCGGCGTTGGATGAAGTCGGGGAGTTTTTTCAGCTGACTACGGCCGAGGGCGCACTGGATGTCGGTAACGCGGTAGTTGTAACCGAGTGCCTGCATTTCGTAGGTCCAGGGGCCGGATTCGGTGATCGGGGGACGGTTTTCGGTTTTCGGTTTCCGGTTTTCGGTTTCCGGTGCATCAGGATTTTTTGACCGATCACCGAACACCGAAAACCGATCACCGTCCCGAACGATCCCGTGTGATCTGAATAAACGTGCGTGCGCGGCGTATTCATCATTATCCGTAACGAGCATGCCGCCTTCGCCGGTAGTCATGGTTTTGACGGGGTGGAAGGAGAAGGTGGTGATGTCGGCCCAGGGATGGGCCCCGATTTTGTAGAACTTGCCTTCGTGGACGAAGCCGCCGCCGGGGCCGTGGCAGCCATCTTCAATGACAACCGCTCCCCGTTTGCGGGCGACTTCGGCGATGGCAGGCATGTCGCAGGGCAAGCCGGCGTAGGCGACGGCGACAACCGCTTTGGTGTCGTCCTGCCAGTTGGCTTCGAGAGCCTTCGGACAAAGGTTGTAAGTCTCCGGATCGATATCGGCAAAATCCGGGGTAGCCCCGACAAAGGCGGCGCAGTTGGCGGAGGAGACAAAAGTATTGGGCGAAGTGACGACCCGATCGCCGGGCCCGATCCCGGCCACCAGCATGGCGAGGTGCAGGGCGGCGGTGGCATTATTGACCGCAACCGCATGCTTCGCGCCGAGCATTTCGGCGAATTCCCGCTCAAAGGCCTCGACCTCCGGACCCGTGGTCAAGTAGTCGGACTTGAGCGTAGCGACCACGGCCGCAATGTCGTCGTCGGAGATGGATTGTTTTCCGTAAGGAAGCATTTCGGGGTTCGGTGTTCGGTGTTCGGTGTTCGGTTTTCGGTGATCAGTGTTCGTTTTTCGGGTAGGGGCAAGCGGTTACCGGCAAAAGGATTCATGTTTGGACATCATTGAGCCGAGTAGCCGTCCAATGCTCTCAGTTTCTGCGATCCAAGCATCAGCTTCATCTTCGGTTATGTACTCACAAGCTAATGCTGTGTCGATCCAGTGCTGTGATTCCTGATTTTCTGAATCAGCATCGGTTAGTTTGCTTAAAAAGTGCGCCGGATAGCGACGCTTACCCCATGATTCCGCGATTGCCGCACCGACTGACCGAGTGCAGCGCCGGGCTTGGTCGGTCAGCGCATACATTTCTTCCTTAGGCCAATGCTTCGAACGCCGAAATACTTCTTGCTGAAACTCAAAAGCTAGCTGGTAAACCTCAAGCTCACGAAAACTTTTTACGCCTTGTCTCATATCAATTAATTTAAGTAAGGGCAATATAACCCCTACCGAACACCGAAAACCGACCATCCGCCTTCGCCGAGCTTCGGCGAGCCGAAAACCGACCCCCGATCACCGATCACCGACCCCCGATCACCGATCACCGACCCCCGATCACCGATCACCGAACCCCAAACCCCGGATCCACGTGCTCCTTAATCAATTCGCGCAACTGCTCGACCGTCAAAAACTCCTCGTTCTCGCCGGAGTTGTAGCGGAAGCCCTGTTCGACGAGGACGCCGCCGCGCTCTTTGAGATATTGCTCGCGGTTTTTGAAACCGGATGGGGGCAGGATGACGAAGTAATCGCCGATCTTGTAGGTAGAAAAGGAGTCGGAGGCGGTGATCATCTCCTCGTGGATTTTCTCACCGGGGCGGATGCCGATGACGGGCTTTTCACATTCCGGCCCGATGGCCTCGGCCAGGTCGGTGATGCGGTAGGAAGGGATTTTCGGCACGTAGAGCTCGCCGCCCTGGGCGTGCTCGATGGCGTGTAGCACCATGTCCACCCCACCCTCGATCGGGATGTTGAAGCGGGTCATGGTCGGGTCGGTGATGGGCAGCACGCCCGTCTTTTTACGCTTTAGAAAGAAGGGGATGACCGAGCCGTTGGAGCCCATGACGTTGCCGTAGCGGACCACGGAAAACTTCACGTCCTGCTTGCCCACGATATTATTGGCCGCGATGAAGAGCTTGTCCGAGGCCAGCTTGGTGGCACCATACAAATTGATGGGCGCACAGGCCTTGTCCGTGGAGAGCGCCACCACGTCCTCGACGCCGCAACTGAGCGCCGCTTTGATAACATTCTCGGCCCCGTTGATGTTCGTCTTCACGCACTCATCGGGATTGTATTCCGCAATGTGGACATGCTTCATGGCGGCGGCGTGGATGACGCAATCCACGCCGGTGAAGGCGCGCTTAAGGCGCTCCGGATCGCGGACATCGCCGATGAAGAAGCGAATCATGGGATACTGATCGGGGGGATACTCCTGCGCCATCTGGAACTGCTTCTGCTCGTCGCGCGAGTAGATAATCAGGCGATTGACCTCCGGGTAATCCCGGAGAATACGCCGCGTGAGGGCTGTGCCGAGCGAGCCAGTGCCGCCGGTGATGAGGATGTCTTTGTTGTTGAGCATTTTTGTTGAGTGGTTGGGTGGTGGGGTCGTTGGGTCGTTGAGTGGTTGGGGGGTTGAGTGGGGAGGGTGTTAGGTGGTTGAGTGGGGGAGGATCGGCCCAGCTTGGCAGGGTGGTCTGTTTGCGCTGTGATACGCTGGGTCAAATGGGTGCCGAGGATGGCTGTGGTTGGAGTTTTGGAGCGGCGGCAAACAATTGCGTTTCGCAATAAACAATCCAAATCACATGACGCAAAGCATTTTACGTGACC
>JAAAPI010000063.1 GCA_009908325.1 Verrucomicrobiota bacterium | reverse complement strand
CGTACTCGTAATCTTCTCGGCATCAATCGATTACGATTAGGATTACGATAAAGATTAGGAGTGAGATCATGCCCGAATCCGCCTTAAGTTAGCGCCATTCGGGTCAGTCGCCTTTGAAACATAAAAAAAACCCGCCATTGCGGCGGGTTGGCATCAAGGTCCTAAACGTTTGGAAGCGACTAAAAAAGCCCTTTAGTTTTTGATCTCGCGGTGCAGCGTGTGGCGGCGCAGAAACTTGTTATATTTCTTCTTCTCGACGCGGTCCGGCTGCAGCTTTTTGTCGCGGCTGGACATGTAGCGGGAGACGGGCTTCCCCTCAGCGCGGGCTTCGGTGCATTCTAAAATGATGTGCTCTCTGGGCATGACTTGATATGGTTGAGTTTTTCTGAAAAAGCAGCGGAAAGTAGAAGCCCCTTTTTCGAACGCAACTCTTTTCTTTTGGAATCTGCACTATTCCGCACCAAGCAATTCCTCCGCGTGCGCCCGCGCGGATGCGGACTTGCGGTCGCCCAGCATGCGGGCCAGCTCTTCGAGACGGGCCCCGCGGCTGCCGTCGAGCGGAGCGATGGCGACCTTTGTCGATTTGCTGTCCTGCATTTTTTCTACAACAAAGTGATTTTGGGCCAGTGAAGCGACCTGCGGAAGGTGAGTTACACAAAGCACCTGGTGCTTTTGTGCGAGGCGCTTGAGCTCAGCACCGACGGCGCGGCCGACTTCTCCGCCTACGTTGGCATCGACCTCATCGAAGACAAGCAGCGGCGTGGCATCGGATTCGGCCAGAACCGTCTTGAGCGCGAGCATGACCCGGGCGGTCTCCCCGCTGGAGGCGATCTTGTTGAGCGGCTGGAGATCCTGTCCGGCGTTGGGCGCGAAAAGAAAGCGGCAATACGAATCGCCGTGATCCTGGAGGGACTTTTCCGGGACTATCTCGATCTCCAAGCGGGCTTTTTTGAAGCCGAGCGCCTGCAGAAGCTTGGCCGCCTTCCTGGCCAGTGTGGTCGCCGTTTTTTTGCGCGCAGCGGTGATCTTTGCGGCGGTCTGCTTGAGCTCGGCTTCCAGTTCGCCCGCAGCCTGCCGCTTCTTTTTGAGAATGCCCTCGAGGTCGCCCTGTATGGCAATCTTCTGGGCCAAGGCGGCCCGTTTTTCCAGCACGGCTTCGACCGTGCCACCGAATTTGCGCCGTATTTCCTGCCAGAGATTCATGCGCTCGGTTGCCGCCTCGACCGCCCCGGGGTCGAAGTCGAAATCCGTCGCCAGCCGCCCCACTTCGTCACCCAAATCCTGAAGCTCGATCTGCAAGCTGCGCGCTCGCTCCAGCAGCCCACGCGAATCGGGATCCAGGCCGACCAATGCTTCCAGCCGGGCGATGACAGCTCCCAGCGCATCATTCACACCCTGCTCGCCGACCAACCCCGCCGAGCAATCCCCCGCCAGAGCGACCAACTCCTGCGCACCGGACATGCGGGTGTAGTCCCGCTCCAGTTCCTCGATAGATTCTTGGCTGACGTCGACCGTATCGATTTTCTGGATTTGTTTGCGGATGAACGCCACCTCGTCCGCATCCAGGCGCTCACCCGTCGCCAAATCTTCGATCTCGCGCAGCGCGGCACGCCAGCTCCGGTAGTCGGCGGCGTAGGCCTCCAATGCCGGGCCGTTGCCCGCGTAAGTATCGAGCATCGCCAACTGCCGTTTTTCCTGAAACAATTTTTGAGGTTCCCCCGGCCCGTGAAAATCAATCCACGACTCACCCAGGGCCTGAAGCTGCGCCAGTGTCGCCATGCTTCCGTTGATCTGAATCTTCGGCATCTTGCTGCGGTGGATGCTGCGCTGGAGCAGCAGCACGCCCTCCTCGCATTGCGGCAAGCCGGTCGCTTCCAGCAGGCCGTTCATCTCACCTGCATCGTCGAAATAGAGGGCGGCCTCGACCTCGAGCCGGTCCTGCCCCTGCCGGATCATGCCCTTGTCCGTGCGCGCGCCCGAGAGCAATCCGAGCGCTCCCAGCAGGACGCTTTTACCCGCGCCCGTCTCACCGGTCACAGCAGTGAAGCCGGCATCGAACTCAAGTCGAACCTCATCCAAAAGAGCCAGGTTTTTGATGCGTATGTGCTGTAGCATGGATCAATTTTTGGTAGGATTCAGGGAGCGGTTGGCGGACCACTCGTTAAGAGTTGTAGGATAAGCGTTAGCGGAAACAGACTGACGAGGCCAGTCACGATCAAAGCAAGGAAGGTCTTGACCACGGACAGCCGCAAAGCGGCGGAGAGCCCGAGCAGAATGACGACATATCCGTAAAGAAAGCCGAGAAAGAAAATCCAGTAGTATTGAGCGACAAACTCGCGGTCGTAGACCTGCAATAGCCCAAACAGGACGGCAAACAGCACCAGCCAGGGCAGCAGCGAACAACCGAGAGCGGTGCGCACCTCGCGCAGGGTGCCCTGCCCCCCGAACCAGCGACCGAAATTGCGCAGAAGCCAGGCAAACAAATAGAGACCGACCAATCCGGCAAACGCGCCCAGAAGCAGCATGAGCGGCCCGCGCGATTCCGGCATGAGAATAAGGGGTGCTGCCTGAACCAGACCAAAACTGATCGCCGCCGCCAGGGCAGCCCCGTGCCCACGACCCGATTCAATTAGGCCTTGCATCGTCTGCTTTGGCTTATACCAGAGGCAACTGGCAGCGTATGGTTTGTTCGGTTCAGGCATGGCTTGAACGGCAAAGAAGACCGTTGAAAGAAAACAGGCAAGTCTGTCTCGACCGGAATGCCCCTAAAGAATGCTCACAATTTCTCAAGTCAGTAAGGGCTTCGGCCAAAAGACCCTCTTCAGCGACATCTCGCTCCGGCTCCTGCGCGGCGAGCGCGTCGGGCTGGTCGGCCCCAACGGAGCGGGTAAAACCACCCTGTTCTCCATCATCCTCGGTGAAACCGAGGCGGACAGTGGCGAAATCGAACTGGAGCGCGATACGCGGATCGGTTTTCTGCCTCAGGAAAGTGCGCCCACCGGCGATGAGACGGTGGCTGAGCTGGCCGCGTCGACGAGCCCCGAGCTGACCGAAATCTACCGCATACTGCGCGAGCACCCGGCCCCGGAAGCCCCCGAGCGCATTGAGGCGATCGAGCGCTTTGTCGAGTTGGACGGCTACAGCTTGGAGGCCAAGGCCAAGCGAATTTTGGCCGGACTGGCCTTTCGCCCCGAGGACTGCGATATACCGGCGCGAACCCTCAGCGGCGGCTGGATCATGCGGGCCCACCTCGCGCGGCTCCTCGTCATGGAGCCGGACCTCCTCATGCTGGACGAGCCGACCAACCACCTCGATCTCGAAACCCTCGGTTGGTTCCAAAACCAGCTCAAGCGCTATTCCGGCGCTATCCTGACGATTTCGCACGACCGCGAGTTCCTCAACGCCATCTGCGACGGCATCGTCGAAATCGCCCACGAAAAACTGCAACGCTACTCCGGCAACTACGAAAAATATCTGGTTGAAAAGGCCGAACGCGAAGCGCAGCACCTCGCCGCCTACAACAACCAGCAACGCGAAATCGCCCACCTGGAGGACTTCATCGCCCGTTTCCGCTACCAGGCGAGCAAGGCGAGCCAGGCCCAGGCCCGCATCAAGCAACTCGAGAAGATGGAGCGCATCCCACCCCCGGAGAGTGCGGCTAGCACCATCCATTTTAAATTCCCCCAGCCGCAGCGGAGCGGCCAGCGCATCGCCACCCTGCAAAATGTCAAACAGGCCTACGGCGACCACGTCGTCTACGAGGACCTTAGCCTCGAAGTGGAAAAGGGCCAGCGCATCGTTCTCGTCGGACCAAACGGTGCCGGTAAATCAACCCTGCTGAAAATACTGGCCGAGCTCATCCCCATCCAGGCCGGTAGCCGTGAGCTGGGGCACAATGTGAGCGTGGGCTACTTCTCCCAGCAGCGGGTCGATGTCCTCAATCTGGAGCGCACCGTGCTAGACGAAGCCATGGAACGCAGCGATGTCGGGGCCAACGAACAAACCGTGCGCACCATTCTCGGTGCCTTTCTTTTTCGGGGCGACGACGTCTTTAAACGCGTCAAAGTTCTCAGCGGGGGCGAAAAAAGCCGACTCGCCCTGGTTAAACTCCTCCTCGCGCCGCCCAACTTCCTGCTCCTCGACGAGCCGACCACCCACCTCGATATGCCCAGTATCGATGCCTTGATCGGTGCCCTGAAGGATTACCAGGGCACGCTCATCTTTGTCAGCCACGACGTCCACTTCATCCGCGCAATAGCGCAGCGCACCGTCCAAATTCAGGCCGGCAGGGTAACGGGCTACGCCGGCGACTACGACTACTACCTGAGAAAATCCGGGGCCGCCTCCGAACAGAGCGGTCTCATCGCCGGTTTGAAAAATGCCCGCCCCGACGGATCGGCGCCCGGTAAGGGGAAGCGAAAAGCCGTCAGCGCCAAAGAACGCCGCCGGGCCGCCGCCGAGGAACGCAAGGCGGCCGCCAAAGAACGCAGGGCACTGGAAAAACGGGTCGCCCGGCTTGAGGCCGATATTGAGCAACTAGAAACCGATCAGGCGGATATTTCCAAAGCGCTGGAGGATCCAAGCAGCTACAGCGACCCCGCCTCTGCCAAGGAGCTCAACACGAAAGCCGCACGTATCGCCAAGTATTTAACCGAAAAGAACTATGAGTGGGAAAGCGCTGCCGAGGAACTCAATCGACTAAATTGAGTCTCTAAGGCAGGAAAGAGGTGTTTGCGCTTTACAAGTTCCTAGATAGATGATGATTTTCCCAACTTTCTCGGCGTCTATCCGTTTTGTTCATTTCGCCCCAATGTTACGATCTACTTACAAATTATTGATTGCGGGATTATTAATGCTCGCTCCCCTCCAGTCGACGATCTCCCAAAATGCCACTCAGATGGGTTTTTCGACGTTACAGACACGGGCGAACGAACTCGCCGAAGAAGGTCGACTCATTGAGGCGTTGCCGCTGCTCAAAGAATTGGTCAAGCGTGTCGAAGCCACAGAAGATTCGGATGTTAAACTCGATTTCCCGCTATATTTGATCGGTACCGGCTACATTCAGACCTACCTGCAGTCCCAAGATAAACAATCTTTGGAAGAAGCTCTCAAATGGTACGATAAGCTGGCGGAGGAGTACCCCAACTCACCGCACATGAAAGACATGCTGCTTAAACGGGTTGATGTGCTACGCACGCTGGGACGCAACGACGAAGCCATCGAACAGATGCGGCAAAACCTCAGCGGTGAAAACCCGTCTGTTCGCCTGAGTTACTCCGAACGGGTCGCCACACTGCGGAATATGACGCAGATCCACTACAACAGCGGGCAATTCGAAGAGGGCCTCCCCTACTTCGGCCAGTTTCTGGAGATCGCCCGGGACCCAGAGGATAAAGCACTCGCCGCAGCCGCCAGCTTCGAGGCACTCTTCAAAGCAAACCGTATCGATGATGCGATCAACCTCGTCCCGCTGCTCGCCCGCGATGCATCCATCCGCTACCTACCGCGCCTCAACGTGGCGCTCCTCGAGGCCAGCGATATTTTGGTCTCCGTTGACCGCTTTAATGAAGCCACCATCGTTCTGAACTTGATCA
This sequence comes from Verrucomicrobiota bacterium, assembly GCA_009908325.1. GTDB lineage: Bacteria > Verrucomicrobiota > Verrucomicrobiia > Opitutales > Coraliomargaritaceae > Thalassobacterium. Next base: position 17,994 of record JAAAPI010000063.1, on the reverse strand, counting down.
AAACAACCGATGTCATGATCGAGTGGCATGAGAATCGTGTCCGCGAACTTCGCGGCAGAAAAGAACAACGCGTCGCTTTTGGCAATACCGGTGAGGCGATTGAGCAGATTGATCGGGAGATCAAACGGCTCGAAGGTAACCTCGAAAAGCTCGCTGATTTGCCCACTCTGCGCACCGAGCTGCTCGTCCGCCGGGCTCGTAATTATACGCAGACGGAGCGTCGCTACGAGGCTTTCTGGATGTTTTACGGGCTTTCGCAGGAGAACCCCGATGATACCCAGATTGAGTATTACTATTACGCGGCGTTCTCCAACGCTCTGCAAATTGCCAAAAACGATACGGCTATCACTCTGGCTGAGGACTATCTGAGACGCTTCCCTGAGGGCGATTATTACTCAGACGTTAGCGGCGCACTCGCTGTGGAGTACCAAAACGCCGGTGAATTTCAGAGATTCGAATCGCTTGTTGTCGATCTTATTGGAAGGCGTCCCCTTGACCAATTTTCCGCGAGCCTATTCGCACGCTGGGCAGCCTACCTTATCGAACGCGAGCGATACGCCGAGCTGATCAACCAAGCCGCCGAATGGTTCAACGCCGAACCCAATGCAGTCTACGCGGACGGTGTTTTCTACTGGGGCGGACTCGCTGAACTCCAACTCAGGCAGTTTGAGGGGGCCATCGACAGTTTCAAGCAGTTGCTCAGTCGCTATCCCCAGAGCGCCTATGCTGAGGACGGCCTTGTGCGCAAGGGCGTTGCTGAGTTTTACGCCGGGCTACTGAACGATGCACACGAGACACTCGTTGGCTACATCGAAAAATATCCGAATGGCCACGCGCTCGACCAAGCCTACTTCTTTCTCGGCGAGACGGAATATGTTGATGGCGGGCTTGATCTTGCGCTCGAATACCTCGGGAAAGCTGACGAAGTCACCGAATTCCAGGACATTCACGACGCAGTCGCATTTCGCGTGGGTGATATCTACGAGGCCAAGCAGGAATTTGATGCCATGGTCGCGCACTTTCAGTCCTACATGGAACAGTACGGGGAAACGGGAAATCTCACTCGAGCCGTGCTCCGACTCGGGCAGGCGTTTGAAAACCTTCTACGGCCAGTCGACATGCTCGAACTCTATCGGGAATACATCGCAGAGTTTTCCACGGACCCCGACAACGCGGGCGTCGATGCGCTCGTCGAGAGCTACGCGGAAAAATACAATCGGAACAAAACGAAGCTCACCGCAACGGTCGACTTTTTCGACCGCATGGAAAACGATCTGGAATTCAGAGAAAAGATCGTGACCGACCGGGGTTTCCTCTTCGAACAATTTTACAATAATGATAACTTGGACGAGAAGCTTTATAACCGGATGCGCAATGATCCCAACTTTACGAAAGCACTGCTCGACGACCTGAGTCCGATTGATGATCTTATCGCGCCCTACCGCGATCAGCTCGCACTTTTCCCAAGAGAAACACCGGAGGCCTTTTTCCGCGACCAGCTTGCCCGGTTCCGGGCTCAGGAAAACATCATCGCCGAAACCCGAATCCTGATGGGGCTTTACCGCCTCGACATTGAACTGGAACCAAGCGAACCCTTCGATATGGATCTCGTTCGCCGGCTCACGCCGCGTGCGATCCTCTACGTCGCCGATTACGAAAGAAATAAACGGATCGACTTGGCGGAAGAAGCTTGGAATTGGATCCTGCAGACCTACCCGACCGATGATGCGACAATTGTTGCCTACATGCGGCTGGCGGACATCAGCGCAGACGATGGCAGGACTGAGACTGCTCTTGAATACCTTGAACAAATCGTCGAAGGCTTCCCCGGTTCTTCCAAAATTCCTGCGGTCCTGCTCCGCCAGGGGCAGCTCCTTACAGAGCTGGGACGGGGCGGTGAAGCCCGGGAAAAATACCAGTATATTTTGCGTGTTCCAGAGTGGCGCGGCGTCTTTCAGGCGCGCGCAATTTTTCAGATTGGCCAGTCTTACATGGCCGAACAGGAGTATGCCAAGGCGCACGGTTTTTTTGAACGCACCTTTCTCGGCTATCCCCACCTGAGCGAATGGAGTGCCCGTGCCTATTTGGCCGACGCTGAAGCACTCATCGGTATGGGTGCTGAAAACGATGCGATCAATACGTTGAACGAGGCAGTTGAGGAGCTTGGCGGCGTCGCACCGGCCGATATCATGGAAGCGATCAACCGTAAACTCGGAGAGCTTCAAACATGACGCAGTTGAATCAGCATAAAACACTTAAATCTATGAAAACCCGCGCTTTTGTCATTGTAGCCAGCCTGGTTCTTTCTATCCCCTGCCTCGGAACAGCGGGCAATGCCTATGTCAATACCTATTGGGAGGAATACGGAAACCGGCCCGTGGAGGTTAATCAGGCTACAAACGGGAGGACACAGGCACTCTCGTTCACAGCTTACGAAAACGATAGGCTCGTTGCGGAACTCGATGGCGGAGTCGGGGAAATTTCCCTACCTGTCAGTGACAGTATGGCCCAATCTCTTTCCTTGAAAGACTCATCGATGTCACAAATCCGCAGATTAATCGCCGGTGGTGATTACGACGAGGCTTTGACGCTTCTGCGCCCGCTGGCCTATCCGTTGGTTAAATTTCACGGGATTCCGGAAAGCTTCACCCAAATGCACGCACCGATTCGTAATTTGCTGAATGTCTTGATAGAAACCGAGCGCCTGTCTGAAGCGGAGGATGTCCTCAATCGTATCGAGCTCCACAAAGTCGATCCTGAATATAGTCAACTGGCCATTAGATTGTTGAATACCTACCTCGGTCAGGAAAATTATGAAGCTGCGGTGCGCCTGACAAAAAAAATTCCGGTCCAGGGTGATCATCGGGTCAATATCCGCCCAATCGTCGACGCCGCCGATTTACTCAGAGCGGCGGGCAAATTTGAAGCGGTAATACCGCTTTACCAACAGCTCATCGACATTGTTCCGAAAAGTGCCGAAGAGAATATTCGCATGTGGCTCGCCTATAGCTTGGTGCTCGCCGGGCGGACCGAGGAGGCAACCAAGATGATCGAAGAAATCGAAGAACCTGCCTCAAACAAAAGAACTTACTCACTTTATCAGCTTTTAATTGGCTCCAGTGAGCACGGTCAGGAACAATATGAGGCTGCGCTCGACCGTCTGACTCGCGGCTACGTTCGCGCGCAAACATCCTTCGGATGGGTTCCGGAAATGCTTTACCTCATCGGCGACTGCTACGAGCGGGTGAATTCTGCGGGTCCGGCTCGGAGTGCATGGACCGAGCTGACGATACTTTATCCGGAATCTCCGTGGGCGCGGCGGGCCGAATCTTCGCTGGCCTCGCTACCCGAACCCAATTCAAACTAAACATCTAAACCTGACAAAAACTCTCCGCTTAACGACTCGACTCTTTTTTTATAAACCGACACTCGAAAAAACCATGAAAATAAATAAGTCACGTATACTCCCATCCGTTATCGCAATAGCTATTCTTGCTATCGCCATGCAATGGGTTCTCACTCAGCCGCTGCATGCTCAGGATACCGAAGTCACAACCGAGGCGGAGGCCGGGGCAGTGCCGGTAGCGGAAGGCAAAACCCTTATCGACATGTATAAAGCCGGTGGCTGGGCCATGTATCCGCTGACACTGCTATCGATTGGAGGCTTCGGACTCATCGTTTACAACTTCGTGGCGGTTCGCCCTGAGCCGATTCTCAACACCGATGTCACCATACAGGTCGACGAAGCTTTAAAGAACCTTGATATAGAAAAAGCCAAAACGATCTGCCAGGAAAACCCTTCACCCACGACAACGATCATCGAGGCCGGGCTCAACCGGGTCGACGTGGACCATTACGACCCCGAGCTGGTCAAAGAAGCCATTGAAGAATCCAGCGCGGAAGAATTGGCCAGTCCCTACATCCTGATCAACTATCTTTCTGTCGTCGGCTCGCTTTCCCCCATGGTTGGTCTGCTCGGGACTGTTTCTGGTATGGTTAAGGCCTTCAACGTGATCGAAGCGGAGGGCGCGGGCAGCGCGCAAGCCCTCGCGGGTAATATTTCCGAGGCTCTTATCACCACCGCCACCGGGATGATCATTGGTATTCCTGCGATGTTTTTCTTCTTCTTCTTCAAAAACCGCTACGGAAAGATTACTTCCCGTATCGGCCGTATAGTGGGTGACCTGCAGTTTACGCTGAGCAAGGCCACCCACGGTCGCGCATAATCCTACCCTCCCCATCCTTATTAGCTATGGCCTTGTGGTCTCCAGATGATACAGCAGCCGAGTTCGAGCTGACCCCCATGATCGACGTGGTCTTCCTTCTGATCGCTTTTTTCATGACCCTGATTAGCTTTATCAGCGTTGAACTGGTCGAACTCGAATTGCCGGAAGCCGAACAAGCCACGATTCCCGAAGAGCCGGGTGAACGGCAGTATATATCAATCGATCGCGGGGGGCAGATTTATCTTGGTGCCGTTCCCGCCACGGCGGACGAACTCACTACCCGCCTGCGGGCACTCCGCCAGGATCTCCCAAACCTGAAGGTGTTTTTACGGGCCGATGCCCAAACGCCGCACCGCTACGTGAACCGGGTAATGGACGCTTCCGGCAGAGCGGGTATCTACGACCTCATCTTCGCATCATCCAAGGACTAAAAATGGCCGCCAGCGAAATTCTTACTTCCGAAGACAAAGTCGACATCACTCCGATGATTGATGTCGTCTTCCTCCTTCTGATCTACTTCATGTTCCTGCCACTTCAACAGGAGGCCGATATAAGTATTCGGCTCCCGAGCGAGACGCCGCCCGCAGAAAATTTGGATCTTCCCAGCGAGCATAATGTCGAGATATATCCAAATGGGCTTGTCCTTTTAAACGGCGCACCCATGGGTTCGACAAACGAACGCGACATGGTGCGCCTCAGCACAACACTCAGACGCCTAAAGCTTTCCTCGGATCGTGCCGGGATCGACACCGTGCTCAAAATACTGGCCGACCCCGATTCACCGCACCAGCGATCCATCGATGTTCTCAACGCTGCAGCAAAAGCAAACGTGACGAAGGTCTCCTTCGCCAGTTACTAAACATTCTCCCGGAAGTACCTCCTCAGACATGATTTCAGAGCCGAAAAAGCGAAAAATGAACCCGATGCTGCTCAATGTTTTGTTGATCAGCGGTGGTTTGCACCTTGCCGCCATTCTTGTTCTGGGCGGTATCACCGTTTACAATCTGGTTGTCCCGGACGAGGCCCAGTTCGAAGAGCCACCTGAAGTGGCGGAGGAGGAACCACCACCGGAAATCAAAATTGAGATCAAGAAGCGGAACGCCCCTGAACAGCAATCCATGCAGCGTCTCAAAATGAAGCAGGTCAGTAATATCTCCGTGGATCCGCTCGATGTAGACCTGCCCGAGATGGAAGATTCTTTTACCGTCAATGCGGGAACGGATGGAATCGGCGCTGGCTCGCTCCTTGGTAACACGCGTGGTAGCATTGGCATCGGTATGTCCGACGTCAGCGTCTTTGGGCTGAAGACCCGGGCGGAACGCATTCTTTTCGTCATTGATGCGGACCGTGAGATGGTGACCGACAAAAAGGGCGGCCTCAACAGCTATAAAGTTATCAAAGATGAGATAACAGACATGGTTGCCAACCTTTCAACCGGGACGCTTTTTAATGTTATTCTCCATGACGGTAAAAAGACATTAGGTTTTAAGAATCAGCTGGTTTCGGCGGGGCAGGAAATTCACAGAGAGTTGGTCGAATGGATCGCGCCGATCAATTCGAACGCGAGTTCGCCTGGCTTGGAGGGTGTAGCCCAAGCCGGTAGACCCTCGCTCACCACATTCCGAGACCACGAGGTAAACAAAGCTTTGCGTTTAAGCGGAGGTCGCGCGAACGAAACGGCTTTCATAGCTCAACATGCACTGGAACAAAACCTGGATGCGGTCTTTTTCATAACAGGTTATCACCGTGGTTTCGAGCGTATACGACGTCGCCCGACCGAAAGGGAAAACAAGGACTGGGAACGCACGACAAGTTCGAATAGGTATCAAAAACAACTCGAAGCACACCGGGCGGAGATTCCGCTTATGAAGAAACGGATCGAAGAAGAACTCAAACGGCAAAATAAAGTGAGGAAGTCAAAAGGTCTCCCTCCCCGTGTCCTGGGACAGCGCCATGGGTTTTATTCCAATGCAAATGAACTTGGCTTGGAGTGGGAAAATCCTCATCCCGGATTTCAACCTCTTTACTGGATCAATGAACGCGATGTAAGAAAATATTTCAGGGATCTCGTGAAAGAAATTTATACCGACAAGGGTGGCGAAGAGCCTTCGCTCAATGTCATCCTGTTTTTGGCGGGAGACGAGACCTTCCGCGATGAATGGGCTAAGTCTCTCGACCGCTATGTCCGCGCAAACTCAGGAAAAAATCGCGTGATCCGGGGCGAAGATGAGATTAAGAGTGCGCGAAGCGCCCAGGATACAAAAAACTAAATTCACTGCGCAAGCAGTCCTTTGATATCTTCCAAACTCACCTTGGCGTTGGCCGCTTCGGACTCTTCAAACAACTCTTTCAGGATCTCGGCTTTACGCGCTTGCAGCTCCAGGACTTTTTCCTCCACCGTGCCCGCCGCGATGAGCTTAATACTGGTGACCACCTTGGTCTGTCCGATACGGTGCGCGCGGTCGGTCGCCTGCGCCTCAGCCGCCGGGTTCCACCATGGGTCGTAGTGTAAAACCGTGTCCGCGCCCGTGAGATTGAGCCCGGTTCCGCCCGCTTTCAGAGATATGAGAAAAACCGGAATGTCCGTATCCTCGTTGAACTGATCACAAATCGCGAGACGGTCCTTCGTCTTCCCGTCGAGGTAGCAAAAGCGATGCCCTTTTTTCTCCAGATGTGCGGCCAACAACTGCAGGGCTGTGACGAAGCTGGAAAAGACCAGTATGCGACTACCCGCATCGAGGCACTCGTCCAGAACCTCATCGAAGGCGGCCAGCTTGGCTGAGCTATTTTCCGGAAAGTTTTCATCCAGGATGCGCGGATCGACGCAAACCTGCCGGAGCCGGAGCAATTCGGTAAAGGCGGCAAACTGCACGCGCCCGCTATTGGCCCCCGACATTTCCAGATTGAAAATATCGCGCCGCGTCTTCTCCAGCGTGTCCTGGTAAAAGCGCTGCTGTTGGCTGCCCAGCTCACAGAAAAACGTCTTCTCAATCTTTTCCGGCAGCTCGGGGGCCACCTCTCTTTTTGTCCGACGGAGGATGTAGGCTGCCGCACGCCGGGTTTGACGCTCATTATGCCAAGCCTTATCATCCTGCGAGAGCTTGCCGCCGGGCTTTTGCAGATAACCGGGCATGAGGAAGCTGAAGAGCGAGAGCAGGTCATCAAGTGAGTTTTCCACCGGCGTGCCAGTCAGGAGGAAGCGCCCGCCGGCGTGCAGGCGACTCAGGCTGCGGGCGTTTTGACTGCGGCGATTCTTGATATGCTGCGCTTCGTCACCGATCACCACGCACCAGTCCATCGTGGCCAGCAGCTCGGCGTCCTGCCGCAATGTGCCGTAGGAGGTAATCACCAGATCGCAGCCTTCCAACTGCACCGGCTCTTTCATCCGCTTCGGTCCGTGGTGCTTGATCGCCCGCAGGCCAGGTGTGAATCGCTTCGTTTCCCGCAGCCAATTCTCCACCAGGCTGGCGGGACAGACGACAAGCGCCGGTTGCTCCGCCCACAAACCCGCCGACCTGCATGCTCCGTCCTCAGCCCTCCGGCCTCCGTCCTCCGACCCCAGTTCTCCGTCCTCTGTCGTCCGGATACATTCGATCAACGCAAGCGCTTGCAAGGTCTTACCCAGGCCCATCTCATCGGCCAGAATGCCGCCCAGCTGGTTTCGGTAGAGGTGCCATAACCAGGCCACTCCAATTCGCTGATAGGTGCGCAAAACGGCGTCGAAGCCAGGGCGTACGGGCGCGGGTTCCAAAGCGCCCACTTCCTTGAGCGCACGGCTGCGGGATTGCCAGGCTTGGGGCGGCTGCCAGCCCGCGCAGAGCTCATCCAGCAGGTCTTCCACATCGGCCAAATCCTGCGTATCGATCCGCTTGCGGAAAGTCGGCGTAAAGGGCCGGTCCGCCTGTCCGCTGACGGCCCGCTCGATCTCGTGCAGTTGATCGACTGATTTGCTGTCCAGCAGAGTAATGCCACCCGCCTCGTTGTCCACGTAGCGTTGCCCGCTGGCAAGCGCGCGCCGCAAAGCCGTTTCATCGGTATTTTGGCTTAGACGGATATCCAAAGTGAATCGCTCGGATTCTTCCTTTGCTTCGACCGTGAGCGCCGAGACCCCCACCCCCGCGAGCTTTTCCTGAAAATTCTTCGTAAAGACAGCGCCCCATTCCTGCTCCAGAGCCTTCCAGTGCGCGGCGAGGAAATTAAGCGTCTTGTGGCGCTCGCGCAGCCACCACTTCCGGTTGCCCGGTTCGAGCATAAAACCCTCCTTTTTCAGCAGGGTACGCAACGGTTGCACGGCACCTGAATCTCCCGAGGTCGGCAGGCGGATCGCGATGTAGTTGGTCGAACCATCCACCACCACCCGGTCCGGGCTGTAACCCTCCATCGAGTCGGCCACCGCACTGGCCGCAGGGAAGTCTTCCTGCCGGGTCTGCCAGAGCTTGGGCCGTTTCGCCTCGGCCCGTCGGCGCAGGTTGGCCTTCGACTTTTCGCGCAAACTCCCGCTGAAACGCATCGGGTCGGGCGTGGCCGTTTCGGGAATTCGCCGGGCAGGGGGCTCCGGCTCAAGGGCGACCGGAGCGCTTGAATCAGTCGGCCCGGCATCAGTTTCCGCGTCGCCGAGATGCTCATGGACACCGGGCAAAGCTCCACCATTTGTCCACTCAATCGGTGCGTTGGGCTTTTTCACCCAGTAGACGATGGGCTCTCCGGCAACCGTATCGAGCAGTCGGCGCAGCTGCCCACCAGTCAACTGCAGCAAACTGGAAAGCTTACCGCCACACCAAGCCTCGATGCGCTGCAAAGCACCGAGGTATTTCGTGTCCACAAAGTAAGCCTGCTGCGCGCTTATTTTGTTGAGGGGGAGAATCTGCCGCCCCGCCGCCACATCCAGTTTGACCACGATCACGTCACGCGCCGCAGCCGCCTCAAGATTCGGCGGCAGGAAGATCAGCAGCCGGAGGGGGACCCCATCAGGCCGCATACGAATGGAACGCAGCGGCGGCGGCTTGGCCACTGGCTCCGGGGATTCGGGCGCTTGGGCGGAATCCTCAGGCGCTTCCGGCTCGATCTTGGCAAATTTGGCCTCTTCTTTGAGCGCCTCATAGTGCAACGCCACCGCCAGCGCATGCACACAGACCTTTCCCTTGCGGCCCTCCGCACAATTGCAGCTGTTTTTCGCAAAAACCGTCGAGCGCAGATTTAGCTCCGGGGTGTAAACGTCGTCTCCCCCGTTCACCAGCCCACGCAGAACAGGGCTCTCCCACTCCGCCGACTCGACGGCATGCGCTTCAAAAAGTTGCTCCGCCTGACGGAAGCGCACCCCACCATCGCCCAATTCGATGAGAAAGCGACGGTCAAAGGTCGGTGCGGGTTTTTTAAACGGATCCATACGGTTCTAGAATCGGACAAAAGAATGCCCTCAAAGCAACCCCGCAATTGAGAGAGACAGCGATCTTCCCGAGAGGATAACTAGAGCCTTGCAGCCCCGGCAAATTCCTTTATCCCCGAAGCGTATGAAAATCAAAGTAGCAGTAATCCTCTCCGGCTGTGGCTATCAGGATGGTTCGGAGATCAACGAATCCGTTCTCACCCTGCTGGCTCTGGCCAAATCCGGGGCCGACGTGCAGTGCGTCGCGCCCAGCATCACCCAGCGACACGTGGTCGACCACCGAACGGGCGAACCGACCGAAGATGAGGACCGCAACGTGCTCATCGAGTCCTCCCGCATCGCCCGTGGGGAGATCTGCTCCCTCGACGACGTCCGCGCAACCGACTTCGACGCCTTCATCTACGTAGGTGGTTTCGGAGCGGCCAAAAATCTTTCCAGTTTCGCATTTGACGGTCCCGATTACGATATTGATCCCGGAGTGAACGACCTCATTCAAACCGCCCACGCCAAGGGCATCCCGCAGGGCTTCATGTGCATCGCGCCCGTCCTTGCGGCCTGCGCGCTCGGCAAGCAAGCGGTCCTCTTGACCATCGGGAACGATTCCAGCATCGCCGAAGCCCTCCAGGTCAAGGGTGCGAATCATCAGGATTGTCCGGTCGATAACATTATCGTGGATCAGGGTAACCGCGTCGTTTCGACGCCCGCCTACCTGCTCGCCCAATCCATCACCGAGGCCGAGGCCGGGATTAACCGGCTCGTCGCCGCCATTCTTCAGTTAGTCACCCAGAAATAATTCCCAAACCGACACATTCCCAAACCGACACATTCCCAAACCGACACATTCCCAAACCGACACATTCCCAAACCGACACGATGCCAGAAAAAAAACCGATCCAAAAAGTCGCCCTGCTCACCGCCGGCGGCCTCGCACCCTGCCTCTCATCTGCCGTTGGTGGCCTCATTGAGCGCTACACCGAGCTCTACCCGGACATCGATATCATCTGCTATCGCAGCGGCTACAAAGGGCTCCTGCTTGGCGACAGCATCCCGGTCACCGAGGCCATCCGCGCCACAGCCGACACCCTCCACGCCCACGGCGGCAGCCCCATCGGCAACAGCCGCGTTAAGCTGACCAACGTGAAAGACTGCATGAAGCGCGGCCTTGTCAAAGAGGGCGAGGATCCGCTTAAAGTGGCCGCCGACCAATTGGCTAAAGACAAAGTCGATGTGCTGCACACCATTGGGGGCGACGATACCAACACCACTGCCGCCGACCTCGCCGCCTTCCTCGCCGAGAATGATTACGATCTGACCGTCGTCGGCCTGCCCAAGACGATCGATAACGATGTTTTCCCCATCGCCCAAAGCCTCGGGGCGTGGACAGCCGCCGAAGAAGGCGCGCGGTTCTTTGAAAACGTCGTCGCCGAGCACAACGCCAACCCGCGCATGCTTATCATTCACGAAGTCATGGGGCGCAACTGCGGCTGGCTGACCGCCGCGACGGCCGAGGTCTACCGCAAAAGGCTCGACCGCCTCGAGTGGGCCGAGGAGATCGGCCTGAACGAGGCCCGCAAGGAGGTGCACGCCATTTTTATTCCGGAAATGGACATCGACATTCAGGCCGAGGCGAAACGCCTCAAGGCCGTCATGGACACCCATGACAACGTAAACATATTTATTTCGGAAGGTGCCGGTGTCGAAACCATCATCCAGGAAATGGAAGCGGCTGGCGAGGAGGTCCCCCGCGACGCATTCGGCCACGTCAAGCTCGACGCCGTCAACCCCGGCAAATGGTTTGGCGGGCAATTTGCCAAAATGTTGGAAGCCGAAAAAGTGCTCGTGCAAAAGAGCGGCTACTACGCCCGCGCCGCTCCAGCCAATGTGGAGGACATCCGCCTGATCAAGAGCTGCACTGACCTTGCGGTGGATTGTGCCGTGGTCCGTGAAAGCGGCGTCATCGGCCACGATGAGGACGACCGCAACATCCTCCGCGCCATTGAGTTTCCCCGTATCGCCGGCGGCAAGCCTTTCAACATCGATACACCCTGGTTCGAAGAGCTCCTCGAAGCGATCGGGCAGCCCAAGGGTGCCGACGTCGCCAAGGCGGGGCACTAAAACCGCGCATCAACGTAGGCAGGTCGGCTCCGCCGCCTGCTAAAACGCTCAGCAATAGCCAAACACCGCTCCGGGCGGCAAAGCCAACCCGGCTACTCAAGAGCCCAAACGACGTTCGCCCATTAAAAAATCTCAATCAAACCCGAATATGAGCGAATACAAAACAGTCCAGGAGCTCAAGCAGCTTGATGCCGACATGGCCGTGCCTTTCCGCAGTCTTTTCATACTGCGCCGCAAGACCTTAAAAACCGCGAAAAACGGCAACCCGTTCCTCAGCGTCGAGCTGGGCGACGCTAAAGGGGCTTTCACGGCCAACTGCTTTGGCGATTCGGCAGTCTTCGCCGCCTTCGAACACATCACCGAGGGTGCCATCGTGCGCGTGTCCGGTAAGACGGAATACTTCCAGGAGCGCTTCTCACCCCGCCTGCAAGCCGCTGAAGAGGTCGGCCCGGACGACGAAGATGCCCAAAGCATGCTCAGCCTGTTGATCGAAGTCCCCCCGGAATCGCCCGACGAACTTTGGGGCCATATCGAAGCCGCCATCGCCGAGATCGGGCACGCACAGCTCCGCGACACCGTGCAGCGCGTCATGGATGCGTTGGGCGAGCGCTTTCGGACTGGCACGGCCGCCATCAGCATGCACCACGCCTACCGCCACGGCCTGCTCGAGCACACCACACACATGGTCCGCGCGGCCCGCGCCCTCCTCCCCCTCTACCCGGAAGTAGATGCCGACCTCGCCATCGCCGGCATCCTCCTGCACGACATCGGCAAATTGGAGGAATACGAGGGCGACTTTTCCGCAAAGGTCAGCCGCATCGGCACCTTGCAGGGGCACGTTGTGCTTGGCTTTCGGACGGCCCGGAAAGCCGCCATCCAGAGCAAGCTCAACGGAGATCTCACCGAGCGCCTAGAACACATCATCCTCAGCCACCAGGGCGAGAAGGAATGGGGTGCCGCCGCCATGGCCGCCACCCCCGAGGCCGTCTTCGTCTCCATGATCGACAACCTCGACGCCAAAATGGGCATGGTGCAGCGCGCCCTCCGCAACACCGCCGAAGGGGAGCCCTTTTCCGAATACCTCGGCGGTTTGAAAACCCGTGTTTTACTCACCCCGCCGAACAAGGATTGAGGCGACATACCGCGCGATAAAGTAGCTTCTCCGGCTGCGCCGAAAAACCCCGCTCAAAACCCGCTACGGTCTGCGTAGTCGTCGGCTCTCCGCCAAAAAAAGCCGGGTTCGTCAATCCGCCTCTCGCCGCGGTCTCAGCCTTCTGGAATCGCCGTGGAACATTGACTAAGCAGGAAGAGACTCTATCTCCTCACATCATGACGCCACTCAAAATCTTTCCTTTCCTCACAATAGCCGTTTTGGCATCGGCTGCCCAGGCCACCCGAGCCTCTCTACCCGACGGCATCGAGCCCGTGCAATCCCTGGGAAACATTGAGGAGTATCGCCTCAGCTCGAACGGCCTGGGCGTCCTTCTCATGCCGATTGAAGGACTTCCCGTAGCGACCGTCATGGTCACCTACCAAGTCGGCTCGCGTAACGAAGTGACAGGGACGACGGGGGCCACCCACATACTTGAGCACATGATGTTCAAGGGCACGGAACGTTTCAACAGCGCCGACGGCAACGACTACTCCAGCACGATGGAGCGCATCGGCGCGATCGCCAATGCCACCACCTGGTTCGACCGCACCAATTATTACGCCACCATGCCCAGCCAATACGTGCCCATGACGATTGAACTGGAGGCCGACCGCATGCGTAACCTGCTCATCAAAGAAGCGGACCTTGCTTCGGAGATGACCGTCGTGCGCAACGAATACGAGCGTGGCGAGAACAGCCCCGTGCGCACGCTGATCAATGAACTATTCGGGACCGCCTACCTCGCTCACCCTTACGGTCATCCCACGATCGGCTGGGAGTCGGATATTGAAAGCACGACTGTCGAGAAGCTGCGCGCATTCTACGACACCTACTACTGGCCCGAAAATACCGTGCTCACCGTCATTGGTGGATTTGACGAGGACGCCACATTGCAGGCCATCGCCGAGCACTACGGAAAGATCCCCAAAGCGCCCGAAGCCATCCCGGAAGTGACCACCGTTGAACCCGAACAGACCGGCCCGCGCCGGACCACGATACGCCGAGCCGGTCAGACCGGTGTCGTCATGATCGGCTTCAAGGTCGTCGAGGGCAGCCACGAAGACTGGGCCGCACTCACCCTGCTGCAACAAATTCTCGGTGCCAACAAAACCGGGCGGCTCTATCGTGCGCTCGAAGACAAAGGCCTGGCCAACGCGACCTTCACCTTTGCCCCCCAGTTGCGTGACCCGAGCCTCTTCATTTTCGGTGCCTACCTCACCCCGGACGCGACGCACGAAGCGGTGGAGTCCATCATCCTCGAAGAAATCGAATCCCTCATTGTCGGCGGGATTGCCGAAGCAGAACTGGACCGGGCGAAGTCGGTCATCCAGGCCAGCACCTTCTACGGTCGCGATGGACCTTACCAGATCGCCGATCAAATCAATGGGGCCATCGCCATGGGGGATTGGACGACCTATGTCCGCCTGCCGAAGGCGATACAAAAGACTTCCGAAAGCGAACTGATCGAGGCCGCCAAAAAATATTTCGTTGAGAGCCGCAGCACAACCGGTTGGTTTATCCCCGAGAAAAGTAATCGCCTCGCCGGAGGCGGTGCTGCATCGGTCGGCCCGGTCCACTTCCGCGATCCGGCGGTTTTTGGTCCTCATTACAATGCTGGCGAAACGCCAACCGGCACTACGCCGGCAAACGAGTCGGCGAGCACCGTCGATTTCTCCTCCCAGCTACAACGCACCCGGATCGGTCCCATTGATCTGATTGCAATCAACATGCCCGTCGAGAATGTCGTCTCCTTTGTTGGCAGTCTCGCTGCCGGTGACAGCCTGAGCCCGACCGATGCGCCCATGTTGGCCAGTCTCACCGCCAGCATGCTGGACAAGGGAACGGCCTCCGCCGACCGCTTCCAAATCGCCGAGCAGTTGGACGCGCTCGGTGCCGATCTCAGCTTTTCCGCAGGCAAGCAGAGCGTGAGCTTCTCCGGACAGTTTCTCCGCCCCGATGCCGGACCGGTCATGAAACTGCTCGCCGACCAACTGAGGAATCCCGTCTTCGACGCCGCCGTATTCGAGACCATCAAGAGCCGTCAGAAAGCCGGACTTCTCCAGGCCATCGATAACCCCGACTATCGAGCCGCCGCCCGTCTCTCGCAACAGCTTTACCCCGAGGAACACGTCAACTATAGCCCACCGCTCGAAACTTTATTGGAAGACCTCGAGCAAACAACTGCAGAGGATCTCGTTGCCTTTCACTCGGAGCACTACGGCCCCGAATCGATGCGGCTCGTCTTTGTCGGCGATATCGACTTCGAACAACTCAAGGCCGCAGTAGCCAACGCCTTCGATGGCTGGGAAGGCGGCAGCGACTACCCGGAACTGGAGACCACTCAAATCGACCACGGTGCCGAAACGGAGCGCATCTACATCGCCGATAAAACCAGTGTCTCCGTCCGCATCGGCCTCAACACCGGGTTGCAACGCACCGACGAAGACTACCTGCCCTTCATGCTGGGGAATTACATCCTCGGCGGGAGCTTTCACTCGCGCCTCATGTCGGAGGTGCGCAAAGAACGCGGCCTCACCTACAACATACGGACCCGCCACGAGGGTGATATCATCACGCCGGGCAACTGGCTCCTAAATGCCAGTTTCTCTCCCGGTCGGCTCGGCGATGGCCTCGAAGCCACCCGCGACGTGCTCGCCGAATGGTCCAGCGAGGGCGTCACTCCGGAAGAGGTCAGCGCCGCCATCGAAACCCTCTCCGGCACCTATTTGGTCGGCCTTTCTACCACCGGGCGCGTCGCAGGCCAGGTGCATAGCTTTATGGAGCGCGGCTTCCCGCCCGAATACATCGACGCCTATCCCCTCGAACTACGCAATTTGACCGCTGAATCCGTCAACAAGGCGATCCAAACCTACTTTAAGCCTGACCAGCTCGTCGAAGTCGCCGCTGGAAGCATTTCCGAGAAGTCCGCCGACGCTTCGAATGGCGCGGCCGGCACATCCGTTCAGATCCGCATGGATGTTCCCGATCCCAGCTGGAGCCTGGCTATCGCAAATGTCTATCTTACAGACAACCGCATTATCGCAGTCTCGCAACTCAGTCAACAACCCGGTGTCGCCGCCCAGGTCATCAGCACGGTGTCCGACTCGGTCAAAATCGAGGGCGACTATGCCACCCTTCCCGTGGAACACTACGTGATCGGCAAGACATGGAACTGGGGCGATACCGATGCCTTCACTCCGATTCAATCCGCAGACGAACTAAGCGACCGCCTGCAGGATGCCACTATCCTTTACTCCGCTGAAAAATAAACCCGCATTTCAGGGTTGCCGCACACGCGGACTTTCACTCTCAATCAAGAAATAACCCGCGCATCGCGCTGCTCACACTCACCCACACGCTCACGTTCGCTCCATGCAACGAAACGCAAATTATGGCAAGAATCGACGTAGAAACCCTGAAATTCATCCTCCAGCGCAACGAACCGGACATCCGCAAGGTCAACGACATCATGCAGGAGGTCGAGATGGAGCTCAAAGCCGAGGAGGAAGAAAAAGCCAACCGCCCGCCTCCGGTGAAAAAGCAATTTTCCATCATCATCGCGGACCCCGAGGGCGAGTTCGCCGAAAAGGACCTCACCGGCTGGGTCGTGCAGATTCCCGAGGACGACAGCGTCACGGTGGCCCCCGAGCGGATCATCAAAGCAGCCTACGAGTTCAACGCCACGCCAAAGGGCCGACGCATGCCCGTGCAAACCATCGGCGAAGCCTGCGAAGTGGTCACCGCCAAGCTGCTCAAAGAGCAAAACGTCTGGGTCAAAACGAAAGTCCCCGTCCTCGCCGTCACCTGCCCGAACAAAATCCCCACCGAAAAGGTAGAGTAACAACCTGCCCGGCCGATGTCCGCCAAACCGCCTCACATCTCCGTCATCGTCCCCCTTTGCAATGAGGCCGACACGCTCGAATTGCTCTACCAAAAAATCGAGACGGTTGCGGAAAATAGCGACCTCGGTGCATTCGAAGTCATTTTCATCGACGACGGCAGCACCGACAACTCCTGGCCGATATTGGAGCAGCTGAAGGCGGCGCACCCGGCAAATGTCCACGCATTGCGCTTTCGGCGCAACCACGGCAAAGCGGCAGCGCTCGCGGCCGGTTTCAGCCGGGCCAGGGGCGAAATCATTCTTACCATGGATGCCGACCTGCAGGACGAGCCCGAGGAAATCCCCAACTTCATCGCCAAACTAAAAGAAGGCTACGACTGCGTCTCCGGATGGAAACAGCTTCGCAAAGATCCCATCGGGAAGACCCTCCCCTCCCGCGTATTCAACACGGCCACCCGTCTCGCCACGGGCGTCAAAATCCACGATTTCAACTGCGGCTTCAAAGCCTACCGCGCAGAAGCCATTCAAAGCGTGGAAATTTACGGAGAGCTCCACCGCTACATCCCCGTCCTCCTCGCTGCCGAAGGCTTCACCACCACAGAGATCCCCGTCCAGCACCATCGCCGGACCCACGGCGTCTCCAAATATGGCTGGAAGCGCCTCTTTAAGGGCGGACTCGACCTCATTACCGTCGTCGTTCTGACCCGCTACCTCAAGCGTCCCGGTCACTTCTTCGGTGGCCTCGGTCTCCTCAGCGGCCTGACCGGCTTCATTATTTTGGCATGGCTCAGTATCGACAAACTGTTTTTTGGCAGCAGCATTGGTCATCGCCCACTCCTTCAGTTTGGCATCCTCCTCGCCATCCTCGGCGTCCAACTCATCTCAACCGGCCTGATCGGCGAGCTCATCCAGTTTAACAGCAAAGCAAAGCAGCAACGAACCCCGGAAATCACAGAGACCCTCTAATTGTGGCGTGCGAGTTCTCGACACCGTAGGGGCTTCACTTGTGAAGACCGCCGAACCGCAGCTCAACGCGGCGAACTTTCACCTCCCCTCTCATCTCTAGACTCCCCCATGCAATTCATCGACCTAAAAGCCATTCACGCCCGAAGCGCTGAACAAATCGACGCCGCTGTGGCCAAAGTCTTCGAGCACGGCCGCTATATCAACGGCCCCGAAGTCTACGAGCTGGAAGCCACCCTTGGCGAGTTTCTCAGCGGCCCGGATACACCCGTGCACTGTGTCGCGGTGGCCAGCGGCACCATGGCCCTCG
>JAAAPI010000016.1 GCA_009908325.1 Verrucomicrobiota bacterium | reverse complement strand
GGCTCCGACCTTCGACGAAGACGACCGTCTAGTGCCTTCCAAAAAAGAGATAGGAAATTTCAAGGACACCCATCAATTTGTCTTGGTGAGACCTTACTTTTTTTCGAGAGAGCGCGAACTTTCCATAATGGAGATAAGGCGGCGGCTTAACTCCATTTTCGGAGCCGACACGGCGAAAACTGTGAACGATACGGGGTCCACCCACAACTCCGGTTCTGTCCATTTTTTCGGCATGAAAGAAAAGTAGGTGGGCGTTTACTCCGGTCGGCAACCGGAAAGCAACGCTTGGATTCGAGCAATTATCATGGCTGCGCAAAGCCTGCATACCCGGGAGCAGGATGCTCCCGCTACCATTCTGAACGGCGCCAAGGCGGAAGTGAATCCTTGGTTGGCTGGTCGCCCGCAGAATAGAAGGTCGCCCGGGACGGAGCGGACATGAATGACCCATCTCACAGCGAGGGCTTAAAATCTTTCCTCTTAAATAGCTTGCAGATGGGCCTGAAAGCCTAAAATATTATTAAATTTGCGGAATTTTCCTCAAATTTGAATATATTTAAGGCCTATCTATTGATTATTATGTTACGCACACTCGAACTTGAGAACTTCTGTTCCTTCCGCGATTCAACGACGCTTGATTTAACGACGAGCGCAAAGACCCCGACGGATTATTCCTTCACCACCTCATTGGTCGGCGACCAGGTCACGGTCTTATCGGGCGTATTCGGCGCGAACGCCTCGGGGAAAACGAACCTCCTCAGGGGTCTTGCCTTCCTCAATTTTTTGATGCGCCACTCTTACCGGAATCAGGAAGCCGACGAGCCGATCCCGGTCGATAGCTTCGTGGGCCGCGAGGACATCCCCTCCAAGCTTCGTATCGAATTTGAGGGTGCCTCCGAGAATTACCGCTATGAGGTGCAGGTGTGCCATCGACAGATTCACGAAGAGCGCCTCTCACGCCGACACAAAAAGACCGGTTCTTTCCGCACCCTGCTCCACCGCGTGCAGGGGGAGAAAGGTATCGAGCTCAACCAACCGGAACCCTTCACTGATCTTAGCGCAGTGCGCCAACTGCTTAAAGATCGACCGAACGCGTCAATGATTGCCGCAGGTCTGGTCACCGGCCGGGCTGAATTTAAAAAACTCGATGCGGCACTGGGTAAGATCGAAACCAATGTAAACCGGATGGGGAAAGACGATAACTCCGGTCAGCGGGTTTTCGACGCCCTTAAAGAATGCGCCCACTATCTGGAGCAGAATGCGCATTTCAAGGAGGACGTGGAAGAACGCCTCAAACGAGCGGACCTGGGCATTGCAGGCTTTGTCAACCACACGCTCGATGTGCCCGACAAAAAAACGGGTAAGGTCAAGAAGGTGCCCTTCCCCTTTGTCATCCACCAATCCGAGGGGCAGCAGTTTGAGATGTCGATGGCGATGGAGTCGGCGGGGACGAAGCGACTCTTTCTACTACTCCGCTCTTTCCTCCCCGTCCTCTTGGATGGGGGCATTGCCGTAATTGATGAAATGGAGTCGGATCTACACCCGCATCTCATCCCGTTGATTCTCGATCTGTTTTCAGATCCCGATATCAACCCGAAACGCGCGCAGTTGCTCTTCACCTGTCATCATGTCGAAATACTGAACTCCCTGTCTAAAGAGCAGGTGATACTCGTCGAAAAAGATGTCCACTGCGTCAGCCACGCGTATCGGCTATCGGACATCAGAGGCGTGCGCCGGGATGACAACTACTTCGCGAACTACAATGCGGGGCGCTATGGTGCCGTGCCGGAACCGGATTTGATCTAGAGCGTGCGCCGGATAAAAAAAAGTCTGATTTTATTTGGTGAGGGTAAGACCGAAGCGGCTTTTCTCAGCCATCTCTACCGGATTTACCGGGACAAGTTACCAGAGACAAAGTGAAGACGGATCGTAAGACCGAATACGTGGCCCGCCTGAAGCAGGCTTGCCCCAAATTATTCCCCAGAGAATACATCGAGGAAATGCGCTCTCAAAATCCATGCCTCCAACAGATTCTCGAATTCCTGGGAGTCTGATGGGATCCCTCAAACCCGCTGCTCCCGCACCTGCAAAACCTTCTCCAAACTGCACGACCACTGCGATGCCAACTGCCTCGGATGTCAGAAGGCTTTTTTCGAAACAGTCGGCATGGAGCGGGCCCTTCCTATTCTGAACGCCGCCCAGGCGGAAGTGAATCTCTGGCTGGTGGCCCACTCGATCCCCTGCCAGCCGCATTTTGATTCGGTGGATATGGACGTGGAAAGTCACAGCGCCGCCTTCAGGATCCGGCACGGCCGGGTGGCCAACTGGATGGAAGAAGCGGACGTCTGCGATGAACTGTGGGGCGATCCGATTTATCTATATCATTTCTCAAAAGTATTTGCGGCAACGGGAACCACCCCGCCCTGCGGGTACCCCTCCTCGGATGAGGAGGGGAGTTTTAAAGTGAAATACTTTGAAGAAATGCTCTTAAGATCCCTGCCCTGGTCAGAGAGCGGACCGGGAAGTAGCGGCGCTTCAAGGTTGCTTTTGCGGTACAGAAACATAACTTTTCGAATATGAAAACAGTTACTCTATCCGCGCACTACGACGGCAAACACATCGTGCTGGAGGAGCCGCATGCGCTGGATCCCGGCACGTCACTGCTGGTGACAGTTCTGCCACCCACGGACGCCGCTTTCGCGAGCGATTTTCACACAATGGCCGAAGCTGGACTGGCAAAAGCATACAGCCAGGATGAAGCAGAGTATCCCGACTCCATGATTGCCGAGCCCAATCCGGATTATGGAAAACGGTAGTATCGCCACTTTACCATCCACCTCGATTAAGGGAAAGCTGGGGACGCTTTCTGAGGACCAGTTGCTCCGGGTATACCGGTCCTTAAACCAATTATTCTTTGAACTTGAAGGAACCTCGTAGCGCCCATCCGTTCGGCAACCGCCTTGATATGCCCGTTCGACTGATCAAACTCCCCAAAGGGCAGGTGGCAATAAACATTCATCGCCACCCACAACTCCGGTTCTGTCCATTTTTTCGGCATAGCGTAAAAGTAGGTGGGCGTTTGCGTCGGTCGGCAACCGGAAAGCAGCGCTTGGCTTCGAGCAATTATCATGGCCGCAAAGCCTGCATACTCGGGAGCAGGATGCTCCCGCTACCCTTTTAAAAGACGCTCGGCACAAAGTGGATCTCTGGCTGGTGGCCCACTCGATCCCTTGCCAGCCGCATTTTGATTCGGTGGATATGAATGTAGCCAGTCACAGCGCCGCTTTTAGGATCCGGCACGGCAGGCCGACCAACTGGCTGGAAGAAGAGGCTCTTTGCGATGAAGTGTGGTCTGATCCGATATATTTAAAGATCCGGGCATTGGCTAAAGAGAGGACCGGCAAGTAGAAAAAAGGACCCAAGGGCGATCCCTGTAGGTTTGCTACAACTGCCCGAGGTCTACGCGGAAGGACTCTATTTCCTTTTCCAGCGTAGCCGGGAACTCGGCGGTTGAATACCCAAATCAACACCCATCCTATTTCGAAAGACCAGCCCAGCCAATATCCCACCCTATTTGTTAGGATATCGGCACGATCAACTGGTTCAAGCCTGGCTACTCCAGCGTGAAGATCGGCGGGGTGCAGGTGCGCGGGAAGAATGCCGTTTATTGGGTGTTTATGCCGTGAGCTGCGGGATCGAGGCATCGGGGTTTGATAGCTGACTGGTAATATCAGATACATGCTAATCCGTCTAGGCGGCCTAGCGATTCTTCAATTATTTATATTTTAGCATTTTATTGCATTTTCCGCATTAATTGCTCATATATTCGCATATTGAAGCTTAAAACAGAGAAAGAAATTGCCTTGGAGATTGCCAAGCGCGTGCGGGCGGTCCGGGTCAGCCGGCGGTTCACGCAGGCCGAGCTGAGCCAACGTGCGGGCGTTTCCCTGGGCTCCTACCGCCGCTTCGAGCAAAGCGGGCGCATTGAATTTGTCAGCTTGATACGGATCGCCCAGACACTGGGCATCGAAGATGACTTTGAAGCCTTATTCGAACAACCACCACTGCAGAGTCTCGATGAAGTGGAACGCATGGCCTCGACCAAAACCCGCAAGCAGCGAGTGGTGAAACGATCATGAAACGTGCCCGCGTCTATTACGAAAAACGGCTGGTCGGTGAACTGCTGGCCCAGGACGGCATCCATTATTTTAGTTATGATCCCGATTGGCTGAAAGAGCCCCTCCCCTTATCGCCCGACGGTGACTCGATAATGACGGGCACCCATCGAATACCCGCCGGATGGGAGCCCTGGCTCATCAAGCTCAACACCCGGGGAAAGAAGGAAGCCGCGCTCATCGAACTGGAGCATGCCTACTTCGCCATGGCCCGGGAGGCGGGGTTGACGGTCCCGGAAACCCGGTTGATTCAAGACGAAAACGGATTGGTCCACTTTGCGATTAAACGCTTCGACCGCGATGCGGCGGACCCGAACCGGCGCATCCACATCCAGACCTACGCCGCGCTGGCCGGAATCAATTACCAGGAGCCGACCAGCGACTACGAGGACCTGCTCCGCCTGACCAAACACCTGACCCGGAACCACGAGGACGTGTGCGAGCAATTCCGCCGGATGCTCTTCAACGTGCTCGCCTACAACCGGGACGATCATGCCAAAAACTTCTCCTTCCGGATGAATCAAAAAGGTGGATGGTCGCTCACCCCGGCCTACGACTTGCTTTATACGGACAACAACCTGGGCGGCAACTGGATGACAATTCGCGGTAAGCGCAACCATCTGAAGCTGGACGACTTCCTGCAGCTTGCCGAGCTGATGGGAATCGGCAGCAGGCAATTTAATGAGATGAGACAGCAGATGGAGGACGCGCTGCGGCAGTGGCCAAGCTTCGCCAAAGCCTCCGGCCTGGGTCCAGGCCTGACGAAAGTGGTCGGAACCTCGATTCAGAGCATGACTGAAGCCCTGAAGTAGAAACGATGCACGGAAGGTATGTCGCTTTCTTCGAGAACGATCTCCGAGCGCCGTCGGTAAAAGAAAAAGAAGAAGAAGAAAATCGGGTTCTAAGATACACGATTAACACTCGACCATAGAATAGGATGAATAATCATGGCTGCGGAAAGCCTGCATACTCGGGAGCAGGATGCTCTCGCTGCCCGGTGAGGCACATTCAAGTGATAGCGGGTCCCCTTCAGTTGGCCTGTTTTGACCATCAAGCCGCGTTGCTCAAGGTCGTTCAGGCTAAGTTTTTCACGTAGCCGGAGCGCTTCCGCTTCGGTTCCCGGTGCGGGAATTCAAAACATGAGTTGTTTTTCTCAAAAGCGTGGTTACGGTTCAGACCATGAATAGCTACACCTATCAACAAACCCTGAAAACCATCTGGGACGCCGCTGTCGCCAAATATAAAGCGGGCACGACGAGTCCTGAAAACTTTTTCGACGAGGCCACGCTGGCCGAACTGGCCTCCATCGGGCTGAACACGATGGATGTTTTCGACTATGCCGAGGACTTCGTGACACGTGGTGAGCCGGACTTTGAGACGTTTCTTATGGTCTGCGAGGCGCGCCGCGACTACTTCCTGACCGTGCAAAAAGGCCAGCCGTCGGACCAAACGATTGCCTCCGATGCGTTGCCCCCGAAAGATGCCGAAGTCAAGGGCATCGTCTGGCTACCGCGCATCATGCCGAAAGCCTTTGCCAAGCTGAAAGGTGAGCTCCCACCCGAGACCATGTATGGTTGCGGCGGGGATCGTCGCTTTTTTAAGGAGAACGACATCCATCCGGCCGAGTTCCTCCGCGCGGCTTGGGCCTACGAAGATGACGAGTCCAAACTCATCGATTGGGTGCTCACAAGGAAATCCTCGTAGTTGACAGCTGCCGAAAATTGTCCACCTACCAGATAGTATGAAAATTATAGCCTACCTAAAACCAACCTGTGGCTGGAGCATGGGCGTCCGCGCCATCATGAAGAAATACGGCCTCGAATATGAAGATCGCGATATCATCAACCGCCCCGACCAATACGCCGAAATGGTCGAAAAATCCGGTCAACCGCTCTCACCCTGTGTCGAGGTGGATGGCACGATGCTCGCCGATGTGAGCGGCGAGGAGGTCGAAAACTACCTGCTGAGCAATGGCTTGGTAGCGCCGAGCGACGATGAGGCCGACGCCCCGACAAATGCCCCGTGCACCGACGAAGAACACGAGGCGATGCGGACAAAGACCGTTCGCTTCTTTTAAAAGGGCTCAGCGGCCACGGCTTTCCGGCCCAAACCGCAAAGTTCTTTAGCGGAATTTACCCTAGACAGCCGCCTTCAAGGGGCTAATTTCCCGATTTCCTATGGGTCTGGGCATTGCACCCGCCATGGGCGACACAAAATTGCCAAGCGACTTGCCGACGGCAGTAAACTGGCACATCACTTCACCCAATTACTCAGAAACTATGGAAAACACGCACAGACATCCCAAGGCGCAGGGGCTCTACGACCCTCAATTTGAACACGACAATTGCGGAATCGGCCTCATCGTCGATATGAAGGGCCGTAAGTCGCATGATATCGTGAAAGGCGCGTTGGATATTTGTGTCAACCTCGATCACCGCGGTGGCTGTGGTTGTGACCCGATCACCGGGGATGGTGCGGGGATTTTCATCCAAATTCCCCACAATTTTTTCAAAAAGGTTTGCTCCGAGGAATGCGGGTTCGAACTGCCTGCAGAGGGCGATTACGGCGCGGGCTTTGTCTTCCTTTCAAAGGACGCGGAAGAGCGCTCCCACGAAGAAGCGATCATCGAAAAAATTGTTGCCGAGGAAGGGCTGCAAATGCTGGGCTGGCGCGATGTGCCTGTCCGGAGTGAGATCTTGGGCAAGGCGTCTGCTGCCTGCGAGCCGTTCATGCGCCAATTCTTCGTCGGCCGCGGCGACTCGGTCGAGGCGGGCATGCCATTTGAGCGGAAGCTCTACATCGTCCGTCGCCTCTCGACCCACCGCATCCGCTACTCGGGTGAGGACGAGGATGCGCTTTTTTACATTAGCTCGCTCTCCAGCCACACCATAACATACAAGGGCATGCTCACAACGGAGCAACTGGAGGCCTACTTCCCGGACCTCTCGGACGAAGCGATGGATTCCGCGCTGGCGCTGACACACTCGCGCTTCTCGACAAACACCTTCCCCAGCTGGCCCCGTGCCCAACCCTTCCGCTACCTTTGCCACAACGGCGAAATCAACACGATGCGCGGTAACGAGAACTGGCTTTACGCCCGCCAAATGCAGCTGGCCAGCGAGGTCTTCGGCGACGATCTGCAGAAAATTCTTCCCATCATCCGCGAAGATGGCTCCGACTCGCAAAAGTTTGACAATTGCCTCGAATTTCTCGTGCTCTCCGGACGCAGTCTGGCCCACGCCATGATGATGATGATTCCCGAGCCCTGGGAGCGCCACAAGAGCATGCCGCAGTGGAAGCGCGACTTCTACGAATTCCACGCCTGCATGATGGAGCCGTGGGACGGTCCGGCCTCCATGGCCATTTCCGATGGTATCCAGGTGGGGGCGACACTCGACCGCAATGGTCTGCGCCCTTCCCGCTACTACGTAACCTCCGACGACCGCGTGATTCTCGCATCGGAGGTCGGCGTGATGGGAAAAATCGAGCCGAAAAACGTCGTCAAAAAAGGACGCCTCGAGCCGGGCCGCATGTTCCTCATCGACATGGAAAAAGGCCGCATCGTGACCGATGATGAGCTCAAGAAGCAAATCGCATCCGAGGCACCCTACGGCGAGTGGCTCAGGGAGAATCTGGTCGACTCCACCGATCTGCCCGCCAACGATTCCGCCCCGGACGACGACTACGAAACAATCGAGACCCGTCAAAAGGCCTTCGGCTACACGTATGAGGACCTGCGTTTCATCCTCGGCCCCAGCGCCGAAGCGGGCAAGCAGCCCCTCGGCTCGATGGGGAACGATGCACCGCTGGCCGTCCTGTCGGATAAACCACAGCTGCTCTACAACTACTTCAAGCAGCTCTTCGCCCAAGTGACGAACCCGGCAATCGACCCGATCCGCGAGGAACTGGTCACGGCAAGCATCAGCTTTATCGGTTCGGAGGGCGATCTGACCCGTCCCGGCCCGGACAGTTGCCGCATGATCAAATACGAGTCGCCTCTGCTGGATCGCAAGCAACTGGCGCAGCTCCGCCATGTCGATCTTCCCGGCTTCAAAGCGAGTCGGCTGCCCATCATTTTCGAGTCCCCCATGGGCGGCTTGGATTCCGGGCACAACAGCATCTCCGAACCGCGCATCTCGGGGAGGGGCCTCGAAGCGGCGCTTGATCACCTTTTCGAGAATGCCGATGCCGCCATCCGGGACGGCGTCAACATTCTCATTCTCTCGGACCGCAAGGTGAATGCCAAACGCGCACCGATTCCCGCACTACTGGCGGTATCCGGCCTGCACCATCACCTGGTCCGCCGGGGCACGCGCACGCAAGTCTCGATTGTTTTGGAATCGGCGGAACCACGCGAAGTGCATCATTTCGCCCTGCTTTTCGGCTTTGGCGCGGATGCGATCAACCCCTACCTCGCGCTCGAAACGGTGCGCCACATGGCCAGCACCGGAGACATCGGTGTGGACGCCGACAAAGCCTCCGAAAATTTCCTCAAAGCGAACCTCACCGGAGTCATCAAAACCATGTCCAAGATGGGCATCTCGACGGTGGCCTCGTATCGTGGTGCGCAGATTTTCGAGGCGATCGGCCTGAACCAGCCGCTCATCGATAAGTATTTTACCAAGACGGCTACCCGCATCGAAGGCATCGGCCTCAGCACGATTACCAAGGAAGCGCTGGCCCGCCACGGCAAAGCCTATCTCCCCCGCGACGACGAGCGTGATACCAACCTCGACCCGGGCGGCATCTACCAGTGGCGCGCCGGCGGCGAGCGGCACCTCTTCAACCCCATCACGATCCACAAACTGCAGATGGCCACACGCTTCGGCGATTATGCGGTCTTCAAGGAATACTCCAACGCGATCAACGATCAGTCGAAGGAAATGTTCACCCTGCGTGGCCTGATGGAATTTAAATTCGACGAATCCAAATCGATCCCTCTTGAAGAGGTCGAACCCATCGAAAATATCATGGGCCGATTTAAATCCGGCGCCATGTCGCTCGGTTCTATCTCTCCGGAGGCCCACGAAGCCATTGCCATCGGGATGAACCGCGTCGGTGGTATGTCCAACACCGGTGAGGGCGGCGAAAGCTACGAGCGCTTCACTCCGGATGCCAACGGCGACTCCCGCCGCTCCGCAACCAAGCAGGTCGCCTCGGGCCGCTTTGGTGTGACGAGTTACTACCTCGTCAACTCCGATGAAATGCAAATCAAGATCGTGCAGGGCGCAAAGCCCGGCGAAGGCGGTGAGCTGCCCGGCCACAAAGTGCTGCCCCCCATCGCGAAGGTCCGCGGCACCACACCCGGCGTCGGGCTCATCTCGCCCCCACCCCACCACGACATCTACTCGATCGAGGATCTTGCCGAGCTCATCCACGATTTGAAAAACGCCAACATGAATGCCCGCGTAAACGTCAAGCTCGTCTCCTCTGTGGGAGTCGGCACGATCGCAGCCGGGGTCGCCAAAGCCAAGGCGGATGTTGTCCTCATTTCCGGTTACGACGGCGGGACGGGCGCATCGCCCCGCTCCTCCATTCAGCACGCGGGCGCTCCCTGGGAGCTCGGTCTGGCCGAGACCAACCAGACTCTCCTGCTCAACGATCTGCGCTCCCGTATCCGCGTGGAAACCGACGGCCAGCTCAAGACCGGTCGCGATGTGGCCATCGCCTGCCTGCTCGGTGCCGAAGACTTCGGTTTCGCCACCACGACACTCGTCACGCTCGGTTGCCTGATGATGCGTGTTTGCCAAAAAAACACCTGCCCCGTCGGCGTGGCTACGCAGGATCCGGAGTTGCGCAAGAAATTCAACGGCGACGCCGAATCGGTTGCCAATTTCATGCGCTACATCGCGGAGGAAGTGCGCGAAATTATGGCGAAGCTCGGCTTCCGCACGATCAACGAAATGGTGGGCCGGGTGGACCGACTCGATATGCGTCAAGCGGTCGACCACTGGAAGGCAAAGGGTCTCGACTACAGCAAAATTCTCTACAAACCGCAAGTCGGCCCGGAGGTCGGCACCTACTGCCAAATGAAGCAGGACCACCTGCTGGACCGCTCGCTCGACATGCGGGAGATCCTTCAACGGGCCCAACCTGCCATCAAGGAGGGCAAACCGGTGGAAATCAACCTGCCCGTCGTCAACACCAACCGCGTGGTCGGTGCCATCACCGGTGCCGAAATATCCCGCAACCAGGGGCCGGACGGCCTTCCCGACGATACGGTCAAGATCAACCTGACAGGCTCTGCCGGCCAGTCGCTCGGTGCTTTCTGCCCGAAAGGAATGACTTTCACTGTGACGGGGGACACCAACGACTATCTCGGCAAGGGCCTTTCCGGTGCCCGTATCGTTGTGCGCCCGCCGGAAGACGCACCCTTTGTCGCACACGAAAACATCATCACGGGTAACGTCTGCTTCTACGGTGCGACCCAGGGCGAAGCCTACATCGCCGGCATGGCGGGCGAGCGCTTCTGCGTGCGCAACTCCGGCGTCGAAGCGGTCATTGAGGGTGTGGGCGACCACGCGCTCGAATACATGACGGGCGGCATGGTCATCAACCTCGGCTCCACCGGGCGCAATCTCGGTGCCGGGATGTCCGGCGGTGTCGCTTACATCTACGACGAGGCCGGCGACTTCGTGCAGGACCGACTCAACCCCGACATGGTCAACGTTTACCAACTCATCGAGTGCGGTGACGAAGAAATGAATCTCGTTAAGTCGAAAATCGAAAAGCACATCGAGCTGACCGGATCCAAGCGCGGCCAAGCCATCCTCGACGACTGGCCTGAA
Source organism: Verrucomicrobiota bacterium (assembly GCA_009908325.1). Lineage (GTDB taxonomy): Bacteria > Verrucomicrobiota > Verrucomicrobiia > Opitutales > Coraliomargaritaceae > Thalassobacterium. The sequence goes on along the minus strand of JAAAPI010000016.1, from coordinate 12,855 downwards.
ACCGCCGGTAAGTTTATCAAAGTTCTGCCGCAGGATTACGAGCGTGTGCTGCAAGCCATCAAACGCGCCGAGGAGCGCGGTCTCGCTGGGGAAGAAGCCATCGAAGCCGCATTCCAGGAAAACGTCAAAGCAGGCCACTAAGCCCGAATCACTCCCACTCTCAACTTCACACTCACGGTAACATTATGGGTAAAGCAACTGGATTTTTAGAATACGAACGCAAGCCGGTCGCCGATCGCGACCCCCTCCTGCGGATCAAAGACTGGAACGAAACACACGAACGTTTCGACGAAGAAAAGGTGCAGACGCAGGGTGCCCGCTGCATGGACTGCGGCACGCCCTACTGCCACACCGGGCTGACCATCGCCAATATGGCGAGCGGTTGCCCGATCAACAACCTCATCCCCGAGTTCAACGACCTCGTTTACCGGGGCCGCTGGAAGGACGCTTACTACCGTCTCATGAAGACGAACAACTTCCCTGAATTCACCGGTCGCGTCTGCCCCGCTCCCTGCGAAGGCTCCTGTGTGCTCGGCGTGATCGAGCCACCCGTTACGATCAAAAATATCGAGCAGGCCATTATCGACAAAGCCTGGGACGAAGGTTGGGTGACCCCCCATCCGCCCAAAGGGCGCACCGGCAAAAAGGTAGCCGTCGTCGGCTCAGGTCCGGCAGGGCTCTCCGCCGCCGATCAATTGAACCAGGCTGGTCACCTCGTCACGGTATACGAACGCGCCGACCGTGCCGGCGGGCTTCTCATGTATGGTATCCCCAACATGAAGCTGGAGAAAAATGTCGTCAGCCGGCGTCTTGAATTGATGGAGCAGGAAGGTATCACATTCAAATGCGGCGTCGAGATCGGCAAAGACGTCGGAGCTAAAGACCTCATGGACGAATTCGACTCGGTCGTCCTCTGCTGCGGTGCCACCAAGCCGCGCGACCTGCCGATCGAAGGTCGCGAGCTCGGTAATATCCGCTATGCCATGGAGTTTCTCGGGCCGAACACCAAGGAGCTCTGGGATCTGAAAGAAGGGAAGGCCGAACTGTTCACCGAACTCGCTAAAGGCAAAAACGTCGTCATAATCGGTGGTGGAGATACCGGCACCGACTGTGTCGGCACCTCCTTGCGCCACGGCTGCAAGAGCGTGACGCAGCTGGAGATCATGCCCAAACCACCCGAAGAGCGTGCGCCCAACAACCCCTGGCCCGAATGGCCCAAAGTTTACAAGATGGACTACGGGCAAGAAGAAGCCGCAGCCGTCCAAGGGAGTGATCCCCGCCAATACCTAGTCAATTCAAGCAAATTCGAGGGTGATGCCGAGGGTAACGTGAAGGCCATCCACATTCACAACATAGAATGGACGAATGAGAACGGACGCTTCATCCCCAAAAAAGTAGAAGGTACCGACCGCGTCATCGAAGCGGAACTGGTTTTGCTCGCCATGGGCTTCCTCGGCCCCGAAGCAACCATCGCGGAAGAGCTCGGCCTCGATCTCGATCCCCGTTCGAATGTAAAGGCTGAATACGGCGATTTTAAGACCAACATTGAGGGCGTCTTCTCCGCCGGCGACATGCGCCGCGGCCAGTCGCTCATCGTTTGGGCCATCAACGAAGGCCGCGCCGCCGCCCGCGAATGCGACCGCTACCTGATGGGCACGACGAAATTGCCCTAATCCAGGCAGCCAATTAGTTTTTTCGTGGCGTGTCCGCTTGCGGACGCCCCAAGCTTGGCGTCGACTCCAGGCTGTCTCCATCCACGCCGACGACACGGCAGGCGCTCGCAAGCGAGCACACCACAATTTTGGTTCTGTGGCGTGTCCGCTTGCGGACGCCCCAAGCTTGGCGTCGACTCCGGGTTGCCTCCATCCACGCCGGCGACACGGCAGGTGCTCGCAAGCGTCTTCGCTCTTCCACCTTCGCTCTGCGAGCTACGGCGGACGAGGCAAGCTACGGTGGACGAGGCGAGCTTCGCCGAGTCAAGAGCGAGCACGCCACGTTTTTCCTAGACAGTAAGTCCTAATTGTCCAAATGCGACTCGGCGCTCCTCCAGAAGCTCTTCATTGGAAGCCTGAATCTGCTCTTTCGCGTAGTCCGTCAGTGCGATGCCTTCCACGACGCGCCAGTTCCCGACAGCGTCAACTTTGATTGGCAGTGAAGTGATGATGCCTGCGGGCGTGCCATACTCGCCTTTGGACAGCACGCACACACTGTGGAAATCACCACGGGTGGGCGTGATCAAATCGTTGACCGTGTCGATCACCGCGTTGGCCGCCGAGGCGGCGGATGAGGCCCCGCGGGCCGCAATGATGGCCGCGCCGCGCTTGCCGACCGTTGGCACAAAGGTTTCTTTCAGCCACGTTTCATCCGTGATGACGTCGGTGGCTTTCTGGCGGGCGATCCGCGCGTTGTAGAAATCGGGAAACATGGTGGGGCTGTGGTTGCCCCAGACGCAGAGTTCCGAAACCTCCTTCACGGCTACGCCGGCCTTTTGAGCGAGTTGTGTTTTCGCGCGGTTTTCATCGAGGCGGGTCATCGCGAAGAATTGCTCATTCGGAATGTCCGGCGCACTCTTCATGGCGATCAGGCAATTCGTGTTGCAGGGATTGCCGACGACCAGCACCCGCACGCTCTTCTTAGCGTAGTCGTTGATCGCCCTGCCCTGTCCGGTGAAAATCTTGCCGTTGATTCCGAGCAGATCCGCGCGCTCCATGCCTTGTTTGCGCGGCACCGAGCCGACGAGCAGCGCCCAATCGACGTCTTTGAACCCGACGCTCAGGTCCGATGTCTGCACGATCTCTGTGACCAGGGGGAACGCGCAATCGTCGATCTCCATGGCCACACCTTTAAGCGCATCCATGCCCGGCTCAATCTCGATCAGGTTGAGCGCAACCGGTTGGTCCGGACCAAACATCTGGCCGGAAGCGATACGAAAGAGCAGCGCGTAGCCGATATTACCAGCCGCACCAGTGACAGCGATTCGTAGGGGGGATTTTTTCATAGAAAAAATGGTTTTCGGTTTTTCAGTTTTCAGTTTTCGGTTTGAGAGCCTTCAGTATTCCGAGTTTTTATGCGTCGAGTCGGTTCAGGTAGTTTATAAAGTTGATAAATCGCCGAGGACACCTCGCGTGCCTTCTGCCAAGCTTGAATATCTTCGAATCGTTGAATCGTAGCCATTCCTAATTGTGATCACTTAACTGAAAACGGAAAACCGAAAACTGACCAACCGACATGATTATGGCCAAACTCGCTACGCGAGTTTTTCCATAATCATGTCCGTGATTTTCTGCACCATGGCTTCGTCCACGTCGGCGGTGGCGGCCGGGGCGGTGCCGCAAGAGCAGGCGGCGGAGGGTTGCGGTGTGGTGTTGACCGTTGATTCGCCGGCATCGCAGAGCTCGCACTCTTTGAGTTCGTCCAATCGGTGGTCGGGCATGCCGAGCTTTTTGCGGAGCTCAATCAGTTCGCGCAGCTTTTCCGGGGCGTATTTCTTTGGTCCACCGATCTGCATCGTCACCGTGACCGTGTGACAGAAGGCGTCGGTGTTTTCCATCTTCCAGTAAGCGTCTTCGACGTCTTTCCCCCAGCAGATCACGCCGTGGTTTTGCATGAGGATGGACTGGTGTTTCTTGGCCAGTTGACCGACTTCGCGGGCGTTTTCCGGTGTGCCGGGCGTTTGATAGCTGGCGAAGCCGATCTCGCCGAGAAAGACTTCGGGCTCGGGGATGAGGCAGGACGGCGGCGTGACGCCCGCCACAGCGAAAGCGGTGGCGTAAATGGGGTGTGCGTGGACACAGGACTTGGCCTTGGGCTCCTGCTTCATGATGCCGAGGTGCGTATTGACCTCGGAGGTACGGGGCCGCGTGCCCGCGACCTGGTTTCCATCGAGGTCCACCATGCAGATATCGTCGGGTGTCATAAAGCCCTTCGAGATCAGCGTGGGCGTGCAGAGCACAAGATTGTCGCCGACGCGGACGGTGATGTTGCCACCGTTGCCGTCGACGTAGCCCTTATTCCAAATGCGCTGGCCGATATGACAGATGCGGTCCTTGAGCGCCTGGATTTCGGGAGAGTAGAAAAACTTTTCCAATTCAGCAGCAGATTGCGGGTCACCGCCGGGCTTCCAGTTATACTCCGCGTCCGGGAGCTTGGGCTCGTGGATGCGCGGGCCACCTGTGGCGGCACCGCCGCTCGTTACCGCCGCCGCACCGGGCTTCGCTTTGTGCTGGCGCAAAATGTCGCGCGCCATCGGCGTGAGCTTGGCATTGGCGGGCACCGAGCTGAGGTTTTGGCCCTGCTCGAGCATCTTTTCGAGGTCTTTTGCAGTGTAGAGTTTGCTCATGATTTTTGAATTTTTGGTTTTTTAAATTTCTGTGGCGTGCGAGCTTGCTCGCGCTTGACTGGCTGAGAGGGCTGACTGGGGCGCGAGCAAGCTCGCACGCCACGGTTTAACCCCCCGGAGGTTCGTATTGATAGCGATCGATCAGGGCGACGCTGATGGCGTCGAGGGGTGTGCGGTATTCGAAGGGTTGCATGGCTTCGGCACCTTCCACGTAGAGAATATCATCCCCGGTGCCGGCACCGATGTTGTCGTAGGCGACGAGTGTCGATGCATTGGAAAACCCACCCGGATTTTTCCCGCTCAACTCATCCGCCCCCTGCGGAGCCACCACAATGAAGCGCCCGCCGCGGAAACCGGAGTCGGCGTGGCTGAGGGTTAGATTACCGATGACTTTGCCTACTTTCATACTGGAACGGGCGCGGCGTCGACCAGGCCCATAACCTGGTTGCGAATGGGTGACGTTTCGTCGTGTAGCGTGTTTTGTGTCCAGGACCCGTCGGTCGTGATGAAGACCCGGGTGTGGCGACCGGCCCCGATTGGATCGATCGCCGCAACGGGAGATCCCTTGCTCGCGCCCACCTCGTCGATCGGCGTGCACAGCACGATCGTCTGAGCTTTCAGGCTGGGGTGGCCGGTGCTGATAACAACATGGCCGTCTACGCGGGCGAGGAGCATTTTTAATGGATTCGGGATGGAACCGCGTGAGGCTTTGCCTTTTAAGCGGCGGGATTCGAGATGCGGGATGCGAGATTTGTAGTGAGCGGGTTTACCCCGCGATTCGGGCGGATCGATCTTGGCGTAGAGCCAGTCGCTACTCGGAATAGGGAACGGGTTTATTTACTAGAATAGGTTCAAATTATCGACCAACGTGCAGCGGCGGAAGCGGGTGAAGGTGCGGGGCGTGGTGATGCCCTCGCCTGTCGTGGTCGCGATGGAGAAGCTGATGTAGCCTTCCCCGCCCATGCCGAGCCCGGCCGTGCAGGGGCCGTTTTTCACAAAGATGCTCGTGTCCATGGCCTGCGCCATCCGTGTCATGTTGGAAACATTCATAGTGTGGACCATGGCGGAGTGCTTGTAGTTGTGCTCGGACTCTTTGGCGAGGCGTACGGCTTCCGCGAAGGTGCTGGTGCGGACGATGGGGAGCAGCGGCATCATTTGCTCTTCTTCGACGAAAAGGTCGTCGGCCTCGGTTTCGGCGATGAGCATTTCCACCTTTGGATCGACATTGAGCCCGGCTACTTTGGCCAGCACGGCGGCGTCGGCACCGATGTATTTACGATTGAGCACGGCGTGCGAGCAGCCGCCTCCCCCGTCTTTGATATCGAAGACTTCCTTTTTGATCGCTTCGGTTTGCTGGCGGGTGAGGAGCACGGCACCCTGGCGCTTGAACGCATCAATGGTTTTTTGATAGGCGCTGCCGACGCCGAAGATCTGCTTCTCGCCAATGCAGAGCAGGTTGTTGTCAAACCCGCCACCAAAGATAATGTCGTGAGCAACTTTGTCGAAATCGAGCGCGGCGCAATCGTCGACAACCACCGGCGGATTGCCGGGTCCGGCACAAAGTGCGCGTTTGCCGGTCTTCATCGCAGCATCGACGACCGCCGGGCCGCCGGTGATGCAAAGCAGGTGGACGTTTTCCGAGGCGCAGAGTTCGTTAAAGGATTCGATGGAGGGCTTTTCGACGGTGCAAATGAGGTTGGTAATACCGACTTCCGCTTGGATCGCCTCGTTGAATTCATGAATGGCCGTGGCGGCACACTCGGCGCCGCCGGGGTGCGGGTTGAAGACCACCGCGTTGCCCGCGGCGACCATGTTGACGATGTTGCCGGAAAGCGTGGGTATCGAGTGCGTGACCGGGGTGATGCTCCCGATGACGCCCCACGGAGCAGCGTCGTCCATGGTGATCCCGGAATCGCCACTCATGCCGTAGGGTTTGAGGTATTCGGTGCCGAGCACGTTCTTGATACCCTGCAGCTTGGCGATTTTATGATCGAGCCGCCCGATCTTTGTTTCCTCAAATTCGATTTTACCCCAGCGCTCAGCGTTGGCCGTGCACAATCGCTTGATGATTTCGACGACCTTGGCACGGCCCGCCCAACCCTTTTTCTGGAGCTGTTCAAAACCGCTCAGCGCGGCTTCGGCGGCGGATTCGGCGTCGGGAAAGACGCCATGGCGGCCTGTGCTGGAAACGATGGCGGGAGTGTTGCCGGCGGTGCCCGAAGCGCGGAGCTGGCTCAGCACCTCAGTCACGACGTCGCGGATGGCGGATTCGTTTAATTGACTCATTTAAATTCTTTTTTGGGTTTATCCATTACGGGCTTCATAGGTCTTGTGGCCTCCGATGTTAACCGTGTCGATCAGGCCGACGACGGCGGCATCGACCGGCAGCTGTTTGAGCCCGTCTGCCTGGCGGGCCGAACTGCCCTGCGCAAACATGACGAGTTCGCCCTCGCCCGCCCCGAGTGTGTCGATCGCCACGATGGTATTACCACCCGCTTTGAAACGGGTGGGATCGTCCGGATCGACCAACATGGGGCGGACTATGAGGAGCTTGCGGCCCCGCATGCTGGCGTCCTTCTTCGTCGAGACGACGGACCCTATGACTTTTCCAAGATACATCGAGCTCTATTTTGCAGCACGCTTGGGAGCGGACTTGAGTGCGGGCACGACGGTTTCGACGTCTTCATGCGGACGTGCGATCACGTGCGCACTGATCACTTCGCCGTAGCGGCCAGCGGCTTCGGCACCCGCTTCGATGGCCGCGTTGACCGCAGCCACATCGCCGGTGACGACTGCGCTGACGAGGGCACTGCCGACGCCCTTCATCGGGCCGGTGAGTTCGACGTTTGCCGATTTCAGCATTGCGTCTGTGCCTTGCACAAGGCCAATGAGCCCCTTGGTTTCGAGAATTCCGATTGCTTGTTTTGCCATGATTTTATGTTGGTTGGATGATTGTTATGAGATTTGTGATACGGGATTTAAGATTCGGGAATGATCGTAGTAGCGAGCGGGTTTATCCCGCGATCCGAGCGTTATGAAACTAGGAGCCGATTCGATCCTGGCGTAAAGCCAGTCCCTACGATTGGTTTTCTAAAAAGCTTGGTTAAGGACATATTAGTTGGAGGTGACGTGACGGTAGACTTCGCGGGCGATGACGAGTTCTTCGTTGGCGGGGATGACGATGACTTTGATTTTCGAATCGGCGGTGCTGATAATGCCCTCAGTGCCACGGATCGGACACCGAGATCTTCGAGCCCGTCGCAGACGGCGGCGCGGAGATCGGAATCGTTTTCCCCGATCCCAGCGGTGAAGGTGATGGCTTCGGCCCCGCCCATTTTGAAGAAGAAAGAGCCCGCCCAATGGCGGATACTGTCGATCAGGACGCCGGTGGCGAGAGCGGCGTCGGCACTACCGGCTTCGGCGGCTTCTCGGATATCGCGGGCGTCGTTGCTCACCCCGGAAAGACCCAGCAAGCCGCTTTCTTTGTTGAGCTGACGCTCGGCTTCTTCGATGGAGAGCCCCAGCATTTTACAGACGTAGGGAATGGCCATGGAGTCGAGGTCGCCGACCCGGTTGTTTTGCGGGAGGCCGCTCTGCGGGCTGAAGCCCATGCTGGAGCCAATCGCTATGCCGTTTCGGATGCCCGTCACCGAGCTGCTCCCACCGAGGTGGCAGGACAGCACACGGAGCGGTGCGCCTGTGTAGTCGCCCGGACCGTCTATGTAGAGCCGGCGAACGCGGTCCGCGATGGCTTCGTTGCCCAGAAGTTCGGCGGACCGCTCGGCCACGAATTTGTGGCTGGCCCCATGGAAACCGTAGCGCCGAATGCCGAGATCACGCCAGGCCTTGGGAATGGCATAATTGTAGGCGGCTGGTTCCATCCATTGGTAAAAGCCGGTCTCAAAAAGTGCCACTCGGGGAACGTCCGGAAGCTTCTCCGCAAAACAACGAATCCCCGCCGCGTAGGGCGGGTTGTGCGCCGGTGCCACTTCTTTGAATCCCTCCAGTGCTGCCATGACGCGCTCGTCGGCAGCGACGCAGCCGCTCAGGTCTTTGCCCAAAACAGTCTTGAAACCGACCGCTCCGATATCGTCCCCCGACTGGACATGCCCCTCCCCCACCAAACTCTCCAGCATTGATTCGATGCAGCCGGTATACTCGGTGACCCGCTCAAAACCGCCGCTGGCAATTTGCACAGCACGATCCGCGTCCATATCGAAGAGTCGATACTTGAACGATGTGGAGCCGAGGTTGGCGATGAGGATTTTCATGGAGAAATCGGGGAAATCGGAGATTTCAGTTTTTCAAATCGCAATTCTCGGGATGGAATCGATACCTGATAACTGGCGAACCGATAACTGAAAACCGAACAACTGCGAAGCTTCGCTTCGCTCTAGCCGATCCAGCTGCCGAGCTTGCTCAAGTCGTCGTGGGGACGGGGGATGACTTGCACGGCGACGACTTCGCCGATCGCGCCGGCGGCGTCGGCACCGGCTTCCACCGCAGCCTTGACCGCAGCGACATCGCCGGTGAAGAAGGAAGTGACGAGGCCACTGCCGATTTTTTCGTAGCCAGTCATGACGACGTCGGCTGATTTAAGTGCGGCATCGGATGCTTCCATGAGGCTGACCAGCCCCTTGCATTCGATCATTCCAATTGCTTTTTTTGCCATAATATTTGTCTCCCTGATGTGCGGGGTTTACGCTCCAAAATGTTTTAAGAGATCATCGTGCGGACGCGCGATGACGTGTGAGGCGACGAGTTCGCCGACGTGGTTGGCCGCTTCGGCGCCGGCTTCGACAGCCGCTTTCACGCTGCCGACATCTCCCTTGACGAGAACGGTCAGAAAACCGCCGCCGATGGCGATTTGTTTAACAAGGCTGACCGAGGCCGCCTTGGCCATGGCATCACTGGCTTCGATCGAGCCGGTAAGACCTTTTGTTTCTACTAATCCGATGGATTCACTCATGGTTTTTGTGGGTTGATTTGGTGATTAATTGAAGAATTATTTAAGGAGTTCGCAGGGGCTTTCCTGGGTGAAGCCGCAGGCATTGCCCTCGTCCGTATCGATATGAACCTCCAATTTGAAGGAGGGATCGACCCGCACGAAGATGCGATCAAAAGTGAGACCGAGTTCGCCGCCGACGCGGAGCTTCATAAAAGACTTGTTTTCGACACCATAGAAGGCGGCGTCCTCCGGAGCCATGTGCACGTGTGGCGCGGCCCGGATGACGCCTTCGTCCATGCGGAGGAAGCCGGCAGGCCCCATCAGCATGCAACCAGGTGTCCCTGCGATGTTGCCCGAATTACGCACCGGGATCTTGAAACCCAGCGAGATCGCGTCGGTCGCAGCGAGCTCTACCTGATCAAAATCCCGACAGGGCCCAAGGATGCGCAGATTTGAAATAACACGGCTCCGCGGACCAATCAACGTGACCGACTCCTCCGCAGCATACTGGCCTTCCTGGTAAAGCCATTTTTTCGGGGTGAGCTGGTGGCCCTTGCCAAATAGGGTCTCCACAGATTGCTGAGACAGATGGCAATGCCGGGCGCTGATATTCACCACGAGTGGATTCGGGCCTTGCCCGGCCGACCCGTTGCGGCCCGCATCAGCCTGATGGAGAGACCTCTCCTGACCTGCGTGGCGGGCTAAACTCTGCCGCACCAACTGCTCAATTTGGGCGCGATTTAAAGGAAGTTGACTCATCACAAATGTGGGGGATTCTTTGTTTTCTTATGGATTCGCGGATTTTCTGGCGGTGAAGTCAACATATTTCTTGCAATTTCCAAAATTTGCGGGTGTTGTTACCACTGCGGGGCGGCTACCTGAAGGAAGCTGCCTACGTATGTCCGCTCCTTCAGGTGCGGGACAAACCCAGACAGCACCAGCGGATGAATTTCATCCGCACTTAAAATTGCACCCCAGAATTTCAACCAAAAAGGCTCCGTGTTAGCACCCGAACGTCAATTGCAAATACTCACCCTGCTCGAGGAGCGGGGCACGGTGCGGACGATAGATTTGGCCGAAGAGTTTCAGGTAACTGACGAAACCATCCGCCGGGACCTGCAGGTCCTGGCGGAAAATCATCAATTGAAGCGCATCCATGGCGGAGCCAGCAGTTTGAACGGACGGCCCAAGTTGCAATCGTTCACCGAGCGCCGTCTCCTCGAAGTCGATAAGAAAGAGGCGATCGCCACAGCCGCGCTGCACCTCATTCAGCCCGGAAACACCTACGCCTTCGACAGCAGTACGACCGGTTTCGCCCTCGTAAATCGCCTACCCGACCTGCCATTTCGCGTCCTGACCAATGCCTATGCGGTGCTCGATCAGCTCGTTTCCAAAGAAAAAATCGAGCTGATTTCCACGGGGGGCACCTATCACCCGAAGACGCAAACCTTCATCAGTGGGGACAGTTACAGCGTGCTGCGACGGCACAATATAAACTGTGCGTTTGTTTCATGCATCGGGCTGGATCTTCATCGCGGGCCGAGCGAGGGCTTTGAGCAACAGGCTGTTTTTAAGGAAATTCTTCTTCAGTTCGCGCAGCGGGTGGTCCTCTTGGTCGACTCGACAAAATTCAACCAACACTCGGAATATTTCTTCGCCAGTTTGCACGATATCAGCGAAATTATCACGGACAACGCCGCCCACCCCGAGTTCGTGGAAGACCTGCGCACGCGCGGCTGTTCCGTAACGATCGCTGAATCGATTTAATCCATCCCATATCCCGCCGCGTAAAAGGCAAAGCCTCACGCGGTTCCATCCCATATCCCCCAGAAATATGAAACAGAAAAAAACCTACCTCGCAATTGACCTCGGAGGCGGCAGCGGTCGCGTCCTGGCCGGGGAGTTTGATGGACAGCGCATCGAGCTTCACGAGTTGAATCGCTTCGCCAACACGCCGCTGGAGTTGCCGGACGGTCGGCACTGGAATGTCACCGGTATCTTCCTCAACATCCTTGAGGGGCTCCGCGTCGCGGCGAAACGCTACGGCAAAAACATCACAAGCATGGGCATTGACACCTGGGGTGTCGATTATGGCTTGCTCGACGCGGAAGGCCACCTGCTCGGTCTCCCGTTCCAATACCGGGACCAACGCACCAACGGGATGATGGATAAAGCCTTTTCCATCGTTTCCCGGAAAGCACTCTATGAAGCCACGGGGATCCAAATGATGTTCTTCAATACCGCCTTCCAGCTCCTCTCCGAGACCGGACAACGCGACCCCATGCTCCGGCACGCGCAGGACCTGCTCTTTACCCCAGACCTGCTGGGATATTGGCTGACAGGGCAGAAAGTGCAGGAACGCACCATCGCCAGCACCTCCCAGCTCTACGACCCCCGCACCCGCGACTGGAACTACGCTCTGATCGAGCAACTAGGCATTCCCACGCACTTATTTAAGACAATCAAAGATCCCGGCAGTGATTTGGGCGAGCTACGGAGCAATATTCAGGAAGACACCGGGCTCGCGGGTCTGAAAGTTGTCACTGTGGGTGGGCACGATACCGCCAGCGCCGTAGCGGCGGTGCCCAGTTCAGCAAAGAACCCGGCCTATTTGAGCAGTGGCACCTGGTCGCTCATGGGAATCGAACTTCCGGGTCCCGTCATTTCCGAGGACTCCTACGGCGACGCCTTCACCAACGAGACTGGCGTCGGCGATACCATCCGTTTCCTTAAAAATATCTGTGGACTCTGGTTGATTCAGGAGTCGCGTCGCTACTGGCTCGACCACGGACAGGACTACAGCTATGGCGACATGGCCGGACTGGCGGCGGAAGCCGAGCCTTTTCGCTCACTCATCGATCCGGACGCGGCCCGATTCGCGAGTGCCGGACACATGCCGGAAAAAATTCAGGAATTCTGCCGCGAAACCCGGCAACCCATCCCCAACACTCCCGGAGAAATCGTCCGTTGTATCTACGAAAGCCTCGCCCTGCGTTACGCCGAAGTCTGGTCCAAACTGCCGAAGTATACTGAAGAAAAACCCGATTCCCTTCACGTCGTCGGTGGAGGCTGCCAGGATGAACAGCTCAATCAGTTCACCGCCAATGCCCTCGGCGCACGCGTCTTCGCCGGACCGGTCGAAGCCACTGGTCTCGGGAACATCATCGCGCAGATGATGGCCGATGGCGAGATCAGCACACTGGCCGAGGGCCGCGCAATCGTTGCCAGGTCCTTCGCCATAAAGACTTACGAACCCACCGACACCGAATCATGGGATGCCGTGAAGGAACGCTTCGCTTCGCTCAATGGATAAAAGAGGGTCGCTTCGCTCGAACGGGGGCTCGCTTCGCTCGAACGTTTAACGTCCAACATTCAACGCTCAACATTCAACAACGACCAGCCTACACCCCATTGAACGTTCCCCAGACTCTTCTAACCGCAACGATAAGCCATTCTCATATTCCTTCCACTCCCGCAAACTCCATCGACACTAGCGCATCCGATTTCACATTCCACAAGTCACCTATGAACAAAAAATACCTCGATTACCTCAATACGATCCACGGAA
>JAAAPI010000100.1 GCA_009908325.1 Verrucomicrobiota bacterium | reverse complement strand
GCATGCGGACGCTCTGTTTGTGACAAATGCAACAAACGGTATTCGGGTGATGGATTCGGTTGAAGGCCTGCCCGGCCCCAGCCGGGTCGAGTTCGACCCGGCCCACCCGGCTCTGGAAAAGATAAGTGCGGTCTACGCGAGCTCGCATCCGGGAATGCGGCTACGGTGAATTTGATTTTATGTGTTTGTTAGGTCAGGAATTTTTTCATGATGATCCGATCAACTGCGCCCGTGCCCTTATCGGCTGTCGCTTCCATTGGGGAGAATGCGCTGGCAGAATCGTAGAGACGGAGGCCTATCATTCCACGGGCGACGAAGCCTGTCACACCTGGCTGCGGCCCGCGTCGCGTCGGTTTATTGAAGAACATGAGGCGGGTGACGCCTACGTCTATTTAAACTACGGAGTCCACTGGCTTTTCAACATACTGGTCAAGGGACGGAAGGGGAATGGCTTCGTCCTGATTCGTGCCCTGGAGCCGGAAGTCGGCCTCGACGCCATGCGGAAACGGAGAGGCGATTTCCCAGATAAACGGCTCACCGCAGGACCCGGGCGATTGACGCAGGCGCTCGGTATTTCCGGCGAACATCACGGCAGCCGCTTCCTGGAGAATGGAATGGGCTCGCTCGAAAGTGGTGACGTGTCCAGCATTGTCTCCGGTCCGCGGATCGGTATTTCCAGGGCGACGGAGTTGAACTGGCGCTTCGGTGATCCTCGGTCAAGATGCCTGAGCAAACGGTTTGCCTGAGATCCGTCGGATCCGACGGATCGGACGGATCGGTCAAATCAGACGGATCAGACGGATCGGTCGAACCGGACGAATTTTAATCGAGAGGCGCGGTGCCTTTGCATTTCGGGTAGGCGGTGCAGCCCCAGAATTGGGAGCCCTCGTTTTTGCCTTGGCGGGCAGTGCGTAGGGCCATCAGTTCTCCGCATTGGGGACATTTAGGGATTTGGTCGGCGGGATCGGACGGATCCGACGGATCCGTCCGATCCGGTCGACGACGATGTGCGATCCGTGCGGCGGCGAGTTGCTCGGAGTAGCCGCCGCCTTCGACGAAGTCGCGTTCGAGGGCGATGAGCTGCTGGTCGAGCAAGTAATTCGCCTGGTGGATCAGGCAGAGCAGGGTGTTGGCGATGATAGCGGGGTCTTTGTGCTGGAGCCAGTTTGCATAGAGCTTATTGCGAGCGCGGTCGCCCGCGTCCTGCGGGTTGGCGAGCGGTGAGTTGGCAGGGGCGTCCTGGATCTCGCGACCGAGCGCACGAACTTTTTTTGATTCGGGGCTGTCTTTGCCCCAAAGTGGCAGGTCATTTTGGCGAAGGTAGTCCTCGAAATCCAGAAGCAGCTCTTCGAGACTGGCTCGGGCGACATTGGTCAGGCGGAGTTCCGACTTGCTGCTGACGGCCCCGGCGCGGCTGCCCTCGGCAATATTCTGGCGACCGCTGCGGGCGGCCTGAACCATCTGGTCGTGTGTGCGGCTATAGCCACTAACGAAGTAGTTACAAAATGCGACCGTGCCGTCGTAGATGAGTGTGGTGGTTTGAAAGCTGGCCAGCTTGCGGTAACCGCCGCTGGCGCGGAGACGCTTGTTTGGGCGGTCGGGCTGGCGGGGTGTTTGCATGGGATCATTCGGATTGGTCGGATCCGAGGGATCAATCAAGCGCCTGCCGCGCGTTCTGGAACATCTTCAGCCACGGGCCGGCCTCTCCTGTGAATGTGCCGGGGGCGCGGTAGCTCATTTGCACGGCGCGGAAGCAGCGCTCTGGGTGCGGCATCAAAATGGTGGCGCGACCGTCGGTGCTGGTGAAGGCAGTTGCCCCAGCTGGGGAGCCGTTTGGATTCATGGGATATTGTTCGGTCGGATCGCCCTTGGCGTCGATGTAGCGGGCGCTGATAAGGTTGCCGGTTAGGCATTTCTCGAAATCGCCGGTCTGGCGGAAGTCGGCGCGGCCTTCTCCGTGCGCCACGGGGATCGGCAGGCGGCTGCCCGCCATCCCCTCGAAAAAGAGGCTGGGGCTTTTCAGCACTTCGACGTTGACGTAGCGGGCCTCGAATTGCTCGGAGCGGTTGCGCACAAACCGAGGCCAGTGTGCGGCACCGGGGATGATGTCCTTGAGCTGGGCGATCATCTGGCAGCCGTTGCAGACGCCGAGAGTGAAGCTGTCGGAGCGCTCGAAAAAGGCCTGGAACTGATCGGCCAGCTTGGGGTTGTAGAGGATGCTCTTGGCCCAGCCAGTGCCGGCACCGAGCACATCGCCGTAGGAGAATCCACCGCAGGCCACGAGTCCGGCGAAGTCTTTCAGGTCGATACGGTCGGCCAAAAGGTCGGTCATGTGCAGGTCGACCGCTTCGAATCCGGCGCGGTCGAAGGCGAAGGCCATTTCGTTTTGGCCGTTGATGCCTTGTTCGCGGAAGATGGCGACGCGGGGTTTCGCGATGAATCCGAGATTCGGGGTGCGGGATGCGGGATCTGGCTCCGTAGTCTTGGCTGCGGCGGTCTTCACAAGTGAAGCCCCTACGTTGGCGGCGTTGACGTTTTCGACTGCGTCGAGGTCAAAGCTGGGTTGAATGAGAAGGCCGGGGTTGCCTTCATCGAGGAGGGCGTCGTATTCCTCACGGGCGCAGGCGGGGTTGTCGCGCTGGGCTTGCATGTGGAAGGTGAGCTCGCTCCATGCGCGGTTCAGCGAGGCGATTCGGTCGCTGAAGAGTTTTTCGCCGTCGAGTTCAATGGTGAATGTGGGCTCTTTCGTCGTGCTGCCAATCAGGTGGCTGATCCCGCTTAAGCGGTGTTTGCCAAGGATCGCGGTGATCTCAAGCAGGCGGGATTTGTCGACCTCAATGACGGCTCCGAGTTCTTCGGAAAAAAGTAGTGACAAGCATCCTTGCTTGTCGAAGCCGCCGGACGACAAGCTGGGAAGCTTGTCACTTCGTAGCTTGTCGAGGAGAAGGTTAATCCCTTTCCGACCAGCGAAGGCCATTTCGGCGACGGTCGCGAAAAGGCCGCCATCGCTGCGGTCGTGGTAGGCGAGCAGGAGATCTTCTTTAATGAGCTCTTGGATGGCGGCGAAGAAGCCTTTGAACTGCGCGGGATCATCGAGGTCGGGCACGTCTTGCCCGACTTGATTGTAAACCTGGGCAAAGGTGCTGCCGCCGAGGCGGTTTTTCCCAGCACCAAGATCGATGAGGAGGAGGGCGCTCTCGCTTGATTTGAGGTCGGGCGTGACGGTTTGGCGCACGTCTTCGACACTGGCAAAGCCGGTCACCATGAGACTGAGGGGAGAGACTTGTTTGTGGTCCTTGCCCTGCGAATCCTGCCAGTTGGTGCGCATGGACATGGAGTCCTTACCGACGGGGATACAGATACCCAGCGCGGGGCAGAGCTCCATGCCCACGGCTTTTACGGTGTCGTAAAGGTTGGCGTCTTCGCCGGGTTCGCCGGCGGCGACCATCCAGTTGGCGGAGAGCTTCACCTTGCCGATCCGGCCGATGTAGCTGGCGGCTAGATTCGTCAGGCATTCGCCGACCGCGATGCGGCCGGAGGCGGGGGCGTTGAGAATGGCCAGGGGGGTGCGTTCACCCATGGCCATGGCCTCGCCGGTGGTGGCATCCATGCTCGTCGAGGTGACCGCGACGTCGGCTACGGGGGTCTGCCAGGGGCCGACCATTTGATCGCGGGTCACCATGCCGGTGATGGTCCTATCGGCAATGGTGATCAGGAAGGTCTTATTGGCCACGGCGGGGAAGCGGAGCACGCGGTCAATGGCCTCGGGTAGTTCAATGCCGGATACGTCGAGTGGGGCGTGGTCCTCGACGAGACGGGTCACGTCTTTCAGCATTTTCGGGGTTTTGCCGAGGAGGACGCTCATTTCCATATCGATGGGGCGATTCTCAAAGTGGGCGTCTTCCAGCACCAGTTGGCCGTCGTCCGTCGCTTCGCCGACGATGGCGCAGGGGCAGCGTTCGCGCTTGCAGAGGGCCTCAAAGGCATCGATCCGGTCGGGCATGACGGCCATGACGTAGCGCTCCTGCGATTCATTGCACCAGATCTCCATCGGGCTCATGGAGGCGTCTTCGTTGTGGATGTTGCGCAGGTGGAAGCGGCCGCCGGTGGCCTCGACGAGTTCGGGCAGGCCGTTGGAGAGGCCGCCCGCGCCGATGTCGTGAATGGAGCGCATGGGGTTATCCGCGCCAAGGGCGATGCATCCGTCGATAACTTGTTGGCAGCGGCGCTCCATCTCCGGGTTGCCGCGCTGCACGGAGTCGAAGTCGAGGGCTTCGGACTGTGAGCCGGCTCCGATCGATGAGGCCGCGCCACCGCCCAGCCCGATCTTCATGGCGGGCCCACCGAGCTGGATGATCAGGGCAGTGGGGAGTATGTCCTTCTTCGCAACGTGTTCGCGTTTCAGATTGCCCATGCCGCCGGCCGCCATGATGGGTTTATGGTAGCCGCGGTGCTGGCCGTTGTGCTCTAGTTGAAGCGTGCGGAAGAGGCCGCAGAGCTGGGGCCGACCGAACTCATTGCCAAAAGCGGCGCCGCCGATGGGGCCCTCCAGCATGATGTCCATGGGCGAGGCCGTACGGGCAGGGTGTTCCGCTATGGGTTTTTCCCAAGGGAGCGGATAGCCGGGCACTTCGAGGTTCGATACCATGAAGGCGGCGAGTCCTGCCTTGGGGCGACCGCCGATGCCGGTGGCACCCTCGTCGCGGATTTCCCCACCCACGCCGGTCGCGGCTCCGGGGAAGGGGGAGATGGCAGTCGGGTGGTTGTGCGTTTCGACCTTGCAGAGAATGTCCAGCTGGCTCGCTGTCTTTTCGTAACGGAAATGGCCGTCCTTCTGATTGACCTCCCACCAGTCGGCGGGGAAGCCTTCGAGCACGCCCGAGTTGTCGGAGTAGGCGACAAGCACGCCGTCGGAGTTGAGGGCGTGGGTGTTGCGGATCATCTTGAAAAGGCTCAATTCACTCGGATCGCTGTCGACGATCCAATCTGCATTGAAGATCTTATGGCGGCAGTGCTCGGAGTTTACCTGCGAGAACATGAAGAGTTCCGCATCGGTCGGGTCGCGCTCCATTTTCTGATACGTAGCCACAAGATAGTCGATTTCTTCGGGCGAGAGGGCGAGGCCCCATTCCATGTTGGCCCGGGCGAAGGCCTCCGGTCCCTCGGCCATGAGTGGCACGGTGCGGAGTGGGGCGGGCTCAGG
>JAAAPI010000220.1 GCA_009908325.1 Verrucomicrobiota bacterium | reverse complement strand
GGGCTACCGGATCGAGCCGCGCGAGTCGTCGCATTTGGGCGGCAAGCTGTGAGATGCACATGATTGCCGATCTTCAACTAGATATTGAATTGGTTGTGGGGCGGCGACGCTTCCCACGGCGGCGCATGAAACAACAAGTCGATGAAAATGCAAAGGAAAAGCCCGAACGCTTTTAACCGGTCGGGCTTTGTATTGTGGAGGTTTTCGGTCTGGCTTACTTATTCGCTCCTTTTCGGTTCTGCCGGGCCTTTCGGAACGTGCGCATCTCTTCGCGGGAGATCTCGCCGTCGCCGTCAATATCGACGAACTCGAAGTTTTTGACGAGCTTGTCCATGCCAGCGTTTGCCGCTTCATCGATGGAAATAGCGCGGTTTCCATCGGTATCGGCATCTCTGATCTTTTCCACCTTTTTACCGACCCGCTCGCGGGTTTTCTCGCGGGCGGCGGTTAGTTCCTCCAGACGGATCGTGCCATCGCTGTTTGCATCGATGGATTCGAAGTGTTTGAGCATGCGGCCCCGCACCTCGTCTTTTGAGAGACTGCCGTTTTCGTCGGCATCGAGGCGGGCCAGAACGGCTTCAGGACTAGCACCTTTGCCGACCTTTTTCCCGGTGTTTTTGCCTGACTGTGCCTCTGCGGCAATCGGCAGACAAATCGCGAGGAGGCTGAGGAGATAGATAGCTTTTATTTTCATGGGTTTTTTTGATTTTTGGGTTTCGCAGCGTTAAGGCTGCTTGTCCTTCTAATCGCCGCGAACCATGAAAAAGTTGCAGTCGGTCTTGGTGGATTCTCTGATGAGTGAGTCCTAGCGGGCGATATCGTCCTGGCCAATCACTTTGATTTGACTTCGGGTCAGCGTCTCAGCCGCAAGATCATTGTCCTCCAGGCTGATTGCCAGGGCATAGCGGCCATTCGGGCGGATGAGGAAGGGGTAAATGTAGTGGATGTTGATCTCAGCCTGCACGAGTGCACACGTGACGTTTCCGATTTCCGATTCGCTGCTCAATTCGACGGCGATCAGTTCGCTTTGAACGAAAGAAAACTGGTGCTCGATCAAAAGTTTTTGGGCCTCTTCCGGGTAGTTGACGATGACTCGGACAATCGAGCTATCCGTCGTGTCCAGTATGGAGAGAGCGACGATATGCACCTCATGCACGGAAAGCAGGCCGACGATTTCGTGGAGTCGGCCAACCTTGTTATCGGCGTGGATTGAAAACTGGATGACGGGCTGAAAAGCACCCGGGTCGCGTAAAACATCTGATGGCATGTTAAGGCAGGTTAGGGCTTGGCTGGAAAAGGACGAGATTTTTTTGGAAGGTGTTTTATCGTGCTTAATTTCGCCGAAAGCTCCTTTATGCTTTTAAATTTTTAAGCATACCCTTTTTCTGATGTCCGCCGGGCGAGACTTCCGGCTCCAGTGCTATGATCGAGACATTTCAAATTATCAACGAGGACTTCCCTTGGTTTTTTGCGGCGCTGGCGGCGATCTTCGGTGCGATCACCGGCAGTTTCCTCAATGTCTGTATCTACCGGATACCGGAGGATCGCTCGACTGTTTTCCCCGGGTCCCGCTGTGCCTGCGGGAAACCGATTCCGTTTTACCACAATATTCCCGTTCTGTCCTGGATCGTTTTGCGTGGACGCGCCAGTTGCTGCGGTGCGCGGTTCAGTATCCGCTACCCGGCGATTGAGCTCTTGACAGCGGTTTTATTTCTTTGGGTGTGGTTGATTTATTCGCCCGTTGTAGCTCTAATCGGCATGCTCTTTGTCGCCTTCCTAATCTGTGCGACCTTCATCGACCTCGATCACATGATTATCCCCGATCGTTTCTCGATTGGGGGTATGGTGCTCGGGGTTGTCCTGTCGTTCGCTTTTCCGGCCTTACATGGCGGCGAGGGGCTTCCGCTTGTGGCCCATGTTCAGTCGGGGCTTGAATCCATCATCGGAGCGCTTGTCGGTGCGGGGCTGGTCTATTGGGTCGCTGTATTGGGTGAAATCGTTTTTCGGAAGCCAGCCATGGGGGAGGGCGATGTGAAATTTGTCGGATTCATTGGTGCATTTTGTGGATGGCAGGGGGCCGTCTTTGCCATGTTTGGTGGAGCGCTGG
Organism: Verrucomicrobiota bacterium; assembly: GCA_009908325.1. Taxonomy (GTDB): domain Bacteria; phylum Verrucomicrobiota; class Verrucomicrobiia; order Opitutales; family Coraliomargaritaceae; genus Thalassobacterium. Next base: position 21,852 of record JAAAPI010000220.1, on the reverse strand, counting down.
TCGGGTCGGTTGTTTTGCTGCCCTACTTGCTACTCGCGCGACTCTTCGCTGGTGCATCAGAAGAGTCGGATCCCGCCACAGAGTCGCCGCAGGATTCGGAGACCGAGGATGAAGCGGAGCATTTTGGGGCGCAAGTGCCGTTTGGGCCGATGCTCGCAGTTGCCGGACTGATCTATTTTCTCGGGTTCGACCGCTTTGTCGATGCTTACTTCGTTGAAGTCGCTGGCGTTTTTGGGCTCTAACCGAGGTTTTCCTCGATCGTGTTTTGCTGCCTCGCGATGTCATGCAGAGTGATAATTCCCAGCAGTTTCTGGGTATCGGTCCGGCTCACAACCGGCGCTTGAAGAACGTCTTTTAGCACCAGAATATTGGCGGCATCGCGGATTGAGTTGTCGGGGTGGAGCTTGACGATCTCGTGCCCATCCAGCCAATCGGCGATATGCCGTGAATCGTTTCTTTCCGCGAGTTCCTCCAGTTCGTGATGCGTGATCATGCCCAGCAGCGTTAGCGGGTTGTCCTCTGCGACGACAGGGTATCCGTGGTGGCGTTTTCCGCGATCGGCAAGCTGTTTCAAACAGGTGGCGGCATCGCGCTCGCCCAATACGGTCGAACAATCGTGCGTCATGATCGTACTCAGAGGAAGATTTCGCCAATCCCGATCACCGCGATAAGCGGGCATTTTTTTCAAACTGATGCCATCCTGCAGAAGAAGGGCGTCGTAAATGGGGATGCTCTGCAATCTGACCGCGATCACGTAGGCCAGCAGGTTCCCGATCATGAGGGGAAGAATGAGCGAGTAGTTGTGCGTCATCTCAAAGATGATGAGTATAGATGTCAGCGGAGAGCGAATGACGGCGGCGAAAAAGGCCCCGGTGCCAAGCAATGCCGTGGCAGCCGCTATATTTGGATCCAACCCGAAAAGGCGTATCATAATGACGCCAAAAAGGCCGCCCAACATGCTGCCGATGAAGAGAACGGGTGCGAAGATGCCACCACTGGCCCCCGATGCATAGCAGACTGCGGTTGCGAGGAATTTGCCGATGAGAAGAAGCAGTAGTGCCTGCCAAAGCAAATCGCCATTGAGTGCAGAATTAAGATCATCGTATCCGATACTGAAAACCCCGTGGTTACCCCCGCTGAACTGCCAAACGGTAGCCCCGATTAGGCCAACACTGAGGCCACCCAGTGCCGGGCGCAGATAGGCTGGTAGGCTAGTCCATTGTTTGAACCGTGCGCGCAGGGACAGTAGCAGGCGGGAAAAGAGATGGCCGAGAAGGCCCGCGCAGGGCCCGAGCACCAGGCAGACCAGCATCCACCAGGAGGTCTCAAAAACATCACGCGTAGCCCCGAGCGCACTGTGTTCTCCCAGGAGGCTGCGCTCAACCACCGCAGCGACCACGACAGCCACAAGAATACCGCCAAGCGCTTTGCTGCTGAAGTTGTTGTCAAAGAGTTCTTCGAAGACAAAAGTGATCGCTGAAAGCGGTGCATTAAATGCGGCAGAGATACCCGCACCCATGCCGACCGGCACCATTGCTTGAATCCGGCGCTTGCTCAGACCAAAAATTCGCCCCAATTTTGAGGAAACAGCGCTACAAATCTGGACCGTTGGGCCTTCCCGCCCGAGACTATTGCCGAAGCCGACGGAAATTGTCCCAGCGATGAATCGCCAAAAAGCCTCAGAGGTTTTAACGACCCCGAATTTGTTATGGTAGGCTGCCTTGGTCTGGGGAATACCCGAGCCGCTTGCGGTCGGTGCGACATTTTGGATCAAGACGCCGACAATGAGTCCAGCCAGGGCAGGAGATAGAATCATCGCGGGAAGCGTCCAAACGCCCCAGGTCTGATAAAGGCCGAAGAGGCCATCGAAGAGCAACGTAATGGCCAGGTGGAAGCTGACTCCAACCAATCCGCAGAGGACGCCCGCGCAAATGCAGAGCGCAAGGAAGCGCTGGGCGTCATCAAAACGACCCCGCATCCAATCGGGCAGGCGACTCCAACGAAAATCCTCTCGTGTCATTTGTTTCATAGCGGAAAGACCGCAGTGGGAAACGGCTATAGAGAGAGTGCTATGGAAGCGGACGACTTCTGCACAGAATAAATTTCAAAAAATTTCTTGGCATGGAGAAGCAGGGCTCTACAGTCTCGGACTCGTCAGTTTCGGTGGGATATGCAAGTGGCTAAAGCACGCAGACTGTAAATCTGTTCTCATTGAGTTCGCTGGTTCGAATCCGGCTCCCACCACCATTTCAAGGCCACCCGCAGGGGTGGCCTTTTTTGAGTTCGTTTCCAGGTGAAACTCAGCCGAAAACCCGTCTGCGCAGCCCCTGAATCACGGCGATGCCGCCCCAATCGCCCCCGCGCATGGGATGCACTTTGGGCGGATACTTCCGCTGCTTGTCTTTCTGCCAGGCATCGACAAAGGAAGCGACAAACTCCTTCGAACCTAGAATCGCCCCATCGCTGAAATAGCGCACCCGGCAGCGCATCAATTCTGCCTTGGAGAGTTCTCCCTGTTCGACTTCCAGCACCTGCAAAGCTTGCTCCCGGTCAAAGGAGCCTTGCTTCTTCGGAACGACCCCCTTGCCAAATAAAAGCATCCGGTGTGCTGCCAGCGCCCCGGCTCCACCCGGATTAAAAGCGCTCCAGACCAGTTGCAGCCCGGCGACCGCCTTCTTTCTGCCCGCAACCGCCTCGGCGTAGCCACAGAATCGGTAGTCCTTCGGGTCCGCCACCAGACCCGCCCGCACCGGGTTCAGATCAATGTAAGCGGCCATGGTCCGCAGCGGGTTGCCTTCCCCCTCCACCAGCACCGACTTGAACCGCTCGGCCCAGAGCGTGCCAAAGCGTTCATGGTGATGGTTATACCAGAGTGAGAAGCGCTGCTTCAGCGTCTTCATAAACTCTGACACATCCCCCATCCGAGCGAGGAGTTTCCGCCGGAGCGCCTCCGCCTCACGTCCCCCGTCAGCCAGGGTCTTCTCCAGAATCTGGATTGAGGCGGTCTCATAGTCCGTCGGCTTCGGGTAAAGCACCCGGTAGCGCCGTAGCAGCTCCTGATCCGGGACTTCAGCTTCATACGGCACATAGACCAGCACATGGAAGTGGTTGTTCATCAGGCAGTAGGTCAGGATTTCCACCCCCGAGAAGTCGGCCACCTGCCAAAGCATACGCCGCAACCGCTCCTTATCCCGCTCCTCAAAGAGGTGCTCTCCGTTAACCGTGCGCGTCATGCAATGATACACCGCATCGACCCCCGGCTCAGTAATCTTCAATCGTTTACGTCGCATCGAGCGAAATCCCATCAATTTAGCTTAAAAAGTCAACGTAAAAAAACCTGTCCCTAATTAATAATCTGAACGGTGTTTGAAAAATAATTCAAAAAGGCTTACGAACGAACCGCTGTAAGGGATTGGAAGGAGCCTGAGGAGACCAGACGTGAGTGGGGTCCTTCGGGGTCTTAAATCCTGAGAAAAGGGCTTTTTGCCCCTCCCGTAGGGCCTGGTGGAGCTTTTGATAGAAAAAGAAAATTTTCAATGACCTGACATTCAATAATTTATACGTTTACACTTGGAGGCTTTGCCGGTAAAGTGATCCTTATGGATCTCACCAAAACCCCCAGCCTCAATGACCGCTTTTGGCAACCGCTATTATCTATTTTTGATCGCTCCAGATGCACTCGCAAGTGCTTTCAATATGAAGACGCCGCCCACTTGAAGTCGGGTGTGGCCAGGGTCGTGCATCCCCGTTACAGTGGGCGGGGCTGGGTTCAAAGCTTGTGTCTGTATTTTTCGGGAACGACATTTGGTGTCGGCAACTTCTTCGACGCTTTGAAAAGCAAGCGGCGGTTGGCGCTTGTCGCCAAGATGGACGAAGCGCTCGCGAAAGAAACAGACGCACGGGTCTTCGACAACAGCGGCGATCCTTTCGCCGAGCACAAGGAACTGGAACAGTTCCATATTTACGCCACGGATGGTCATACCATTGGTGCCAGTGCCCACGAGTTGCCGATCCAAGGCAAAAAACGCGCGGTCAATCACATCTTCTCTCTGAGTCTTCGAGCCCATTCGCTTCATTACCTCGATCTGTGCAACGCCGAAGGCAAACAAAAGAAAGAACACGAGATCAAAAAACTCAAAAGCCTTCAAATCGCCAGCTTGAGAATGGGAGCACCGAAAGGGACCAAGGTGATCCACGCCTACGATCCGGCCATCGTGGATTATCTGTTCTGGCGCAAATGCAAACAAAACGGGATTTACTTCATCACTTTGCAAAAAGCCAACTCCGCCCTGCTTAAATGCGGGGACATGGACTACGACCGGGAAGATCCCCGCAACACAGGCGTCCTGGCTAACGAGTTGGTCGGCACCTCCAACGGGACGGCAATCCGGCGGGTGGTTTACAACGACGCGGAAAGCGGCAAAACCTACATGTTCCTGACTGCCGAGATGACCTTGCCGCCTGGGCTCATCGCATTCCTTTACAAGTGCCGGTGGGACATTGAGAAAGTCTTCGACCAGAACAAAAACAAACTCGGTGAAGGCAAAGCCTGGGCCCAATCCGCGACCGCCAAAAAACAACAGGCCCACTTTATCTGCATGGCGCACAACTTGATATTGCTGCTTTCCCTGAAACTCGAACAAGAAGAAGGCATCACTGACGAAAAAAGCCGCAGGCACAGAGCCAGCCGTAAAAAGCACGCCCGTAAAAAGGCAGAACTGAATAAACAGGTGATCAACCCTCTGGTCGGGAGACTCGACAGGTCCACACAGCGTTGCTTGCAGTTCATTCGCTGGCTTCGTGTCTCGTTGATTAAAAACCTTCCATACCGCCAAGCTGTGCAAGAACTCAGGCCTCTTATGCTTCGATATTTAATGTGATTTTCAAACACCGTTCAATAATCTAATTAATAATTATCAATTCAGTTGATCGATTTTTTGACGACGATGCTCGCGGATATTTATTTCACGGGTTTAATCATAAATCCGTAGAGGAATTCAGGAAAGCTTGGTGATTTTCTTAGCGATACTTTTTACTTTGCCCTTCTCTGTTCGCACAAAGAGCTCCTGCAGGCCTTTGGCGCTTTGCGTGGCTGCTTTGATACCGGCACTCTCGATACGCTGAACCTTAACCGCACCGGTTCGGCTATTCTTGCCCAGGGACTTTCCTCCGTAAGAATGCCCAATGATCACTCCGATGACTCCGTCGAGGGATTCAATTTTTGCAATTGTCTGTTTACACTCTTTCGAGGTGGTTTGGTGGCGTCCGCGCGAAGGCATAAAATCCGTTCGTGTCTAAGTATTCAACGATTCGTAGCTTACGAATTTATCTATCATAAGTATTTGTGCCTGCATTTGATTGCGCAAGGGTAAGCCTGGATCGTCAGGGTGTATGGAAATTCGAAGCGGGCGATTCGTCATTTTTGCAGACCTAGCCTGGCAAGTATTCCATTTCCGGAGGAATGCTGCGCGTATGTCGGTATCCGCTTCATAGCCACTTAATGGAAGCCTCTGCATTTGATAAATTCCTTCTTGATTACGTTGTAGAATGCCAAAGGTTGTTTCAATGTTGTGGTAGGGTAGTTGGGCAAGGTGTTTAGCGCTTATATTGCCAAGAGCCCAGGCTGGTGGCACATAAAGTCTTGGCGAGGGTAATCCATTTTCGGGAAACCAGGCAAAACTTCGTAGCATGAGCTCGGTAATTTCGGCGGAATCAAGATTAAGATGCTCGGCGACATTGTGTGAAACAAATGTCGCATGAAGTCGGTGCCAAAAACGACGGGGCTGCGTCCGATGTTGCCAACCGTGTGCAGCCAATTCATGACCCGCTTCAGCCAGCTCACGAAGGCGACTCAGCCCATTACTCGTCCAGGGCTTCCCCGGAACAACGAGCAGTGTCGCCGGTGGGACCGAGCGTTGCTCAAGCCAATCGAGAATCGCTTCCACCCGATCCATAGTTTCTGGCATGAGGTCATGTATCGAGACCAGACCGTTCATTTCGTTTCCACGCAGCTACCCAATACGCTGATCCACTGGGTGATGGTTTCGTCGTTGAGTTGTTCGGCTGCCTTGCGGGCGTCGCGACCTTTGCGCTGCCAGGTATCTGCCGGTAGCTTCAAAATTGCGGAGAGGGCGTCGGTTAAAGGTTGGTCTTGTTCCAATTTGAAAAGACCCGCTTTGAGAAGTGGCCAGTCGTGGATACCGGCGTTGGCCGAGACGAGCGCTGGACGGCCTCGAGCCATAGCCTCGAGTGCAACTGAGCCAAATGTTTCCATCTTTGAGGGCAGGAGCAGTAGAGAAGAACTGTCGAGCAGGTCCACGAGTGCGTCGCGGCTGAGCCATCCCGTGAAGCGGACGTTGCCAATGCTTGCGGCTTCGGTTTCCAGTTTTTTGCGAAGCGGGCCATCGCCGCCGATTACAAACTTGATATTCGGGAAGTTACGTGCGGCCACGATAATCTGATCAACATTTTTTTCCGCTGCAAGGCGTCCGGCGAAGCAAATTTGCCCGACTGTTTTTTGTGGAGCTTGAATCGGTCGCTCAAGAAATATTGGCTGAATCGGCGTGCCCATGACCTCTACCGAGGGCGCACCAAGAGCGACAACATCCTTACGCAAATCGGAATTGTTGATTAAGACGGTGCGGCTTTGGTGACAGAGAAGGCGGTTAATGTTACGCAAAATTCCATTCACAATCGCCCGGTTGAACGGTCGCCAGTAGAGCCTCGCCAATTTTTCAAAATCGGTGTGAAAGGCAGAAATGAAGCAAACTCCATGACGCCTTGCATGGTAGAGGCCGAGTAATCCGAATGGTCCCGGTGTTATCGAGACCACAATATTAGGACGCAGATCACGAAAGCCTCTGCGGATACGCCAAATGTTCGGAGCAACCAAGCGCTGCAAGGGATCCCCCGGCATGGGGAGCGAAAGGATTGGACGTCCTTTGCGGGGTTTCGGTTGAAAAATTTCCGTAGCTCCGACCAGCGGGGCGAGCTGACCGATGAGGTCGTGATAATAGGCACCGGTGCCATTGCGCTCGGGAAGGGAGTCGGAAAAAAAGGCTACCCGCAAATCTGCGGCTTGAGTCGCGACCGCTGTAAGCTTTTCCGTGTCGGCTGAAATGAGGGAAGAGGCAGGGGGTGGCATTGCTCAAGTGGGTCGGATTCGGCATTCGAGGTCAAGAATTGCCGCGTAGGAGGCAGCCGTATTTTCGAAGAATTCGGTGTTATCGCCCGGGATGGAAGCAGTGCTGTGTTCGTGTGCACTCTCTCCAGACGGTTGCAGGTGAGTCAGATAATCGGTAAAAGACGTATTTCTTTCCAAACCGGCGAATTCAGCTGCTGCCGTTAATAGATGCGCCGGGTCCACCTTCAAATCTTTTTGAGCTAGAACCCGACACCGTTTTTGCAAAACTGGTTCTTCGGCCAGCTTTGCGATTTCGGCATAATTATGCTGAAAAATCTGCCTCATCAATTCTGACGTCTTTATGCCCAACGTATTGGTGCCGAACGCATCTCGGGCACTGGTCAGTGAGCTGATCTGTGAGCTAAAGGCCTCCAGCGGAGACCGAACGCAGAGTAAAAACACCGCATCGGGATAGTTTTCGGAGAGATCGTGAATCCAAGACCCAAAGGCTGCATTCTTTGAGATTAAACGCGCCCCCGGCGGGCAATCATGGAGCTTCTTCTGTAGGCACTGGTGGTAAAGATCGAGCAATTGATGACGACGTTTCGCAGGCATGCGGTCAAAATACGCTAGATCGCGCAGCTCCCCAACCTCAGGAAAGGCGAGTGCGAAAAGAAAGCACCCTCCGAAAGGCAACAGAGCTAGGTAATCTTCCTCTGGTGCGTTCAGTCCAACGCTATGGATGGCCTGAAAATCGCCGCTGATTCGCCTCATTAGCCATTCGGTGAATCTGCGGAGAGGACGCCCCAGCCGCTGATCGATGCCCGCCAGTCGTTTTATAATTCGTTTCTCGCAGATAGAGGGAGCGAGAACAGCTTCCCAAGTGGAGAAGGTGGTGAGTCCAGGTGCGCGCGCCAGTGAGCGATGAACAAAGGTAGTGCCACTTCGGGGTATTCCTGTAATAAAGATAGGCCGCTGAACGATTACATCGGCTGTAGATGGGAAAAGCACGGCATCCAACACCCAGAAAATCCAGTGTATTGACTGTAAGAGTAGGAAGCACGGGAAGAAAATCAGGAGAAAGCGCAGTCGCTTTAAAGGAACCGGAGATGCTTTGCGGCGAACAGCCGTTATTGCTTGCCACCAACAATAAGCATAAAAAGCTAAGCTACGCAGGCAGAGACGAAAAGGCATACTTAGCGGTCAAAGACCAGTTTCTGTGAGAAAAAATAGTTGAAGCAGAGTCCTGCAACCCCGCCAATCCATACACTGATAACCGGTAGCGTCGCAGACGCAGCAACCTGCCCACCCAGCGTCTGACCAAGCTCCAAAACAAGCGCGTAGACTCCGATATTAATGACTCCTCCCACTGAGTGAACTGCGAAGTGGCGGAGAAGCGAATGCCAAAGAGCACGGCCTGTTTCAAAATGGTGAAAAGTGAAATAGCGGTTTAGAAGATAACCGACCGCCATTGAGCAGGGGAGTGATATCAACCTCGCCGGGTAAGCGTGCACACCCAGCCCGAGCGCAAGATAAAGAACACCCGCATCCACCAAAGAGATCGTCGCGCCAACACACGCGAAGCGAGCAAACGTCGATTTGTGGCTTGAAGAGCGGTGTATCTGTGTGAGGACTTTAAGCATGACCGAGATCTGAACAATTCGGGAGTGTTGGGTTATCGTAAAAATACAAGCGAATGAGCAAGGATATTTCCAAATCAGAATCTTCGAGATGTTAACCTACAGTTTCTTGACAATTTAGTATCCGAATCGTTTTATGACGAAAATAATCGGGGTGTAGCGCAGCCTGGTAGCGCGCTTCGTTCGGGACGAAGAGGTCGCAGGTTCAAATCCTGTCACCCCGACCAAAACTCATCCGAAGACCCGTCTGCGCAGCCCTTGAATCACGGCGATGCCACCCCAATCGCCCCCGCGCATGAGATGCACTTTGGGTGGATATCTCCGCCGCTTGTTTTTCTGCCAGGCATCGACAAAGGAAGCGACAAACTCCTTCGAACCCAGAATCGCCCCATCGCTGAAATAGCGCACCCGGCAGCGCATCAATTCTGCCTTGGAGAGTTCTCCCCGTTCGACTTCCAGCACCTGCAAAGCCTTCTCCCGGTCAAAGGAGCCCTTCTTCTTCGGAACGGCTCCCTTGCCAAACAAGAGCATCCGGTGTGCTGCCAGCGCCCCGGCTCCACCCGGATTAAAAGCGCTCCAGACCAGTTGCAGTCCGGCGACTGCTTTCTTTTTACCCGCCACCGCCTCGGCATAGCCACAGAAGCGGTAGTCCTTCGGGTCCGCCACCAGACCCGCCCGCACCGGGTTCAGGTCAATGTAAGCAGCCATGGTCTGCAGCGGGTTGCCTTCCCCCTCCACCAGCACCGACTTGAACCGCTCGGCCCAGAGCGTGCCAAAGCGCTCGTGGTGATGGTTATACCAGAGTGAGAAGCGCTGCTTTAGCGTCTTCATAAACTCTGATACGTCCCCCATCCGGGCGAGCAGTTTCCGCCGGAGCGCCTCCGCCTCCCGTCCATTCTCGGCCAGTTGTTTCTCCAGGATTTCGATGGAGGCAGTCTCATAGGCGGTTGGCTTGGGATACAGGACCCGATAGCGCCGAAGCAGCTCCTGATCCGGGACTTCAGCCTCATGCGGCACATAGACCAGCACATGGAAGTGGTTGTTCATCAGGCAGTAGGTCAGGATTTCCACCCCCGAGAAGGCGGCCACCTGCCAAAGCATACGCCGCAGCCGTTCCTTATCCCGATCCTCGAAGAGGTGCTCTCCGTTAACCGTGCGCGTCATGCAATGATACACCGCATCGACCCCCGGCTCTGTGATTTTTAATCGTCTTTGTCTCATACCCCTTAAAACACAAAAATTTCATCTCAATGTCAATAAAATAATTAACCTGTCCCTTAATTTCTCATGAGCGTACTAAAGCGATCAGGGCGATGGTTATACCAGAGCGGGACGTGCTCCTAGGGGCTTCATGAACCGTGAAACATCGCCCCATCCGTCCGGGGAGTTTTTTCCAGCTAGCGCTGGAGAAGTTTGAGAAATTCGTCGTTGTTTTCTGTTTGCTCGAAGCGGTCGATCATGGCTTCGGCGGCGTCTTCGACTTTTTGGCCGGCGAGGGCGCGCCGGAGAAATTGGGCGCCCGTTAAATATTTGCCAGAAAGGAGTAACTCTTCCTTCCGGGTGCCGGAGGCGTTCAGATTGATTGCGGGCCAGAGACGGAGTTCGGCTGCTTTGCGGTCGAGCACCATTTCCATGTTACCGGTCCCTTTGAATTCCTGAAATATGAGTTCGTCCATTTTGCTGCCTGTCTCAATGAGTGCGGTGGCAATGATGGTGAGGCTGCCACCTTCTTCGCAATTCCGGGCGGCTGAAAAGATTTGGCGCGGTTTTTCAAGTGCGCGCACATCGAGCCCGCCTGTCATGGTGCGTCCGCCCTTGCCGGAAGCGGCGTTGTAGGCTCGGGCCAGACGGGTGATGGAATCAAGGAGCAAGACGACATCCCTGCCGTCTTCAACGAGGCGTTTACAGCGCTCGATGGCGATTTCTGCCAGGCGGAGGTGACTTTTCAGCTCTTCGTCGTTGGATGAGGCGTAGATCTCTGCGTCGACGCTTCGTTTAAAGTCGGTGACTTCTTCGGGGCGCTCATCGACGAGAAGAACAACGCAGTGGCATTCGGGGTGGTTCTCTACGACGCCGTGAGCTATGTCGTGCAAAATGGTGGTCTTGCCCGTGCGCGGTGGGGCAACAATGAGCCCGCGGGTGCCTTTGCCGATTGGGCAAAAGAGATCCATGATGCGGGTGGTGAGTCGTCCGTCTTTGGCTTCGAGTCGAATCTGCTCGTCGGGTGCGGTGGAAACCAGTTGCTGGAAGGAATAACGGCCCTTGCGATCCTCAAGGCGTGCTCCGTCGACCGTGTCGATGAACCGGACCTTTGGATTGGGAAATTTTGCGTTGTGCTGCGCTTTGCCCTCAATAAAACTCCCTTGCTTGAGTTTAAAACGCTTGATGAGTTCGCGCGGGACAAACGGGTCGTCGGGTTTGGTCTTACCATTACGGGATGGATCGAGCAACTGTCCGGTCTTGTTCTCCAAAATTTCGAGAATGCCGGAGACGACTATTTCGTCGTCACGTTTTTTCTCCTTCGGGTCGCTGATCGGTCCGTTTTCCTGGGCCGGTTCGGGTGGAGTCGTTTCCGTTTTTAAATTTTCTTGGCTCATGTGGGGACGCTTGAGTGCGTTTTTTTGGTAGGACTTGAATTGTTTTCGGTCGAAAGGTGCGGGATTGCCGAGTGCTACCATCTACGATCCCGGAATTGGCGTTTCAGCTGGAGGCTCGACCACCGGTCGATTCAAGTCCAAGAACACGATGGGTGCGTTTTTAAGGGTCTGGACGTTGCGCATGCTGCGACGCTTAGGACTGGTGGAGAAAAGCGAAGGTGAATGGTCTGTCAATGATTATTCTGCGAGCAATTCTTTGACAGACTGGCGCGAACTGTGCTCTAACGTGACCATGATCCAATGGTTTGAGAGTCTCTATCTTTACGAGTTTGCCGGGAATTCGCTGCCCCTCTGGCTGTTTTTTTTAGGCGGGGTCGTTTTGCTGTTCTCCTTTCTTAAACTAGTTTCCAGTTTATTGCAGACTCGCTTGTCCACCTACAGCAAACGGACCTCGAATATAGTCGATGACCTCCTCGCGGCGACTCTGGAATCAACCAAGGGATTCTTCCTATTGGTGGCTTCGGTCTGGGTGAGCGGCCATTTATTGGATTTGGGCGAGCAGGCGGTTTACCTGAACTATCTGGCGCTCATTGCAGCCGTTTTACAGATTGCGATTTGGGCCAATCGCATGGTTTCGGCCTACATTTTATACTATACGGACTCAAGACGTGAAGAAAATCCCGCAGCGGTCTCGGTCGTTCAGGGGCTTTCTTTTGTGGTCCGGCTAGTTATTTGGTCGGTCGCGTTTTTGCTCGTGATTGATAACCTCGGTTACGATGTCACGGCACTCGTAGCCGGATTGGGTATTTCCGGGATCGCGGTGGCGCTGGCCTTACAAAATATTCTGGGAGACCTTTTTGCTTCGCTTTCCATCGTAATTGACAAGCCTTTTGTGATCGGCGATTTCATTATCGTGGATGATCTGATGGGGGTTGTCGACAAGACCGGGCTGAAGAGCACCCGCATCCGCAGTCTTTCCGGGGAGCAGTTGATCTTCTCGAACTCGGATTTGCTAAACAGCCGAATCCGAAACTTTAAGCGGATGCAAGAGCGGCGGGTTCCATTTGGCTTCGGTGTGATTTACCAGACCACGCCGGAGCAGCTGGAGGCCATCCCGCAGCTTATCAGATCGATCATCGACGGTATTGAAGGGCTTCGCTTTGACCGCGCCCACTTTAAAGGATTTGGAGAGAGTTCGTATGATTTCGAAGCGGTTTACTACATCGATACACCGGATTTTAATGCGTTTATGGATGCCCAGCAGACGATCAATCTTGCGCTGTGTCGGGGTTTTAAAGAGCTGGGCGTCGAGTTTGCCTATCCTACCCGCACGCTCTACATGCAGCGCGGGGCGGGTGAGCCGACTTGAGGTGTTTTCGTATCGTCCGGGATTCTGCTTGATTCACGTTTCACCAAAGTGCTCGAGCATGGCCTTCTCCCGGAAATCAAATATGCGCTTGAGCTCTTTCTTTACGTAGAATGAGCGAGCGAGCGACCCGAACGGGCCGAAGGGCATGACATAGCTCACCTGATCGCGAAAACGAATGCCGCCATCGACTTCCTTTATTTCATGGTAGTGACACCAAAATTTGTAGGGGCCGAACCGCTGTTCATCGACAAAAGAGTGACGCTCGCGGATGTGTTTGAGCTCGGTCAACCATGTCTGTTTGCCAATCAGGGGAATACCGACCCGGTATTCGATGAGAAGGCCGTCAAACATCTCGTCCGGCAAGTCGCTGACGATCTCAAAGTCCATGTCATCCGGAGTGATCTTGTTCAGGTTGGCTGGTGAGCGGATGAAGTCCCACGCGGCTTTGAGATCGGTCTGGATGATTAAATCCCGTTTGATCTGGTGGATTCTTGGCATAGGTCTAAAACGTAAATCAACGGGTGCGCTTACCAAATCTTTCATGTAAGTTTGCGGAGCCAGTCCCGTTATCTAAAAAGATCAAAGTATGCAATCAATCCGCAGAATCTTCAAGCACGCGTTGGCCGACGAGGACAACCGCCTTCTGATGGCATCCTCGCCAATCTTTTTTATGCACGTTGCCGCCCTGGGAGCCCTTTTCACGGGGTTTAGCTGGGTTGCGGTGTGGGCGCTTGCGATCACCTACGTCGTGCGGGTATTCGCACTAACGGCCGGATTTCACCGCTATTTTTCGCACCGCGCATTCAAGACAAGCCGGATCTTTCAATTTATCATGGCATGGGTTGGCACCTCCGCAGCGCAGCTCGGGCCGATGTGGTGGGCGGCAAACCACCGCCATCACCACCTGCACTCGGATAAAGAAGAGGACATTCATTCGCCGGTTGTGAAAAACGCTTTTTGGGCACATATCGGATGGGTAATGTGCCGTGCTTACGGGGACATCCAGCACGACCGGGTCAAAGACCTGAGCAAATATCCTGAATTACGGTTTATCGACCGGTTTCATGTGCTCCCGGTGCTATCACTTGTCGCGCTTCTTTACGGCACCGGGGCGGTGCTTAATAGCTACTATCCGGGCCTTGGGACGAGCGGACTACAACTCGTGATGTGGGGCTTCTTTCTGAGCACTGTTCTGGTCTACCACGTAACTTTCTGTGTGAATTCAGTGACACACATCGTCGGGAAGAAGCGCTTTGAAACCGACGACGAGAGCCGCAACAGCTGGTGGGTCGCGCTACTAACTTTTGGGGAAGGCTGGCATAACAACCACCACCGCTGGCCGCTCTCCGCACGGCAGGGCATGTATTGGTGGGAACTGGACCTTTCTTATTGGCTTCTGCGGATGCTGGAGAAGCTCGGTCTTATTTGGGATTTGAAAGTCTACCCGAAAAAGATCTACGAGGAAGCGGCGTCCCGGCCAATCAAGGCACCATGATTCAATACGAGTCCAAAGAGGCATGTTAAGTTTTTGGCTCAGTTTTTTCCCGGCGGGTTTCATGCTGGCGACCTTCGCTTATTTGGTCGCCCGAAAGGTGAAACTCATGGCCATTGTCGATACGATATGGACGGCGGGGCTTGGACTCAGTGCTTTGATCTACCACGCCGTTTCCGGCGTCGATACGCCGCGATCATGGATTGTTCTTCTAATAATTGGGATTTGGTCCTTTCGACTGAGCTATCATTTGCTGGCCGATCGCGTCTTGCGCGGACACGAGGATCCGCGCTACAAAGCGCTGGGTGCGCATTGGGGTGACCGGGCGGCGCGGAATTTTTATTTCCTTTTTTTGGTGCAAATTCCGTTTATCGCCTTGTTTCTCTATCCGGTGTCACTTGCGATGCAGAACGATGTTGGTGTCTGGCGCTGGACGGATACCTTGGCTGTGTCCATCGCCCTGGTGGCGATGGCGGGCGAAGCAGTCGCCGACAAGCAACTGGCCCGTTTTCGATCAAACCCATCCAACAAGGGCGGAGTTTGCCGGGAGGGATTCTGGCGCTACTCGCGGCACCCAAACTACTTTTTTGAATGGCTGCACTGGTTCTGCTACGTGGCTTTCGCCTGGCCAGCCGACGGTGCCTGGCCCGTCTTAATCGGTCCCCTGGCCATGTATATTTTCCTTCGCTTCCTCACCGGCGTGCCGCATGCTGAACGTTCTTCATTGAAGAGCCGGGGCGACGCCTATCGGCGCTACCAAGCAACGACCAACGCCTTTTTCCCATGGATACCACGCAACCAGTCCACCTAAGCCGATCAACCCAGAGTGTCCGGATGCGTCTCCACGAACGGATCTTCGTGCGGATGTTGCGGGGTTTGCGGGGAGGGCGAATCGAGCTGACGCTGCCGAGCGGTGCCCGGGTTGCGGTTGGCCAAGGCGGCAGCGTCCTTTTTTCGATGACAATCCACCGGGCATCTTTTTTCAAAAAAGTCCTTGCATCCGGGAGCGTCGGTCTCGGTGAATCCTATGTCGACGGTGACTGGGACACCGAGGATCTTCCCGGCCTGCTCGGGTTGTTTGCCCGCAATCAAAAGGATATGGGGCGCATCGGACGGGGATTTTCCGTGCTGGCGCAGCAAATGAACCGTCTTTACCACAGAGCCCGGCGCAATACGCTGGAGCAAAGTAAGGCAAACATTCAAGAGCACTACGACCTGAGCAATGACTTCTATGCGACTTTTCTGGATTCCAGCATGACCTATTCGAGTGCCTGCTTTGAGAGCGACGGGCAAAGCCTGGATTCGGCGCAGACGACAAAAATGGACCGTATGCTGGATCTCGCCGGGGTGGGTGAGGGGAGCACGCTGCTGGAAATCGGCTCCGGCTGGGGGGCTTTGGCATTACGTGCGGCACGGCGCGGCTGCCGCGTGAAGACGATTACACTATCTGAGGCGCAGTATGCCTATGCGCGTGCTCTCTTTGCGCGCGAGGGCGTCAGTGACCGTGTCGATATCGCGCTTGAGGACTACCGCTTGCAGCGCGGTAGCTACGATGCGGTGCTATCCTGTGAAATGATCGAAGCGGTTGGGCGGGAGTATTTGGCCAGTTACTTTGAGGTGGTCAGCCGCTCGCTCAAGCGGGGTGGGCGGGCCGTCATCCAGGCGATTACGATCCCGGACGAACGCTATGAAGCTTACAGCCGCGGCTGCGATTGGATACAAAAGCACATATTTCCGGGGGGGCACCTTCCGTCGCCCGGTGCGATCCGTCAACATGTCGGGCGAACGGGTCAAGTGAGTGTTCAAGCGATGCACAGCTTCGGTCGCGACTACGCTGAAACACTTCGCCGTTGGGCCGCAGCTTTCAATCTCGCCGAATCAAAGGTGGCGTCCATGGGTTTTGATGCCACCTTTCGGCGGAAATGGAACTACTATCTGAGCTACTGCGAGGCGGGATTTGATGCCGATCTCATCGATGTCCGGCATGTGGTGATTGAGCGGGCTTAAGCCGTGATTATCCAATTCATCAAGGGTGTTCGCGGTCGTTGGAACCACCCAACCCACGGCATGGTAGCTTATCGTCTCCTGGCGTAAGGCAAGTCGCTACAATAGCAGGGCGGGCGCTTGTGTTGCAATTTGCGGCAAGTCGAATGGTGGCCAGACCCAGAATCGAACTGGGGACACAAGGATTTTCAGTCCTCTGCTCTACCGACTGAGCTATCTGGCCTCTCGGGAAAGACGCGGATTAAGAGAAGACGGATTCCGGGCGTCAACTGAGTTTTTTAATTTTTTTCTGAAAATTCAAACAAGTGTTTGTCTTCCGGGAACTCTCGCGCATGAGTTTGTGACCAGGGAAATTTTGTATCTTCGCAGCTCATGTTTAAAAAAATTATTTTCGTGCTCTCGCTCTTCGTCTTGATCGGTCTGATTGTGGGCTTTGTGGTTACGACGAAGCTCGCCCAATTCGGTTCGGGGGATTCGTCGGCGGGCGGTCCGCCTCCGGAAACGGTTTCGACCTACGTGGTCGAGCAGCAGGTCTGGGAGCGCGGGATCGATGCAGTGGGCACGGTGGAGCCGATTCGGGGCGTGCTTTTGGAGAATGAGGTGTCCGGCGTTGTGGCTTCGATCAACTTTGCCAATGGTGAGGCTGTGGAGGCCGGCGACGTGCTCGTGCAACTCGACATCAAGGTTGAGCGGGCGCAGCTCCGTGCGGCGCAGGCGGATCTCTCTCTGGCCGAGATTGAATTTGAGCGGAATCAGCGCTTGCGCAAAAATGGAAATATCCCGCAATCACAGCTTGATCGGGCCATCGCAGACCTGGAGCGGGCCAAAGCTGAGGTGGAAAATATCGAGGCTGTCATTGACCGGAAAACGATACGTGCCCCGTTCGATGGACGTGCCGGTATCCGCCGTATCAATCTTGGGCAGTTTCTTCCCACGGGAGCCCCGATCGTATCGGTGCAGGCTTTTGACCGGGTCTATATCAACTTCAACTTGCCGCAGAGTCGTCTGGATAAAATCACGGATGGGCTCTCCATCGATGTCTTTTGCGACGGTTTTCCGGATGAAACATTTTCGGGTGAAATTACGGCGATCAACCCGCTGGTGGACCCCGTCACCCGGTCTGTCGAAATCCAGGGGACGATTGAAAATACCGGCGATCTACTGCGGTCCGGTCTGTTTGTTCGGGTCCGGGTGCGTCTGCCGGAGGATGACGAAGTTCTGGTGGTTCCTTCGACGGCAATTCTCTATGCGCCCTACGGCAACAGCGTCTACCGGGTGGTCGATGCGGAGGGCGACGATGGCGGTAAAGTCGTGAACCAGGCCTTCGTGCGGATCGGGCGTCGAATGGGCGACCTTGTCGCGATTGAGTCCGGACTCGAGGCCGGGGAGGAAATCGTCTCCGCCGGCGCCTTCAAACTGCGCAATAACGCACCCGTCCGTATCAACAACGACCTCGCGCCCAAGCCAGAGAAAGAACCCACACCGCCGAACTCGTGATCCGGGCGATCGAGAAACCTGCCCGCTCCCGGTTGATATAAACGCCCCGCCCACTTTACCAAGGCCATGCAAAGCGCTTTCACTGACATTTTTATCAAACGCCCGGTTCTGGCTATCGTAATCAGCCTGATCATCGTGATCGCCGGGTTGCAGGCGATCTCGACGCTGACGGTCCGGCAGTATCCGCGCAATGAAAACGCAAAAATCACCATCTCGACGACCTACATCGGTGCTGACGCGGAACTTGTGCGCGGATTCATAACCGTGCCGATCGAGCGGGCCATCGCCACAGCCGACGGCATCGACTACATCAGCTCGCAGAGTCAACCCGGCCTGTCCGAGATCGAGGTCCGGCTGCGCTTGAACTACGATTCGACAAAAGCGCTGGCGGAGATCAGCTCAAAGGTCGATGAGGTGCGCGGGGATCTGCCGCCCGAGTCCGAGGTGCCGATTATTTCTGTGGAATCGGCCGATAGTGAGCGGGCGTCTGCCTATCTCTCCTTTACTTCCGACATTCTGGAGGCCAATGAGATCACGGACTATCTGGTGCGGGTGGTGCAGCCACGCTTGACTGCGGTGACTGGCGTGCAGGAGGCCGAGATCCTGGGCGGGCGCACCTTTGCCATGCGCATCTGGCTCGACCCGGTGCGAATGGCCTCGCTCGGCATCAGCCCGACGCAGGTGCGCGAGGCCCTCGCCGCGAACAACTTCCTCTCGGCGGTCGGTCGTACCAAAGGGCAGCTGGTCACGGCCAACCTTTCGACCAATACCGACTTGCATTCGGTCGAAGATTTTGAGCAGCTCGTGGTGTATAATGAAGGCGACCGGATCGTGCGCATCCAGGATGTGGCGACGGTCGAACTGGGCGGTGAAAATTACGATGCGGAAGTGCGCTTTTCCGGCGAGCAGGCTGTTTTTATGGGCATGTATGTCCTGCCCAATGCAAACACGGTCGATGTGATTCGTGCGGTGCGCGAGGAGCTCAACCGGATTCGGGCGGAACTACCCGAGGGGCTGAGCGCCAATATCGGTTACGATTCGACGGTCTATATCGAAGAATCGATTAACGAGGTCACGAATACGTTGGCGCAGACGCTCGTCATTGTGATGTTCGTCATCTTTCTCTTTCTGGGGAGGCTTCGCAGCATTCTGGTGCCGGTGATCGCCATCCCGATTTCGCTGATCGGGGCGGTATTTGTCATGCAACTACTCGGGTTTACGATCAATCTGTTGACGCTGCTGGCAATTGTTCTGGCGGTCGGTGTGGTGGTCGACGACGCCATCATTGTTGTGGAAAACATCGAGCGTCACCTGCGGGAGGGCATGTCCTCGATCGATGCGGCCCTCACCGGCGTGCGGGAGCTGATCGGGCCGATCATCGCGACCACGCTCACTCTAGTGGCGGTCTATATCCCCATCGCATTTCAGGGTGGGTTGACCGGTTCGCTCTTTCGGGAATTTGCTCTGACGCTGTCCGGGGCGTTGGTGGTTTCGAGTATCGTGGCGCTGACCCTCAGCCCCATGCTATCCTCCAGGGTCCTCAAGACCGGTTCGCCGACCGGTTTGGCCAAGCGCATCAACGACGGATTTGATCGACTTCGTGGTCTCTACCGCTCCGTGCTGGATCTCAGTTTGCAGACCCGTTGGGCGATCTACGCGGCCTGGGTGGTTCTGGCGATTCTCGTCGTGCCCATGTTTATTCTCTCGCCTCAGGAACTCGCTCCCGAGGAGGATCAGGGCGTGATTTTCGGAATCGTCGATGCGCCGGCCAACTATGCGATCGAAGAAACCGCCCGCTATGCCGAGTCGGCCAACGACGCCTTTTTCAGTGTGCCGGAGACCAGCTACACTTTCCAGATCAGCTTTCCGAACGGCGGCTTTTCCGGGATGATTCTCAAGCCATGGGGGCAGCGTGAACGCACAACGGCGGAAATCAAGCCGCTCGTCCAGCGAGAGCTGTCACGGATCAGCGGAATCAGCGTCTTCCCGACCGTGCCGCCGCCGCTACCCGGTGGGGCTAACTTTCCGGTGGAGTTTGTTATTGGATCCACGGCGGAGCCCGAGCGCATCCTTGAGTTCGTCAACCAGATCCGTGACAAGGCCATCGAGAGCGGGCGTTTCGCGTTTCCACCAATAATCGATACAAAAATCGACCAGCCGGAGACCGAGTTCAAAATCGACCGCGATCTCACGGCCACGCTCGGCTTGGACTTGCGAGACGTTGGGGCCGACCTCGGCGCACTGGTGGGTGGTAACTTCGTCAACCGCTTCAACATCGCGGGCCGCAGCTACAAAGTGATCCCGCAGATCGAGCGGGTCGGGCGACTCAACCCGGATCAGTTGGAGTCCATTTACGTGACCGGGCCTGAGGGCAAACTCATTCGGCTGAGCACGCTTGCCGAGCTGGAAGAAACCGTGCAGCCCCGCTCGCTCAACCGCTTCCAGCAGTTCAACGCGGTTAAATTGAGTGGCGTTTTCATGGGCCCGCTCGATCAGGGCCTGAAACTACTGGAAGACGCAGCCGCGGAAGTTTTGCCCGATGGCTACCGGGTTGACTACGTGGGCGAGTCGCGACAATTGCGGACGGAGGGCAGTAAATTCCTGGCCGCCTTCGGCCTCGCAATTCTCCTCATCTTCCTTTTTTTGGCGGCGCAGTTTAACAGCTTCCGCGATCCTTTCATCATTCTGCTTGGCTCCGTGCCGTTGGCCCTGTTTGCCGCGCTCATTTTTACCTTTTTGCGCAAGATGAACCCCAACATGCCGTTCTGGACGGACGGGTGGACGACCACGCTGAATATTTACTCGCAGGTCGGCCTGGTTACTCTGGTTGGCCTGGTCGCGAAGAACGGCATTCTTATCGTCGAATTCGCGAATAACCGGCAACTGGCGGGCCTCTCGAAGATCGACGCCATTCGCGAGGCCGCTGAGACGCGGCTACGGCCCATCATGATGACCAGTATCTCGACCATCGCCGGCTATTTTCCTTTGATATTGGTGACCGGCGCCGGGGCGGGGGCGCGCGCATCGATTGGCCTGGTGTTGGTCGGCGGTATGACGCTTGGCACCTTTTTCACTCTGATTTTCCTGCCCAGCATCTACATGCTGCTGGCCAAAGACCGTCAGGCCGTCTAAGTTTTTTACCGAAAAAGTTTGAACTCATGTAAAGTCTCTTGTTTACAGTAGGGCACGTCGGGAGGAGTGGCTGAGTGGCTGTTCCGAGGAGCGAAGCGACGACAAGACCGGGCGCGTCTCGTCCGGCGTAGCTCGAAGAGCGGAGACGGAAGCGAACCGGACCAAGCGTAGCGTCGGCCACTTTTTTTACCGAAAAAGTTTGAATTCATGTAAAGTCTCTTGTTTACAGTAGGGCACGCTAGGAGGAGTGGCTGAGTGGCCGAAAGCGCTTCTTTGCTAAAGAAGTGAACCTCAAAAGGGTTCCGCGGGTTCGAATCCCGCCTCCTCCGCCATTTTTGCCGAAGGCAAAGCCGTCTTCCCGCCGGGGCGTCCGACGAGCGGACACGCCACGATTTGCTTCGCGTGGCGTGCTCGCTTGCGAGCGCCTGCGGTGTAGCTGGGCTGCATGGGCCGGTTTGGCAGGGTTGCCGCCGGGGCGTCCGACGAGTGGACACACCACGATTGGGTCCGCGTGGCGTGCTCGCTTGCGAGCACCTGTGGTGTTGCTGGGCTGCGTGGGCTGGTTTGGCTGGGTTGCCGTCGGGGCGTCCGGCGAGCGGACACGCCACGATTGGGTCCGCGTGGCGTGCTCGCTTGCGAGCGCCTGTGGTGTTGCTGGGCTGCGTGGGCTGGTTTGGCTGGGTTCCCGCCGGGGCGTCCGACGAGCGGACACGCCACGATTGGCTTCGCGTGGCGTGCTCGCTTGTTAGCGCCTGCGGTGTTGCTGGGCTGTGTGGGCCGGCTTGGCAGGGTTGCCGTCGGGGCGTCCGGCGAGCGGACACACCACGAATCTCGTTTCCGTTTTTGTCGGTCCTCGGCCAACGCGAAACCTTACTTCCTTAACCAGCGCTCGATGGTGTAATCGTCGTTGCGCTCGACGAGGGAATCGAGGGTGAAAGCATCTTCGAACTCGGGGAAGAAGGCGTCGCCTTCGACGGTGCGGTGCACGCGGGTCAGGA
>JAAAPI010000067.1 GCA_009908325.1 Verrucomicrobiota bacterium | reverse complement strand
CTTGATTGTTCATAAATGGATGGGACGAGTCATCCCTTGGGATTATTCCACTGAAACATGGATTCGTGAGTTACATGGACTAGAAAATTTAACGGTTCATCTTACCTGTCGGTTGAAGCGACAAAAGCCAAATTACGCGAGTTACCAGACCCTTTTCAGGCCAAAATCCGGGCTGCCCTCGAAGAAACCGACCCAGGCGTTTGTGTCTACCAAATAGCTCACGGCATGTAGGCTTTGAAATCGTCCAGCGGTTCGTCAAAATCTTCCGCCATAAAGAAACGGCCCGGTTCGCCTTTGGCGCAGCCAAACGTTGCTTTTCGCACGGATTCCGGCCTGATCGGAACCATGTGTGCCACGCGTTTGCCGTGACGCGTGATGTAAACGTCGTTTCCCGCTTCGACCTGATCCAATAAACGGGACAGATGTGTTTTTGCTTCGAATGCGCCGACTTCGTCTTTAATCTTATATAAACTAGTTTATATGTCAAGACATGCCCTAAGTATGTCAAGCCTCACTGAGCCGGAGCCGTTTTCTCATGCGGGTTTGGTGCTGTCCTAATGGAGCGCTGCCTTACTTCCCGCAAAGTTTAGCGCTTTCTTCGGGGATTTCGTGGAAGAGGACGAGGCCGTTTTGCGAATAGTCGACCGGCAGGTCGATGAGGTGGACGCCGCCGGCGGTGAAGGCCTTTTCCAGAGTGGGGCCGAGTTCGTCGGTGGCCGCGATGCGGTGGCCGGTAGCCCCGTAGCTTTCGGCGTATTGCACGAAGTCGGGGTTGTTGAACTGCAGGCCAAAATCTTCGAGTCCCATATCCGCCTGCTTCCAGCGGATCATGCCGTAGGCCGAGTCGTTGAGCACGAGCACGACGAGATCGAGGCCGAGACGGACGGCGGTCTCCATGTCCTGCGAATTCATCATGAAGCCGCCGTCGCCGCAGACGGCGAGCACGCGGCGGTCGGGATGGAACAGCTTGGCGGCCATGGCGGAGGGCAGACCGGCACCCATGGAGGCGAGGGCGTTGTCGAGGAGGACGGTGTTGGGCAGGCGCGCCGGATAGTTGCGGGCGAACCAGATTTTATAGACGCCGTTATCCAGCGCGATGACGCCGTCGTCGGGGACGGTATCGCGCACGACTTTGACGAGGTGCTGGGGCAGCACGGGGAAGCGGTCGTCATCATCGTCCCGGCAGGTATGCTCGCGCAGGGCAGCGGCGACCTTTTCGAAAAAGGTGAAGTCCCAGTGCGCTTGGGGTTCGAGAGCTTCGTTGAGCCGCCAGATGCTGTGGGCGATATCACCCACCATGCCGGCTTGGGGGAAATAGACGGGGTCGACCTCGGCGGAGGTGAAGTTGATGTGGATGACCTTGCGCTCTCCGGTATTCATGAAGAAGGGCGGCTTTTCCACCACGTCGTGTCCAACGTTGATGACGAGATCGGCGGCTTGCAGGGCGCGGTGGGGGAAGTCCTTGTCCGAGACGGCGCAGTTGCCGAGAAAGCGCGGGTGGGTCTCGTCGACCACGCCTTTGCCCATCTGGGTGGTGACGAAAGGTATGCCCTGTTTGTCAACGAAGGCCCGGAGCATCCTCGAGGTCATTTTACGGTTGGCGGCGGCACCAATCAGTAGAACGGGATGGCGGGCTTCCCGGAGCAGTTCGAGCGAGCGGTCAACGGCCTTGTCCTCGACGATTGGGCGGCGGTGGTAGCTCTCGGTGATCGGTGCGGTGTCGGTGCTTTCGCGGGCGACATCCTCGGGCAGTTCCAGGTGGACGGCGCCGGGGCGCTCCCCTTCGGCGAGGCGAAAGGCGTTGCGGATGCGCGAAGGAATCGCGGCGGCACTGACGATCTGCTGGGTGTATTTGGTAATCGGGGTCATCATATCGACCACGTCAATGATCTGGAAATGACCCTGTTTGGAAGTATGGATCGGCTTTTGGCCGGTGATCATGAGCATCGGCATGGCACCCAGCTGGGCGTAGGCGGCGGGGGTGACGAGGTTGGTCGCACCGGGGCCGAGGGTGGCGAGGCAGACGCCGGTCTTGCCGGTGAGTCGCCCGTAGGTGGCCGCCATGAAACCGGCTGTTTGCTCGTGCCGCGTGAGAACGAGCCGGATGGAGGATCGGGCGATTGAGTCGAGCAGGTCGAGGTTTTCCTCGCCGGGCACGCCATAGATGGTGTCCACCCCCTCGTTTTCGAGGCAGCGGACAACGAGGTCGGAGGCTTTGGTCATCTCTGTAATGAAGGCTGAGACCGTATTTTATTTCAATTTAGTAGCACTCTCAATTATTATCACGTAAAAGCCGATCCTGTCCACGTCGTGTGCGACCTCAGGAGCGAGTTTGAGCTCCCTTGTCATGTTGATCGGGTCGTGCGCCTACTTGAGACAGCACTTTTTATACTTCTTGCCGCTGCCGCAGGGGCAGGGATCGTTGCGACCGACCTTTGGGCTCGTCCGCACCACCCGGAGAGAAATTTCTTTGAGACGCTGTTTTCGAGCCCACTGCTCGGATAGTCTGGCCATTCTTTCATCCGCTGCAGCCTGGCGGGCTTCCTGGTCGAGCATTTGTTCGCGGATGACTTCGAGGATGCTTGCTTCGTTGCTCCGCAGGCGATGAATGGCGTATAGGGTTTCGGCGACCTCGAAGGCCTCGGGGTCGTGGGCGTTTTCCTCCCAATATTCGGTGGCTTCGATCATCGAGTCGGCATCTCCCTGCACGGCGAGGGCACAGGCCATGCGGTGGGGAACGATCTCGAAGTCGTGCTCCTCCAAGCGGGCCATATTTTCGAGGTAAAAATCCCGGTGCTCGGGAAGGTGCGCGACGGTAAAGGTATGCGATAAAAAGAGACGACCGTGCTCCGGTAGGTTCCACCAGCGGGCACGCAGCCGGGCGGTCGCCTCGACCGGAGGCATTTTACGCATGGCCCGATCCGAGAGTTCGTTGAGCCAGTCCCAGTCGGCCTGCGAGATGCCATCGATAATGCGGTCGATCGCCTCGGCGAGGCCCAGCTCGCCCGCCAGGTAGACGCCGAAGCCGAAGCGAAAATCGTCTGTCCAATCGCCTTCTTCCGCATCCTCCGCTTCTTGGTCGATCATGGGATTGCGCGCCAAGAGTGCCCACGCGTAGTCCGCAACCTTTTCGCGGGACGCCACGCAGAGCAGGCGATCGAGCAGGGATCCGATTTTACCGACGATTTCGTGCGGAAATTCGTCGGCGTCTTGAATCCCGCCCAAAGCCGTCTCAATCGCCGCATAGCAAGCATCGGCATCGAGAGCGTCGTGGCCTTGCGAGGCTTCGATCTGCTCCAAAAGTTCGCTCGCCGAAACGAAACCGTTGCCCTCGAAGCCGAGCACGCGGTCGCTCTTCAGGAAGTCGACCACTTCGGGCAGTCTCTCATGTTCGACCGAAAGGCACCACTGGAGCCAGCGACCGAAGTATTCCAGGTCTTTATCGTCGAAACAGGGCGCATCCTCGAGGGTATCGACCAAGAGGTCGAAACTGTCCCCGTCGAGCGGAATCTTGTAGGCCTCGTGGGGGTAGGGGAAGGCCTGCATGCCGTAAGCCTCCAGGGCCGCGATGACCCGGCGGGCCTGTGCCTCGCCGCGGTCCGGTTGGTCTTTCCAGTAGCGCAGGCAGTATTGGCGCACGAAGCGGTCTTCATGCTGCAAGCCATCAGTGAGCAGCGAGCGGAGGTCGTTTTCTTTAGCAGGCATCAGCGTATGCAAAATGAAAATCGCAGTGCTCGGCAATGCTCTACGGGCGGCGTTTTTCATTTTTTCTGAGTACCTACGGCTTTGAGCTTAAGGTTGGCTCGCAGAAATGAAGCCTGTGCGTTTATCGTAAATTGAATGCTGATCGAACGATTTGTTCGGTTGACAAGTCAAACGAATCGTTCGATATTGTTTTGGTATGAAATCTTATAAAGCATCGTATTTCAAGGCCCACTTCGGAGCGGTATTGGATCATGCTGGATTTGAACCGGTTCGGATCGAGCGTCGCGGCCGGGAGCCTTCTGTTGTTATACCGGAGTCAAAGTATCGCGCCCTGAGAGGGCGGGGTTTGCCAGACGGGGAACGCCCCGAGGCAGCAGTTTCGCGCTTGCGGGATCTGGCACTGGGACCGGAGGTTGGTTTGGACCAATCGGAAGTCGATCTACGGTCTGAGGCCATCCTGCGGAAGCATTCCTGATTCGAGCCGATCATGCGGGCACTGTTCGATACGAATATCCTTTTGGACATCGGTCTCGCGCGCAAGCCTTTCGCGACCGCAGCCATGGATTGCTTTATGGAGACAGTGGCGCTTGGCGAGCCTCCTCGTATTGCTCCGCATGCACTGGCGACCTTTTACTATATCGTTGCACAAGCCCGGAGCAGATCTCAGGCCGATGCGAGCGTTTCCGACTTGCTGGCTTCGGCTGAAGTCGTGGCGTTTGACCACGAAATGGCCTTGCGCAGTGTGGCACTGGGCTTCGGCGACTTTGAGGATGCCATGATCGCGGTGGCAGCAGAGGCTGCGGAAATGGATTGCATCGTGACTCGCAATGAGAGCGACTTTGTTGCCTCGCCCATACCCGCGCTTCGCCCCGAAGCTTTTCTGAAGAAGTTACGCCGCTAGTATGCGGTGCTGATGCGAAGGAACAGCAGATCGTCATGCTGGCGATCAGCGAGTTCAACGGCTGCGGCTATTGCATGGGAGCGCACAGCACGGTGGCCGAGAAAATGGTCGGGGTGGATCCTGAAATCGTCGAAGCGCTGCGGGCTGGCCGCGAGCCGGAGGATGTGAAAGCAAAGGCGCTCGTGCGTTTTGCGAAAACGCTGCTGGAGCACCGTGGTTGGGTGCCTGAGGATGCGCAGCAGGCATTTCTCGAAGCCGGCTTTGACCAGCGTGCGGTGCTTGATGTGATCACCATTGCCGCTCTGAAAACGCTGAGCAACTACACCAATCACTTGGCGAATACGCCGCTGGACGAAGCTTTTCAGGCGAAGGCCTGGTCGAAGGATTCCTAGTCGAAAACCTGAAGTAATCCGTGCGCGTTGATGTGATCGTTCCCGTGTTTCGCGATAATGCCGCGCTGAAGCAACTTTTGGAGTTATCGGCTGAGCGAGAGATACTGAAGCGGATGCGGGTGGTTTTCGGCGAACCCGACGCGGCGGGTCAGGCTCTCGCCGAACGGTGCGGCGTCATCTGGACTCGCGCCGAGCGAGCGGGTCGGGCCAGCCAGATGAA
>JAAAPI010000229.1 GCA_009908325.1 Verrucomicrobiota bacterium | reverse complement strand
GGGTTCGCCATCACGAAATCGGCGCGCAGGTCGGGGTGCTGGTCGTTGGTAAAGGTGTCGGCGGGCTGCTTGCCAAAATTGAAGTCGATCCCGCGGATGGCCATGTTCATCGCCGCCAGCCGCCAGGTGGTGGGGTTGCTCTCCTGCCCATAGACGGAGATGTCGCCGATCTTGCCCCCGTATTTTTCGATAAAACTTTCACTCTGGACGAAGAAGCCGCCGGAGCCCATCGCCGGGTCATAGACCTTGCCCTTGTAGGGCTCCAGCATCTCCACAATGAGCGAGACAATGGACTTCGGCGTGTAGTATTGCCCGCCCTTCTTGCCCTCTGCCAAGGCGAACTGCCCGAGGAAGTATTCGTAAACGTGGCCGAGTATGTCTTTCGAGTTGAGGCTGGCGTGGCGGAAGGGGATCGAGGAGACCACCTCGCTGATCAGGCCGATCAGCTTGCTCGTCTCCAACTGAAGCTGCGAGTAGCGGTTTTTCTCCAGGACTCCCTTGAGGCGGGGGTTCTCCTTCTCCACCGCTTCCAGTGCATCATCGATCAAGCGGCCCACCGAGCGGAAGATGTAAGTCGTGGCCTTGCCATTTTTGATTTCAATTTCCGCTCCGGGTGAGAGGGTGGCGTGGCTCTTGATATTCTCCCAGCGTGCCAGGGCCGGCACCCAAAAGACATTCTTTTCCGTGAAATAGTCGCGATCCTCCAACTCATCTTGAATCGCTGCCTCGTAGTCCGCCTCCGAGTCGTAGTCCGCACGGTCGAGGTAGTAGTCGCTCTCCGGGTCGGCAAACTGCGCCCGCAGCTCCTCCCGGCGCAGGTCGAAGGAGTCCGAGACGTATTTCAGGAAAATCAGCCCCAGCACCGCGTGCTTGTAAACGGCCGCATCCAGGTTGGAGCGCAGCCGGTCGGCCGAGTTCCAGAGCTTCTTGTCAAGGTTATCGAGAAAGACTTGTGCTTCGTTGGAGTGGGTTGCGGGCATATTGGAGAGTTACCGGTCAGTTATCTGAATGTAAAGGCGAACACTGGCTACGAGCACGCTTTCATTTAGAGGAAGCTTCCTGAGGGCTCTCTTAGTGTCCAAGAAAATAATGGCGAAGACGTAGGTGCAACGCGATTTCAGGCCGCGAGGGAAAAGAGATGGTTGATTTCACCCGCGCATGGACCCCTTCGCACTTTTACCTAACAGCTAGGCAACACTTGTTAGCAGAAAGTTCGAGCTCCGCCGGGCCAAGTGTTCGTCCTACGTTACTCCAGCTGATTACTGAGCAGTATCGGATCACCGCTTACAGCCGACAAGGTCTCGGCGGCGTTTGCGTAGTTTCTTGAAATTTGCACGTGGGCCTCGGAATCCATAAACGCGACCCATTCGCCGTAGGGGACATCGCTGTAGGCTTGGGCGAAGGTGATCGGGTATCTCTTGTCTTTGTGAAGGAGCGTGAAAGTATCGCCGATTTCGATACCGAGCTGGGCCAGATCATCGGCTACGAAATTCGTGTAGATGTTTCCGTAGAGTGGGCGGATACGGGTGATGTTACCCGCGACAACGTCCTCGCCGACAGCCGCAACCGAATCGGGCGACATGGCGATGGTGCCATCTTCGACCGGCGTGATGGGTGCGCCCTCGCACCAGGCGACGAGGGCGCGCATGGCGGCGAGGCGTTCGGCGCTGTTTACATTGACGTGCCCGGGCCGATCAATGAACCAGGTAATCGGAGTGTAAGCCGTTTCATCGACTGCATCCAGGTAGCTCTGCGAGCTGAGCATTTCTTCGCCGTTGGCGAGGAGGACGATGGGGAGCATCGGGTTGGCGGTGAAAATTTTGGCGAGGACGGGACTGGTCGTTATCTCCGGACCGGGTTCCGGAAAGAGGTGGGCCCCCAGGCAAAGCGCACCGCTGAAGTTCTCAGGCTCGTTCTCGGCCAGCCAGACCGCAACGCCGCCGCCCATGGTCTCGCCGTAAAGGAAAGAGCGCTCGATTGGGTGGATCTCCGCTTCGATGTGAGCTTGAAGCGCGAGAATGTCCGCACCGCCTTCCGCCACGACCCAGTCGTTGCTTTGAAAAGCCGTCGAGGCAATGGTCCAGCCTTCATGCAGCAGCGTCTGGTAGAAATTTGTGCCGACCTCGTAGACGGCGGAGACCGGAAAAAAGTCAGGCCGATAGCCGCGCGCAATGAAGAGCACATCGCCGGACGGCTCGGCGGGCACATCGACAATGAAGGCTGCGCCGTCGATCTCGCCAGCGTGTTGCAACTGGGCGAAGAGGGTCGAGCTGATAAGAAGAGCGAGCGCGGCGAAGATGTAGCGGAATGTTTTCATGGGAAGGCGGGTGTCGGGAGCAAACGAGCGTTTTGCGGATTGTCGAGTGGCCGGTGTTTTTATGCACGAGGTTGACGGCTCAATCGCGGGATAAACCCGCTACGATTTTTGTAGCGACCCGCCTTCGCCTCCGGCTACGGCGGACAAGCTGGCTTTATGCCAGAAGTTGAACGGGCATGCAGGTTGAGACTTGAGGAATCGCGGGAAAAATCCGCTACCCAAGACAAATGGCGTCTGGTTGAAAAATACTATTAAGACGGGACTTGGCACTGTTTCCGCTCCGGTTGATGGGTCATGAATTTATTTTTCTATCGAAATTCTGACCGGTCGCACGGGTTCTTTACGCTAATTGTTAGCCTTTTTCATTTATGGGCACAGCGAGATTCGGCATGCCCGGCAGCTGCTCCTGCTGCTCCGAATAAAAGGCTTGAGTCCCGAGTTTCGCTTTGTCCCCAAGACCTCGGCCTTCCGCTATCGCGAGGGATGGGGCGGTTCGACCGAGGGCCTGACGGAACTCTCGGATGGGGGGTATCTCGTGGTAGCCGATGAGTATGATTTGTTCTTAACCTTTGCAGCACCGGGGGACCGTGAGCGGTTTGCCAGGATTGTGACGCAGTATGCGAAACGGAATGAGGCTGAGGAAACAGGGTTGATTCACGGGGCATGGTGACAGCCGTTTTACAGGGCAGTTACATCCGTCGAGTCGATGGTGGAGGTGCGCCTCATTGAGGTCGACTATGCAGGCTATCGATCCAATATTCTTTCGTTGACCGAAGAGGCCGCAGCGAAACATGCGGTCTTGTCCGAGCGTTTTCCCGAAATGGCGTTCGAAGTGAAGTCTATCCGGGTCAATCCCTCGTTTTACCGTTATATGGGCGGGGCATACCG
This sequence comes from Verrucomicrobiota bacterium, assembly GCA_009908325.1. Lineage (GTDB taxonomy): Bacteria > Verrucomicrobiota > Verrucomicrobiia > Opitutales > Coraliomargaritaceae > Thalassobacterium. Next base: position 2,044 of record JAAAPI010000229.1, on the reverse strand, counting down.
TTGACGGCCGTCAAGGGAGGCGTCTAAAGCGTCCAGGGGAGGGCGGTTGTCCCCAGCCGCCGGGGTTTAAGACGGACAATTTGTAAATAACGATAAGATTTGAATGGCCTAAAGGTCGCCGCGTCGGGTTGCTTGGGTTGTGGCTCATGGCCGCTGGCTGTGCCCCGGCGGGTTGGGGACACGCCCTCCCGTTGTAGAGTCGAATCGACGGATGGGGCCAACTTTGTGTCTCGTATGGCCCCGGCGCTTGGCGCGAACTTTGTGTTTCTTACGGCCCCGGCGCTTGGGAACAAGCGCCCTCCCTTTCGACTTGCGCTTGCTGCGTGAGCTTTAAAATGGGGGTTATGTCGGATCGACCGAAACGTAGACGGCCTTCGCGTAATGAAATCATCGAGATACGGGGACGGCCTAATATTCTGTTTGTTACGGTGGCCGCAAGGGTTCGGGAGCCGGTATTCATCGGCGAATCAATTCACAAAGCATTACGGGACGCATGGTCGGTGGCGGATTTTTGGCGAGTGGGGCGCTATGTCATTATGCCTGACCATATCCACTTCTTCTGTGCAACGGGACGTATCCCTCCACCAGCTTTACGGCCGTGGGTAAAATATTGGAAGCGGTTGGTCACCCAAGCCGGCGTCTTTCCAAGGGATGATGCTGTGTGGTTGCCGGATTGCTGGGATACACAGATGCGTGACCGAAAGCACTATGCAGAAAAGTGGGCTTACGTTCGAGAGAATCCGGTCCGTGGTGGTCTCGTGGATAGAGCCGAAGACTGGCCCTGGGCGGGTGAACTGAACGCGTTGAACTGGCATTGACGACGAATCGAGAAAGGCTGACGGAAATCGATCCGGCTTTTGTGGGGGGTGTGGGATGGCTTTTAAGGGAGGGCGGCTGTCCCCAGCCGCCGGGAGTGCCGGTGGGCTTTGAGTTTGCAAAAAAGCGTGGGTTGTTCTGTGCGTTTTTCGTTTCGCGTGGGCTTTTCGGCAAACTTTGTGATTCGTCCCTTCCTCGGCGGGTGGGGACACCCGCCCTCCCAATATGAAATGGCATTAGTGGGTTGGGCGAACTTTGTGTCATGTCCGGCTCACGGCGGGTGGGGACCCGTCTTCGCCCTTCCTCACTCGACAGAGCTATAGGGTGTGGGCTACGCCGGGCCAAGCATCCGCCCTCCCGTCTTCTTATTTACGTAGGTATCACGGCAAAGCCATTCGCCGCAATTTGCGCAAGTTCCCCGTGCGTAAAGTTGAGATCGGTAGCCAGGGCGTAGTATTCTTCGCTGAGGGTGTTGCCGAACATGAAGGGGTCGTCGGAGTTGATCGTGCAGCGCACGCCCGCGTCGAAGAGTTGGCGGATGGGGTGGTCCGACATCTTGCGGATGTCTTCGACCTGCAGTTTGAGATTACTGATGGGGCATACGTCGAGGGTGACGTCTTTTTCGATGAGGAGGTCGACCACGGCGGGGTCCTCGACACAGCGCACGCCGTGTTGGATGCGGCGGACGCCGAGTTCCTCGACGCAGCGGCGGACAAATTCGGCGGGCATAAACTCGCCGGCATGGGCTTTGAGCTCCTTCCCGGCGGCCGCCGTTTCACGCCAGATCCGGGCCGTCCAGGATTCGAGGGGGAGATACTCCGGGCCGTGCAGGTCGATCCCGGCGAGTTCGGTCCAGTTTCGGCAGTCGTCGATCAGCTGTTTGCCGAGGCCATGGTAGTCATCGTGGCACATGCCCATAAAGACATATTAACCGGACTGAGAGGCCATGATGCGGCGCTGGATATGTTCGCCGGCGGTTATGGATTCGTAGTGCGCCGGGTTTGCCCCGGTGATGCAGCTGGGGATTGTCTCGATGAGGACATCCGGGTCCGGGTCGCTGAAGAAGGCGATGGACTGGCGTCCGTTTTTCATGGCGGCGGCACGGGGGACGACACGGTGGGCGGTGGATTTGAAGACGTCGTTGCTCCAGCGGGCCATGAGGTCGCCGGTGTTGACCACAACCGTGCCGGGAATGGGTGGCGCATCGATCCATTCGCCGTCAGCGTTC
>JAAAPI010000026.1 GCA_009908325.1 Verrucomicrobiota bacterium | reverse complement strand
GCGGGCGACCGGATCGATGACCACTTGATTTAAACCTGAGAGATCAAGCGCCCAGCCACCCTTCAAAGGGACAGCAGATCCGGTGGCCGAACTGCCTGCGCCGCGCGAAGTGACCGGGACGCCGTAGCGGGTGGCCAGTTGCAAAACCACGCCGACATCCGACGCCTCTTGGACGCGAACAACGGCATCGGGGAGAAAAGAGAGCCGTAAGTTGTCCAAAGAGGCATGAAAACGGCTGTCCTCGTCGTAGAAAAGGCGCCCTGGCAAACGACGCTTCAATTCGCGGTTTGCCGAGGATTGATTCTTGGAGGTAGCGGTTAGCTCTGTTACTTGCATGGTCGCATCAAAATTATTGAAATCGTATTCGAATGGAAAAGAAAAAGACATTGGATCTGGAAATCGCAATCGTCGGGGGCGGCTTTGCCGGGGTCTATTGCGGGAAATCGCTGCTTAAGACCTTAAGCAAGGGGTCGAACAGTCGCATCGGGCTGATCTCGGACGAGAACTACATGGTTTTCCAGCCGATGCTTCCGGAGGTGGCGAGTGCATCCCTTTCGCCGCGACACGTGACCAATCCGATCCGTCACCTTTGCCGGGGGCTGGAGGTCTACAAGGCAAGTGTGGAAAAGATCGACGTCAAAAACAAGCAACTGACCATCCGGCCCGGTCCGTTTTCCCCGGAGGTTGTGATCCGCTTTAAGCATCTTGTTATGGCGCTGGGGGCGAAGGTTGATTTGAGTCGCGTGCCGGGCATGTCGGAGCACGCCTATCTGATGCAGAACGTGGGCGACGCGATGAAATTGCGGGCGACCGTGCTGGCTCGGTTTGAGGAGGCCAATCTAGTGGTGGATCCGGAACGCCGGAAGCGCCTTCTCACCTTTGTCGTGGTGGGCGGTGGCTACTCGGGCGTCGAGACAGCGGGGCAAATCCTCGACTTGTTTCAGAGTATCAACAAATACTACAAAAACGTAAGCGAGCACGATTTCAGCGTGGAGCTCATCCACAGCCGCGACCATCTCCTCCCTACACTCAGCCTCTCGCTGGGCAAGTATGCCGAGCGAAAACTGCGTGAGCGGGGCCTTCACATCCACTTGGAGAAGCGGGTGAAAGCGCTGACGGCAAATCAGGTGGTCATGGGTGATGGCACCACGCTCGAAACCAATACCTGTGTTTCCACAGTGGGCAATGCGCCCCACCCGCTGACGACGCAATTGATTGCCGATACCGGAGCCGAGGCAGTCAACGGACGCATCAAAACGGCAGACACCCTGCAGGTCCCGGGCTACGACTGGCTCTGGGCGGCGGGTGACTGCGCGGCCGTGCCGATGCAAAGCGGCGACATCTGCCCCTCGACCGCGCAATTTGCAATGCGGCAGGGGGCACTGCTCGGAAAAAACCTGAACTGCTTCATACGGGCTGAGTCGACTCGACCGTTTACCTTCAAAGGGCTTGGGGAGCTGGCGGCCATCGGCCACATGTCGGCTGTTGCGGAAGTCATGGGGCTGCGCTTTTCGGGGTTCATCGCCTGGTGGATGTGGCGCACTATTTATCTGGCCAAGCTGCCCGGCCTCGACCGCAAGCTGCGCGTCATGATCGACTGGACGCTCGATATATTTTTCCCGCGCGACATCAATTTACTCAGCCCCCGCTACACGCGGCCTCTGCAGGAGGCGCATCTGCAAGCAGGCAATGTCCTCTTTCGCGCGGGCGAACCGGCTTTTTCATTCTACATCGTGAAGGAGGGATGTATTCGCCTTAGCGACATCGACGGAGGCCTGATCAAAGAAATCAAAGCCGGCGAATTCTTCGGCGAACGGGCGCTATTGAGCGATCAAACCTGGCGCTTCACGGCGACAGCCACAGAGGAGACCACGTTGATCGGGCTGGCCAGCGCCGAATTTAAGGCCATTCTCGAAAACAGCACAACGATGCGTCAAATGCTGGAGCGATCGGCCAAACAATACCGCAGCGCCCATGAGATCGACGAAATGAAAGAAGCTCTCCCCGATGCAGTCCTGGGCCAATCAGCCAGTGATCTCATGACCCGGAACGTCCATCAATTGCAAAGCGATGACTCAATAAAAGACACCCTGCAACGTTTCAATCGGGAGCGCCACAGCTTCTACCCCATGGTTGGGGGTGACGACGGCAAACTGCGGGGCGTCATTTCGCGCGAGGACTTCTACGACTTTGTGCAGTCAAACGGGCTCTCGACCGAGGCCGATCTAAGCACGATCCCCCGCCAGCAACTGCCCACCGTCGAAGAGGCGACCCGCATCGAGGATTGTCTGGAGACCATGATCCGCGGGGGGAGCAATAAATTGATTGTGATCTCAGGAGAGGGGAAATTGGCGGGAATTCTGTCGATTCGCGATGTTTTAGCGGCCGGTGCCTAGCAGGGGCACCTGGATTGCATGGCCTGTTTTTAATTGCACCGCCAGCCGCAAACGACATCTTTGCCCGCTTATGCTTCAAGCTGGTATTGTAGGTCTCCCCAATGTGGGCAAAAGCACGCTCTTCAACGCCCTGACGCGGACGCGCAAGGCCGAGTCGGCAAACTATCCGTTTTGCACGATTGATCCGAACGTGGGTGTCGTCCAAGTGCCGGACGCGCGGCTGGAGCCGCTACGCGAGATTGCAAAAACGGACAAGGTCATTCCGGCCGCCATCGAATTTGTGGACATCGCGGGACTCGTGGCTGGTGCGAGCAAGGGCGAGGGCCTGGGCAACAAATTTCTCGCCAACATCCGCGAGGTCGATGCGGTCGTCCACGTGGTGCGTTGCTTCGAAGACGATGACGTCATCCACAACATGGGCTCGATCGACCCGATCCGAGACATTGAGATCATTAATACCGAGCTGATCCTCTCCGACATCGCATCGCTGGAAACGCAAAAGGAAAAACTGGTGAAAAAAGCCCGCGGCGGCGACAAGGAGGCAACCGAAAATCTGGCCCTGATCGAGCGTCTACGGCCGCACCTCGACGCGAACAAGCCCGCCATCACCCTGGACATGAGCGACGACGAGCACGTCGTGCTTAAACGCCTCTGTCTGCTCTCAGCCAAGCGCGTGCTCTACGCCTGCAACGTGGCGGAGAGCGACCTGGCCGATCCCTCGAAAAACAGCTACGTGGCACAGGTCGAGCAATTCGCCCGCGAGCATCACGGTGCCGGCATTTGCATCATCTCGGCCGCCGTCGAGGCCGAGCTGATTGATTTCGACGAGGCGGAAGCAGCCGAATACCTCGACTCGCTGGGCGTGAAGGACTCGGGAGTATCCTTGCTGATTCAAGCGACGTATGACCTGCTCGGCCTCGCTTCCTACTTCACCGCCGGTGTGCAGGAGGTGCGGGCGTGGACGTTTAAGAAGGGCATGAAAGCCCCCCAATGCGCCGGCGTGATCCACACTGACTTCGAGCACGGTTTCATCAAAGCGGAGGTCGTTGCCTACGAAGATCTCATCGCGGCGGGCAGCGTGGCGAAGGCCCGCGAGGCCGGCAAATACCGCCTGGAGGGCAAAGACTATGCCTTCAAAGATGGCGATGTGGCACTCTTTCGGTTCAACAATTAATCGATTCTATAAGTTGCGGCAATATGGAACCGCCCTCTGTTGACGTTTTCAGAGCCGAATGTCCCACTCATCGACCTAAATGAATCTTTCAGACAAATATTTGGTGCGCTTACTTTTTCCGGCAGCTTGTATCTCGTTGCTCTTTTCAGGTTGTGAAAAAGATGAGCCGACGAGTTACTTGATTCCCAAGGAGTCACGCGACGCCAATGTGCCCGCCGCACCCGGCGACTCCAGCAAGCAAGCTCCGGCCCCCTTCGTCCCGGAGCCAAGTGCTACCGGTGCCCCGTCAGGTGCCGGAAACATGCAAGTGCTCCCGGGCATGGCGGAAGCGGCGGAAGAAGCCGGAGAAGTCAGCTACACCGTGCCCGAAGGTTGGGAAGAACTGCCTCCGAGCGGCATCCGCAAAGCAAATCTTCGCGTTACCGACGAGTTTGGCAGCGCCGAGCTCACCGTCCTGGTCTTCCCTGGCGATGTCGGTGGCACACTCGCCAACATCAACCGCTGGCGCGAGCAAATCGGGCTGGAGGAAGTCGCCTCCGGAGATCTGCCTGCCTTCACCGAAGCCTACACGATTTCGCGGCACCGCGGTCTCTACGTCCGCCTGGAAGGTGGTATGCAAAGCATTCTGGGTGGGCTGCTCCCCTTCCATGGAAGCACTTGGTTTTTCAAGCTACAGGGTAACAGTCAGACTGTCATGGACAACGAGGCGAAGATGAAAGCCTTTCTCGATTCTGTAAAATTGGAGGACAGTCACCACTAAGCGATGAAGTCGCTCCTCCAGTTTTTCAGCTCGCTCAAGCTGACCGTTGTTCTGCTCACCTTTTCCATGGCGTTGATCTTTTTCGGCACACTGGATCAAGTGCACTACGGGATCTGGCATACGCAGAAACTTTATTTTGAAAGTTTCCTCGTGGTTTGGAGCTACCCCGAGCAGTGGGTCGGCCACGAACACCTTTCCTGGCTCCACATACCGATGCCGGGCGGGTATTTACTTGGCGGCCTGCTCTTCATTAATTTGCTCACGGCGCACATCACGCGCTTTAAGTTGAGTTGGAAGAAAAGCGGTATTTTCCTAGTTCACTTTGGACTGATCCTCCTGCTCGTTAGCGAGTTACTGACCGACCTTGTTTCTGTAGAGAGTCAAATGCCGGTCGATGAGGGTGGCACCCGAAATTACTCCACCGCGTTCCGCGACAACGAGTTGGTGTTTATCGACCGCAGCCATCCAGAATACGATCAAGTGCATGCCATCCCCGCATCCTTCCTGAAACCGGGCGAGACGGTCGACGTGCCTGACACGCCACTCCGCATCCGCACCCTGAGTTATTACCCGAATGCAGACGTGGGCCGCTCCACCGCTGGGACCGCCGTGGAAACACCGGCCACACGAGGGGTCGCCCCACGTATGGGCGTCGTCGTCAGTCCGAAGGCAGAGTCCTTTGCGGATGACGACATGAATACAGCCACCGCCTATGTCGAAGTGCTCGGCCCCGATGGACCGCTCGGCGTCTGGCTCGTCTCCAACGTGATCGACGAGCGTTTCCCTCCGCAAATGGTGGAGCATGGTGGTCAGGCTTGGGAAATGGCACTGCGCTTCACGCGCCACTACTACCCCTTCGAGATAGAACTCATCAACTTCTCCCATGATAAGTATCCCGGCACAGAGATCCCGCACAATTTCTCCAG
>JAAAPI010000088.1 GCA_009908325.1 Verrucomicrobiota bacterium | reverse complement strand
GCGCGGCGAAAAGGTCGACGTGCCCCGTGCCGGCAAGATGGACTGGAAGCCGCTCCGCGAGAAGATCGCCAAAAACGGCATGCGCAACTCCAACGTGCTGGCGATCGCACCCACCGCGACCATCTCGAACATCATGGGCACCACCCCCTGCATCGAGCCGACCTACAAGAACCTCTTCGTGAAGAGTAACCTCTCCGGTGACTTCATCGTGCTCAACGGCAGCCTCGTCCGCGATCTGAAAGACCGCGGTCTGTGGACCCCCGAGATGCGCGACCAGCTAAAATACTTCGACGGCGAGCTCGACGCTATCGAAGGTGTGCCCGAAGACCTCATAAAAAAATACACCACCGCCTTCGGCATCGAGTATAAATACTTCATCGACGCCGCCGCCCGCCGCCAGAAGTGGATCGACCAGGCCCAGTCGGTCAATCTCTTCATCCCGTCACCCGACATCAAGACCCTCTCCCACATGTATCGCGACGCCTGGCACAAAGGCCTCAAGACCACGTATTATCTACGCAGTATGGGCGCTTCGAATATCGAAAAGGCCACGACCAGTGTGAAGAAGGAAGTGAGGGGCCGCGCGGGGGTGGCGACGAATGATGCGCCTGCGGGGAAGAAGGAATACTCTGAGGCAGAGAAAAAAGCCTGTTCCATCGAAGCCATGATGAATGGCGAAGAGTGTGAGGCCTGTCAGTAGTTTGGACGAAAGAGCCGCCCCAGAACATGAGCCAAAGTTTACTAGTTTTCCATGCTTTGTATTCGTCAGGTGTAAATAGTTCAAGACTTGGGCATCGTGCTTCGCTTAGTTGGGAAGCCGCTTTGACTTCGAAAACAGCTCCATCAACTACCAGATCGACGTAGTAATTTTTTTTGAAAGTTTTTGTGACTTACGGAAATGGCTACCTCTGTTTAAAATGGAAGGGATCCTGTTTCATTGATCTGATCGACTCTGAAAAAGTAATGGGCATCTGTTTCCTCAGCTACGGTAAAAAATGATTCTGCCTAAAATGATTCTGCCTCAGTAGCGAATCGGTAATGCCGGAAGGGTTCGGGGTCGACTCCGTTTTCGATGCCGTCGGGGAAGAGGGGGGCGAAGTCATCGTAGTCTTCGCGGATGTCGGGGTTTGGGGGCCAAAAGATGCCGCATTTTATCTGCTGAACCACGGCTTCGGCGCAGGCCAGGGCGGAGTCGATATGGCTTTGGCTGAAATCCTCCCAGCGGGCGAATTCGCTTTTTTCCTGGGTCTTGGCGAGGTTGATGTAGGCGAGTTGGGGGCGGTTCTGGCCATCCTGCATTTGCGAGTGGGCATAGAGGGGGAGTTGCAGATCCGTCCAGCGGTAGCGCTTGCCGTTGTGCTCGAAGAAGGCGGCCTCGGGGAGGTGGGCGGGGGGCGGTTTTTTGGCGACGACGGCGAGGTGGGCTTTGTCGGGCGGCGTGGGGCTGTCGGCGGTTTTGTAGTCGATCAGTTCGCGCGTATCGCCGCGCTGATCCATGCGGTCGATCACGCCGCGAATCGGCAGGCCGTCGATTTCGACGGTGAATTTTGACTCGGTGGCGAGGATTTCCGTGTGGCCATTGATTCGTGTGTCTTCGAGCTGGCGCGTCACGAAGTACTGGATACGTGCGAGCAAAGCCTCTTTCTGCAAGCGGAGGGCAAAGGAAAGCTTTGTGCCGAATTGATGTTTAATCTCGGCTTCGGCGAGGCTTTGCAGCTTGGCGGTCAGTTCGGCGGCCGGGGTGTCGGGGCGGATAGAGGTGCCCGCGAGCTTGGCCAGAATGGCGTGGAGGCGGGTGCCGAAGGCGGCGGGGCTCATTTCGCGACTGGCTGTGTCGATGGGGCGCATTTGCATGCTATGTTGCAGAAAGAAGCGAAAGGGACAGTGCAGGTAGCTCTTGAGCGCACTCACGGAGAGACGCTCGGGCATGGGTAGATCGGTGGGCGGAGTGAGTCGCCAGGGGAGGGTGTGCTCGTTTTTTTGGGATTGCTCATCGGATTCGGCGAAGAGTGTTTGGATGCGGGGAAGCAGGGTAGCGTCGGAACCGAGGAAGAGGAGGCGGGAGGGCTTGAGCGGGCTGCCGTCGGAGGCTTGCTGGGGCACCCAGATGTCAATTTGCCCGAGATCCCCGGTCCGTCGGCGGCAGAGGGCTTCGAGCAGGTAGGCATCGCGGGCGAAGCGCCGGGCATTGGTGCGCAGATCGAAGGCTTCGCGCAGGGTTTCGGGGAGGAAGGGGTCGCCGAGAACGGACTCGGGCACTTTTCCCTCGTTGAGCCCGGCAAGCGCGAGGTGGGGGGCATCGTTCCAGAGGAGTTCGAGCCAGCCGAGCAGGTCATGGGCACCGCGCGGGCGGTCGGGATATAGTTTTCGTTTGTGCAAGCCTTGTTGAATGAGGCTGCGGGCGAGGTCGCGACCGAGAGCTGAAAATGTGCGCTCGGCTTCGTCAACCTCGGCAATGAGCTGTCGCAGGGCTTCGGCTTGCTCACGCCAGGGACGGGCGCTATCGCCGGTCTCGATCTCCAGGCTGGCAAAGATACTTTGCAGTGCGGTGGCGAGGCCCTGGCTGAAAGTCGGGGCCTGCTGCATCTCTATTTCGAGCTGCTTAACCGCTTTGAGTGCACCGAGCAAGCGAGGTTTTTCAGCGAATTGGATGAGGGTATCGAGATCGGCGCAGAGGTGCTGTTCGAAGCATAGATCGAGCTGGCCGAGCAGGTAGCCGGATGAGTCGGTGGCTTGGATGTAGGCGAAGAGGTCGGGGTGTTGAAAGAGCGAGCGCACCGTGGTGGTGTCGGCCTCCTGGTTGAGCTGGCAGAGGAGTTCACAGAGACGGCCGATACCACCGAGGTGCAGGCTGTGCCCTTCCGGATCGTAATGGGGGATTTGGCGTCGGGTTAATTCGTCGGCCAGCAGGGGGGTGAGGTCGGCGTCGGCGGAGGCAAGCAGCACGGCTTCGGGCTGGGCACTGGTAGCGGCCTCCGCCAGCTCGGTGATGGCAGCCTTGGGGGTGGTGCGGGCGTGGAGGCGGCAGTTCCAGCGCTCCAGATCGAGGGGGCGTGTGCTCCATAGCTCGGTGAGGGGGCGGCCCCATTCGTCGAAGAGATCCGCATCGCCGTAGGTCCAGACCTCGATGGGAGTGGCCGCGGCGGCTTTGCTGAGGGCCTTCAGCGGGAGAGCTTGGGGATCCGGGGTGGCGATGAGGCAAATGCGCTCGATGCCTTCCGGGACTGCGAACTGCTCCGCGCAATACTGGCGGGCTTGCTTGGGGTCGACCTGGTCGCGGTGTTGGAGTTGGTCGATATAGAGGCCCTCCAGGCGGGCGAGTTGACGCCAGCGCTCGACCTCCATGGTGGCCTCGCTGGCCAGACGGGCGGCGGCCTGAAGGTCGAGGCCCTCCTCTCCCAGCTCGTCGCGCAGCTGCATGATGCGCTGGGCCATGCCGAGTTGCCAGCCACTGCTAGTGGTGGAACCGGGGGGGAAGAGGGCTTCAAACTGCTGTGGGTCGATGCCGTTGAGGACGTCGATCCAGGCGGCGGTCATGCTGGCCTCGCTGGCGGTGTTGGTGTTTTTCAGCAGGCGGCTAAGCAATGTATCCGGTGTGAGAATATTCGGCGGGAGCAGACCCTGATCCGTGGCCCGAACGGCCAAAGCCAGCGACTCGCGCAAGCGACGGCCCGACTGGCGGGTCGGGACGATGGCGATGAGAGCGCTCAGGTCGACGAGCTCCCCGGTCGCGTAGCCGAGCAGGCGCTCGGTCACGGCCGGGAGCAGGGGTTGGCTCCAGTCGAGACTAAGCTTGCGCGGGGTGGGCATGCTACTGCGCCCGCAGGGCTTGATCGAGGTCGGCCAGCAGATCGTCGATATTTTCGATGCCGACCGAGAGGCGGACAAAGTCCGGGGTGACGCCCGCGGCCAGTTGTTGTTCGCCATCGAGTTGCGAGTGGGTGGTGGTGGCGGGGTGGATGGCGAGCGATTTGGCATCACCGATATTGGCGAGGTGGCTGAAGAGCCGGAGGCTATCGATGAATTTGCCGCCGCCTTCGAGACCGCCCTGAACGCCAAAGCCGACGAGTGCCCCATACATGCCCGCATCGAAATACCGGTTGGCCTTAGCATGATGGCGGCTGTCTTTGAGGCCCGGGTAGTTGACCCAACTGACCTTGGGGTGGCCGTCGAGGAACTCGGCTACTTTGAGGGCGTTTTGGCAGTGTCGCTCCATGCGGATGCGCAGGGTTTCCAGACCCTGAAGGATAAGGAATGCGTTGAAGGGGGCCGCAGAGTTACCCATGTCGCGAAGCCATTGCAGCCGCATTTTCATGATGTAGGCGATATTGGCCCCACCGGCGGGCTCGAAGGCTTTGAAGGCATCCCAGTGCACGAGATCGTGGTAACTGGGGTCGGGCTCGGTGAACCCGGGGAAGCGCCCGCTGCCCCAGTCGAAATTACCCGCATCGACGACGATCCCGGCCACGCTGGTGCCATGCCCGCCGATGAATTTCGTCAGGCTGTGAACGACCACATTGGCTCCGTGTTCGATGGGGCGGCACAGGGCGGGTGAAGCCGCCGTGCTATCAATGATCAGTGGCAGTTTGGCCGCTTTTGCGATGGCACTGACCTCCTCGAAGGGGAAGATGTCGAGGCCCGGGTTTCCGATGGTATCGCCGTAGATCGCTTTGGTCTTTTCGTCGATCAGCGGCTCGAAGGAGGCGGGGTCATTGACGTCGGCAAAGCGGACCTCGATGCCCAACTTGGGCAGCGTGTATTTAAACAGGGTGTATGTGCCGCCGTAGAGTTGTGAGGCCGAGACGATATTATCGCCGGCGGAGGCGATGTTGAGGATCGCGCTGGTGATGGCACCCTGCCCGCTGGCGTGGGCCAACCCGGCGACTCCGCCCTCCACGGCCGCGACGCGTTTTTCGAGCACGTCGGTCGTGGGATTCATGATGCGTGTGTAGATATTCCCGAGTTCTTCCAGCCCGAAAAGGCGGGCGGCATGGGCCGTGTCGTTAAACAGGTAACTGGTCGTCTGGTAAATCGGGACGGCGCGCGAGCCGGTTTCTTTGTCGGGAGTGTGCCCTGCGTGCAAGGCCATTGTCTCGAGTCCGGGAGTTTTATCTGTCTTCATAATGTTTAGTCGGTGGTGTCTTCGTTGTAGAGTTCTTGAACGCGATCGCGGGTTGTTTGAGCGTCCCAATTCATCCCCAGTGTCTGGTAAAAATCAGCGATTTCAATCATTAGGGACTTTTCCGGTTTTTTCTGGCGGGC
>JAAAPI010000416.1 GCA_009908325.1 Verrucomicrobiota bacterium | reverse complement strand
TTGGCTCAAGCGAGAGACGATGCTCTCGGGCGCGGCAGCCGTCACCGAGGTAGTGCTCCGACGCGCGGACGATGCCCTGCCAGAAGGTGGATGCACGAACAAGCTTGAGGTCGGCCGGCTGGCGCGGCCATTGCGTCCGTGATCAAGGACGCGACATTGGCAACGCCGACGAGGGAGCCACCGATTCATTCGCCTTGCCTTTTTGAACAACGGAGGCCCCTCTGCTTGTTCCGAACCGGGGGGCCTTCCGGCTGCTTCGGCTGCTCCGTGTTCACGAACTAAACGCGATCCCTCCCTGAGCCATCAGCAAAGATGCTTGCCACCGATCCTTCAGTTGTATGGGCAGCGAAACTCTCCGCAGCTGCCTGCCCGTCTATGACCCCCACAGAGGCCTGATCGCACCGGATATTCGCTAAAGCAGGGCCAGCGTCTGTTCCAAATCTCCTCATCTGCACCGGCAACCTCATCAGAGCTGGCGTCTACGACGGCTGATTCCGCCGAGGCCGCCCTGTGCTGCCCGCTAAAAGCCCCCGGGACCATGCTCCGTCACTGTCCGCCACCCACTGCAGCAGCCCACGGGCCTCTCGTGTTCCACGCTTCTTCCGTCACAATCGTCGCAGCTAAAACCCCCAATTAGTCTGAACACAGGAAACGCGCTCGCTCAGCGTCTGGAGTATATGAGCACTCACAACTTCGCACGCCCGCCCCGCCCCAATTTTTCGCCAGCGGCAAAACACACGACCTTGCTCACGGAAAAGCCTATCGTCACCCACTACGTTCCTCATTATGGATCAGCCTGCCGCTCCTCTTTCTTCGCCTTCACTTGCTCAAGCTCCCTTTCTAGAAGCTCCACCCTTAGCACAAGCCGATTGTACTCTTGCTGTGATGGCTGAACAGCAACGCTCCTCAAAAGCTCACCAATAGACCTGCTAGAATCGCTCAGGTCCGACTTGACCCCATTAACCAGGATATACCCTGACATCAAAATGGATGCCACAGTGAATAACAACGCAAGCAATGCAAGCAAACCCCAATTCTTAATTTCATCAACGTCTTCCTTTGTTTTTCTCGAAAACTCTTTTATGTCAGATTCGACTCCGCCAAGCGACGACAGTATACCGGCCTTTGAGCTCCTTTTCACACGCTCGAGCGCTTTCCCGAAGTAATGGTGAGGCTCCAGGTTCTTCTTTTGGTCCGGGAATCGCTGAAAGTTTGCTAAAGCTCCTCCGGCCTGCCCATGTATGGGACTCGTCTTTGTGAACTCTACCCAAATGATCTCCTCGCCCCGTTTGATTTCATAATCGTTATTCGTCAGGTTATGGAGCGGTATTAAGAGCTGCCCACAAAAACCAGGGTCCACGAGAGGCCCTGTGCCAAGCAAAAAGCCGCAGTGTACCAGCGTTATGTGCAAATTAAAGCGCACAGCTAAATAGTGCGGCAAAAGAAACGTTTCATCGGTCGTAACATAAACAATAGAGTTCCTTCTTACTCGCAGCCTCTCGTCCTTCCCGAGTATTTTTTCCACCTTGTCGCCACTTTCATCCCACCATTGACAAAATCGCCCCAATCGCAGGGCGTAGGAGGAGGACTTCAGCGCCTCCCGCCGAAACGGGAAAATAAGGCCTACCTTCTCCGCATAGTCATAGATATGACTAGAATTCAAGAGCGCAGGGGGGATACCCTCCAACGGATCTCGATCTAACCACTCCACACAGCGGTATTTTGCCTCGTCATAGCTTCGATTAAATTCATCGTCTTTGCTCGGCACTTCGAATGCTCCACTTACTGAGCCACGCGAACGTCTCTAGCGATTGCCGGACATAATACACTCGACTTATCAAATCCCAGAAAATCGAACTTTTGACCAACCTCAATCTCGGCTCGCCGGACGAAGCCCCATACAAGAGCAGTCGGTCGATGGTAATCCCTTGCCGCTACATCGATATAATCCAGATGGTTCATCACTATGTGCGTTGGTCGATTAGAAATAATGGCCTTCCGCACCACATCCCCATCAAACCGTCCTATGCGTCTAACCTTATTGGTCACAGTGGTCCGCTCCACAAGTTGCTTCATCGACCCACTTTCCGCAGTGACGACCGGCCAAGTGACCTCCCGAGGTAAAGGTCCAGAGTCGCCCGCAACACGAATTGGAAAACTCCGAATAACTAGCACCACTTGATCAACGTCCAGTGGGCTTACTCCCGCCTCAGAAACAAACGCGGCCGCCGTTGTGTCACGACTCGTGGTCCTTGGATAGTTTTCCGAATGCAAAAGCGAAAGACCAAAACCTTGAGTCCCCTCTATAATGACGCGTTCACCTTTCCTAAGGTGGCTGCGGAGTCGCTCCCTTGTATCGGCGACAAACGACGCTAGCTCCGGAATATCCTTCGCGAATTTGAGACAAGCCAACCTCCCAACCCGGTGCTGTAAACAAGCGCCTGTCCCACTGCCCGTAGAACCAATTGCGGCGGTCAGACCCGACACGGCCTCAACCTGCTTGTGCGATTCTGAAATGACCGCAGCGTAGGGGTCAACGACTAACCGTTTGGGAGTGAGCTTGGCCACCTTAATCTCCTCCTTCAGAACACGGACATCCAAATAGGAACCCGCCGGGATCACGCAAAGAACCTTCGGCAGGAGGCATGGAGTCGGAAGATGACGAAATGAAACCAATCTTCCAGCTGGACCTTGTACCGTATGGCCTGAATTGGAGCCTCCAACCCGCACAGCAACTGACGCCGCAAATCGTTGTGCCCAGGCATGGGCAACTTTGCCCTTGCCCTCTGAGCCAAATTGGCCGCCAACAATCACAGTAATCGGCATAATGTTTCTCCTGGGCAGCGGTTAGCTTACCGAACGGAAAGTATCTGTTGTATTTCGTTCTTGAAGTGCTCAAGAGACGAGCTATTGTGGCAAAGCGTTCCCGCAAGCGCCATGACGTCCCTAATCTTAGATTCGACGGGATGGCGGCACGCAACTTCAAATTCGTCGTTGCTTCCCCCTCGCGCCAAATATCGCGCCCTTCGGATTTCAACCGCGGCATTGATGGCGACGTGCCGAAACATCGGCCCGGACTTCTCGACAAAGAATGCATGATCCTCTGGGAATCTCAACCCATCGACAACGACTGACTGTGCGTCGCCCCTCTCGTGCCACAGCTTCGCACACAACCAACGTTGCCCATAATGGTCGTGCAATTCAGAGCCGAGAGCTCGCAATTCCGCTCGCGTGGTCGGCCGGCGCTGCTCGACAGCCAAACGCTCAACGAACGCGCTCATGCGCAGGTCTTTAAACCCGTGACCCGACAAAACCTTTGCCGCCGTTGTCTTGCCGGCCGACGTAGGGCCGCTGAATCCAATCGTTCGGTGGCCAGACCAAACGCTCTCCGTCCGCCGGCAGTCGGGAACAATGAGATAGTCTTCGTGCTCATCGCCTAGGCCTTCAAAATAACCAGCCCAAAAAAACATACCGACGACCGCCGCAGTGATCGCGTCCAGTTCGTCATGCGTCGCCTTGCTTGAGGTGAAATCGCCTTTCACGCCGAATTGCTCCAGGCCATCCGCTAACGCCTCCAGGCCCATCTGCTTTCGTGGTACCCGTATGATATCCTGCGCAGCGCCGGGATAGCTCTCAATGACTGGCACCCCGGCCGCTCGGAAGCGTTTCGCAAGCGCGATACCGCGAGCAGTGAGCTTCTGCATATGAAGGATTAAACTAGGATATACGTTCACGCCACGCGACTTAAGCATGACCTCACATTTCCGCATGATTCCGGCCGTATCGCGCGCAGGGTCCCCATCATCGACGCGGGTTCGCCCCCTCGGAAGCGACAGAGGAGAGTCAATCGAGACAATGTCAGGACAGAATGCTACTGTTTTGCTTACGAGTTCTTCGTCGCCGCGAATTAATGCGGTCTGCGCGATTGAGCCGTCAAGGCCCGCCCATCCTGTCGCTCGCTTCTCCGATCCAGTCAAGTCGATTCCTACGATTCGTAGCGCTTCAAGTGCTTTGCAGAAGCTTTGGTCGCGAGTCTTTTCAACGAGGTCTGTATATCGAGGTGTATATGTCTTACCTTGGGTACGCGGGAACCATATAAAGACGCTTTTCGTGACGCCGTCCCTACCATCTCGCTCTTTATCGTAGAGCAGCCTAGACAGTTGCTTCAGGTCGTCTTGAACGTTCGGCATGCGGGAATGCTGGAACTCTTTCTCTACACATTCTTTCAAGATGTATACCATCCCTTCCAAATCGAACTTATTATACTCAATTAATATTTCTAACGCTCGCGCATTGCCTGACAAATAACTATGCCACAGCTTGGGGGCTTCGAATCCCTTGAGATCCTTCACATGATCCGGCCTCCTAACACCGAGTTTTTTTTCGATGGCTTTCTGGCCTCCAGATAAAAATAATCTCCTGGCATAAAAATAAAGATCAATATGCGGCTTGTTCAGTCGCAACTTTGGTATTTTTTCCTTGATAAATTTGAGGTCGAATCGACTGCCATTAAACGTTGTGATTAGGGAGCAGGTGTCGACTAATCTTTGCAGTGCAGCGACGTCAGACTGCTCAATAAAGGCCTGATACTCTCCATTCATCAAGGCCCCGATGATCGTTATATCGTCGTAGTAATGACTCAGGCCGGTTGTCTCGATATCCAAGAATAGAACTCGATCCGCAAACGCAGGAATTATTCGGGAGCGCGAGGCGGGCGGTAACTTCTCCGAGAAAAAATTTGAGTCAGCGCTTTCAAGGGCGGTCTCCGAGTCGCGGATTGCTCGTACGAGGTTTGCGCGCCAATTGACCTTTCGGGAAGAAATCAGTTGTTTAGAACAACGCGATTCAAGATCTTCCCAATCATGGATGCCAAGGGCCCAGAATTTCTCTTCCGTTTTAGGCCCGACTCCGGGTAAATGGAGAAATGTCTTGCGAATCATTAGATCACTTGCATCTTGGCTAGCAGGCTCGATAAGGCATTGCCCTCAGGGGTGTCGCCCTGGGTCACGTTTAGGTCGTCACCGCCAAACAGCTAGGCTTCGCGGCGATTACGGCGATTCTGTCTCGGGATGCAACGCAGCCAGTATTCTCGCCGCCGCGCGGACTGGTTCGGCGGGACTTGCGCCAAGCTCTAAATCACCCGTTCAGACGCGCCCGGTCCGGTCGGGCCCCCGACGCATGCGTTGAGGGGGGCGACACGGCTAGCCGTTGGCGCGGTGCTTACGCAGGTTGACGAACCTCTGCGCTTACCGAACACCAGCGGGCGGAGGGTGCGGAGTTATTGGGCACCCAACGAGCGCGTGCACCTACGGGCGTTGGTCTCGCC
>JAAAPI010000196.1 GCA_009908325.1 Verrucomicrobiota bacterium | reverse complement strand
GGATCTATCTCTTCAGAACAGTCATGCTGACTGCATAGACCTCGAACGCCCTGCCTCGGATAATCCTGAGCTTTGCTTATTCAGTGGAATTGAAGAGCATGACGCGTGATTGCTATGTGTGCTTGGTATATAAGGTTACAGTTACATTTTTAGATAATTAGAGTAATAACGATTAGTAATTTTTTACTGCTACCTGCAATCATTATTTTTGTATATTTTGTTAATAGCCTGCTGAACCTAAATAATTTTATTTCGACTAAACGGATATACCACAGGCTGGGTAATTTAACGAGGTATATTTATTTTTATATAGGGACGCGGTAATCACGATCCTTAGATGGATTTAATGATGTTAAGGTTTCTTTTTATTTAAATGGGTAAGATAACGAGATAGAATTAATCGATAGAATCACGAGCATTGTAACAACGGATCCGAATAATCCAGCATGGCTAAGGCTATTGATTAAACTGAATATCTTAGTCAGGAATCGGTTAAGGGAGCAGCTGGGTTTGCCAGAGGTTCGGGAGCAGTGAATCACACAACAAGGCAAATGTACTCGGACGCCAGAACACATCCCTCCTTCGTTGCTCAGCTTTTCGCTGTCGGTGATTTGTGGCGTTAAAGCGCTTAAAACAGTGAAGAGCTATGACCTGCCGCGTCTCCAGCATGGGTACGCACCCAGAGAGACGGTCCCCGTCCTGTATCTTCGTAGGAGCGCCGCCCACCTCATGAAGCGCACAGCGTCAACGTGAGTTAGCGGGGATCGTCGCTGCATCGCACGCAGAGCGCACTGTGGTTGCGCTCCCACGCAGAGCATGGGAGCGAGTAAAGCCAAAGTATCACGGATGCGCTGATACGCTATTGACGTGTAGACTCGCACGCAGAGCGTGCGGAGCGGCCGATCTCGCGCAGCGCATGGGAGCGAGTAAAGCCAAAGTATCACGGATGCGCTGATACGCTATTGACGTGTAGACTCGCACGCAGAGCGTGCGGAGCGGCCGATCTCGCGCAGCGCACGGGATCGAGCAGGAAACAGCGGATCTCAGGACCACTCATCTGCGATGGATGCTGGACCCCGTGCAAACGAATAAACCGCACGATCCACCGCCAGTATGTGCGCTCGGTTGCTATCGGATAGCCCTTACGTCGGCAGGCACGCTCAAACTGCGTCTTGAGCTTTGGACGTCTGGTCGTCGAGGGGGCGCGGGAAGATTGCATCTGGTCGGAGGCGCTTGTACATTGGACAGGCGTCAGTTACATAGACACGCTACCACCGCGGTTCATAACCCCAACGGCCGATATACTGTCTGCCTTTCGTTCTCCAGTATTCCGGTAAGGTACTGTAGATAAAAGCGTTGAACGAAAATATTCCGAGGTAATACCGGGATATTTTCCGTAGAATATAGGTTATACCGCCAACTCAGAAATGTCCTTGAACTGAATATGGGATGTGATATTCACCCTTACATCTGCCGCTGGACTGAGGACGAAGGATTCGAAAACTTCTCGTATGAGCAGCTCGACTTTGCGCGTAATTATGTAATCTTTGGTTTGATGGCAGGTATTCGTGGCAACGAGCAGCTGTTTGAGCCACGTGGCCTTCCCGACGACCTGCCCTCAGCCGTCCAATTTGCTTTCGAATATAACAGGGACGATTGGCACACCCCATCCTGGCTGAAAATCGACGAGTTACGTGAGGTAAGAGATGTGTACGTGCGCCACATGGAGAAGTCTGGGAAGCGGAGAGGTTATCCAGGCCAGCATCTTGCGGGCATTATCGGTATGATGGACAGTGCAGAGCAATGGTGGAATCAGCATTTTGGCGGAGGCGATGCCATACTTGTTTTCTGGTTTGATAACTAAAAAGATGGACGGTATAACACTACACTGCTGCCGACGAAGGGCTTCAGCTAAATTCTGGCGACAGCGTCTCCGCTGCTGTTTTCGTAGCTTTTCGTTGCCCGTCGCGGCAGAGTTCAACCGTTATATACATCAGACGTAAGAGATGTCAGAGCTGGTAGATCTTCGGTCTCATAGCAAGCGGCTTTCTGAGGTGCTTACTGCCGCTTCTCGGCGCTGGGAACCTGTGTTCGAATGGCTGGATGTAGCAGCTTCCATCGATGAAGTGGAAGTGCGCACCGGAATGCATGAACCAACTCCCATGCTGTGCAAACAAGCAAGAAAATATGAGGGTAAGAGGTCGGAGTTATTGAAAGGCTTCGTGCGAGGTCTGACAATCTTTAACTTTATCTGGGGAAGTCTAGAATCGGCTGTCAGACAGGTTAACCCCAAAGGATTCGACAATGAACGAGCCGAAGAGAGATTTGGGATGAACCACAATCGCCCAAATATGGGCATATACTTTCTTCGAAACGCTTATGACCCACAAGATCCTATTATAGGATATCTTTTAGCTCTTGACGAGTTGAAAACAGTTATCAAGCGTGTGGGAGATCATGAGTGGACTCTGGAGAAACTGGAGATTCATGAATATATGGGAGAGACGGGGCACGGTCTCTTCCTAGTTAGCCAAATCAGAAACGACTTTGCTCACGGTTCGGCAGTGGTTCCGAGACCTGATTCATGGCGGGGTGATCTGTCAGAATATGAACGTCAGAGAGGGGATCTCGTCAAGAGAAGCTCTAGAATCTTGTTGTTCACCATTCAAATGATGCTGATCGCAGTTTACCGGCATGGTCTGGCAGATTTTGTCGTAGATCACTTATTCAGGGATGAGGAGGGCTACACGAAGGAGGTAAGCGGTATTCGCGCTCTAAGAATCTTGCATCTTGACAGTCTCTCTACATAGTCTACCGAGGTCACATTGCATATAACCCTGGGCTAGAGGTGACGGAGGGCTGATGCTACCCTCGATCGATTTCCATCAGGCGGCTTTTTCTTCGCTAGCCGGGAGTGACGACCTGGCGTATTGAAACTCCGGTCGAGGTTGTCACTTTGCTCAGACCGACTTCTCTTCGGCGTTTTCCCACCCTCCGCACCTCAGCTTCCACGTTATGCACACTTAAGGCACTTCGCCAATGTTTGGTCTCTCTGCCGAGGAAATTAGTGAGCTGTCCGATGAACAGCTTCAGGAGTTGAATGACAAAATAGTCTTCGTGAGAGATGCCATGCCGGGAGAATGGTTAGATCACTCGGACGAGCTTAGGGACGCTGCAGAGTTATTGTGGCATGATAAGTCTAATGGCCTCCGAGCGAGCATGGAAAAAGTAGGTGAGATTCAAGATGGCGACCTTGTCTACAAAGAGAAAGTTGAAAAATATTATTCCATATCACGGCCATATTTGTTGTTGGCTGGGTTTTCTATGGAGAACGTCTTTAAAGGTCTTTGCGTTGCGCGAAATCCGTCACTGATAAATACTGGAAGTCTAGATCCGGAGCTAAAAGAACACAGGATATTAGTTTTGGCTGGGAAGTTAGACGATATCAACTTGAGCGAGGCAGAGGCTAAATTCTGCAAGGTAGCCCAAGATGCAATTCCTTACTGGGGACGATACCCCATTCCCCTGTCTTACAACCGCTTGTTGCCGGAGGTGGGGCTAGATGGTGAAATGCGACGAACATTCTTAAACTTGCAGAGCCGTCTGGGTACTCGGCTTCATCGTGCAATACGGGACGGATGGGATTCAGGAGTAGGACCAGAATCTCTCAAACGTCGGAGTAAACGGTATGGCGACGATATTAGTCATGATGAAAGCCTATTCGAATAAATGTGCATAACAACGCGCTGCAACGGACGGTGTCTGTGTGCACCTTTACTGATCGACGTGTCTCGATTGCTTACCGCGAGGCGTGGCGTGAGCACCGCCGGTGAGCGCCATCCGTTATGCAGATTCAGCATATAGCCGAAACATGAGAGACGCCAAGTGCTTTGCCGGCATATTTGATCCTGATGGTCGTCCATGGACAATCCTTAGTAGTGGACAGCTACCGCGTTATCAGGAGGCACTTGAAGCAGCTCTCAAAGCGGCAGCCTTAACGCAGCGCTCCACTCCTCTTCCTGTAGGATATTTCCTGGACAA
The DNA here is from genome assembly GCA_009908325.1 of Verrucomicrobiota bacterium. Taxonomy (GTDB): domain Bacteria; phylum Verrucomicrobiota; class Verrucomicrobiia; order Opitutales; family Coraliomargaritaceae; genus Thalassobacterium. The sequence goes on along the minus strand of JAAAPI010000196.1, from coordinate 1,365 downwards.
CCCTGGGCTTCAAAGAGCTTTCCTCAAGTACTCGGATGCTTCGAACGAGTCCAAGGCATTTCGTGCTGTAATGAAGGATTTGCTTTATGTAGCCATTGATGAGCCACTGGCATCTGATCTCAAATCCGCAGAAGACTGGAGACTGATACGCCACTACTGGATAACAGGCGAGGTGACTAACAGAAATGAATTTGTGTATCTGAATTGTATTGATGATGTCAATGCACGAGATCTCTTAAAAAGCCAGAGTGCTGGTAGGTTCGAGCAAGATCTTGATATTATTCTCTTAATGCTCGGTATTGACTCATCGCGCCTTTTTCACCTCTGGGGCGGTCTAGAGTTGGAGGTAAGACCATACTCGGGTTTTAGCTTCGGCGAAGAGATCTCCTCACGGCTTCTTAGCGGAAAGGAGAGATTTTCCAGTATTAACGAGGCATTATTTGAAAAACTGAAAATTATAGAAGAGAAGTGTAGCGACGCAGACCAACGCGTTTCCAGATCGCTTCTCCGTAGTAAGGACAAGTGCTTGCAATTGGGAGTGCCAGAGGACATGACTATCTCACGTGACGAGTATGTGGATTTGGTCTTTCCACTCCAGCATTACCATCATATTGCTTTCGCCAAAGCATTGGGAATCGGAGCAGTATTCACTCCTCAAACGCCTGTGGTAGACGAGCAGGTCCAGTCTGTCCTGAGCATCGAGTGTCGGAGGCTCTTCAGGGAAATAAACGAAATCAAAGGACTACCTGCAGTTCGCTTCCCCTTGTCACGGATTACATTTGAGGACATATACAAGCTTAGGTTGGGCAAGCAGAGTCCGATGTTTCGCGATAGCTTGAATCAACTCCACGACGCAACAATCTTTGGCAATCGTGAAGAATATCGCGCTGCATTTACTCAACATAGTCGCCTCGTCAGAAGCGGACTCGTTTGGGATTTTGAAGATGTCAAGTCTCAGGAATTCGCAAAGTCTCTGGATGAGACGCTGTTTACTGAGGAAGCAACTGCGAATGGCATTTTCGGCGCTCTGAAATATGCGTTCACATTCGCAAAAGATCTGATTCCAAATTTTCGCAAACGACTTCAGGTGCAACGGTTTTTTCGGAGGGTAGAGTCCGCTCACTCCCAGTCCGACGACGGTGACAGATCTGCATAACCAGCCAGTCCAGCGGACAAAGGGCTGAACGGTTTGGACCGTTTTCACCACCGGTGATTCCGTAGCTTCACTGAAATGATCATTGGCCCTTTGCCGCTGACCGGCGGGCCGTTATACCGCCAACTCAGAAATGTCCTTGAACTGAATATGGGATGTGATATTCACCCTTACATCTGCCGCTGGACTGAGGACGAAGGATTCGAAAACTT
>JAAAPI010000294.1 GCA_009908325.1 Verrucomicrobiota bacterium | reverse complement strand
CTGTGATCTTAGTTAAGTTATCTATATGGCAAATTTTCGGGTTTCGTAAGCGTTCTCCTAGCGGGCTGCGATCATGGAATAAGCATGGCACATCGTGATGGGCAATTACTCGATCGGCCCAAAGCCGACCTCCAGCAACCGATCGCGATGCTGCGCCGCGGTCCGTCAAAGCGGTCACTTATAACTTGCGCAGAATTCCCGGATCAACTTTGACCGCATCGCCGGGGCGCCGCTCAATTACCAGCAAAAAGCATGCTTCAGCGACGCGTCGGCTCCTCGCCCACTATTGAACGAAGTAACTCAAGCAACTCCACGCGGTTTGAGCTCGCTGATGCGGAGTGCAAAACTTCGTCAAAATTGAAGAGCAATCCTGAATTCCGCCTAGGATTGAGTAAAAGGCACTCAGTCCAAACGTCTTCGCCGCGCTCGATTGATGCCGAGTACTTCAGGAGCCAGTACATCAGCACCTGCCTAAAATCTCTCGCCATGAAGTTTCTATCTGTATGCTTCACTTCAATCAGAATTTGCCCGAGCGAAAAGTCTCCAAAGCCGGAAGATATCCAGCCTAACCCTGGAACCAACGGGGAAATCGACAACTCAGAACCTCCGTGCTGCTCCCGGACGCGACAGAGCATATGCACCAAATTGTTCGCCGCGTGTTCTGCCCGATCAATGTCGATTTGCTCAAGTTGATCCGGCACTTTGGCATCGAAATGCAGCCTTTGTCTTTCTACGGCGACTGTGAGAACTTCGTTCCAACTAGGTGCATCCTCACCCTGCAAGAATCTCTCAGCTCGCACTACTGAAAGCTCGAACAGCATCGCTTTGTGAAGATGGCTCTCGGCAACGTGTTCGTCGGAAAGCGGCAAAATCCCGTCAAACGTGAACATTGTTCGATTGAGTGCGGCAACGAGACCTCCAGTCAGCCTCGGGAACAGGATATCTAGGACGCCTGGAATATCTCGCGCAACAGTTCGCGGGTCCCGAAATGGCAGTCTTCTAGCCATTTTCTTGAACCCAATTTTGAAAGATCCCTGCAAAGCTGGCAGCGTTGTTTGCTTCAAAGCCGACTCGCCAAGAACCTTCCAATGTCGCCCTAAGTTGACTCCTTGCGTGGGCTCCATCATCTCCAAATTCCCCAGCCGCCAACCAGAGCATTCTCTGCTCATCTGAACTCAAGTTTTGCCATTGGTTTCGCAGCCGCATGAAGCTCGCACGGTCCCGCCAGTGCTTCCAACAGTCTATGCAGGCACGTCTTACGGAGGTTGAAGAGGTTTGATCGTATGTCTGCCTTACATACCTTCCCCTGGCTTCAGTTTTTCTGAAGCGAATGGCCCGAAGGAAATGCAGCGTGTTCGCTTCAGGCATGAGAAGATGGGGGGTCGCTCCTGGGATTCTGTCGAGCAATTCATCAATTTGCTCAAAAACAGCCTCGAATTCTTCATTCGAACGAACCGCGTAGACTCCACGGAGAATTTTTGACCATGACGCTCGGAAGGCATCCAAGTTGCTAGGATCAAGCAAGGTTGGGCGATTGTATATTTGACAAACCCAACTGAGATTCCTATATTGGAGTCAAGCAGTTGGGGAAATCAAGATGTCCGTTCTATCCAAAGCCTACATGCACGACGAAGCCGCAGCTTTTGCGCACGTTGAAAGCATTATCTGGACCGATGGTCCGGTTTGCCCGCACTGCGGTGTAGTGGATCGCGCCTATCGCCTTGAGGGCGTCCGCACGAAGCCCAGCAAGAAGCACCCGGAAGGCAAGGAGCGTCACGGCCTGTGGAAGTGCCGAGAGTGCCGCAAGCAGTTTACCGTGCGCAAAGGCACGATCTTCGAGGAAAGCCACCTGCCGCTTCACCTGTGGCTGCAAGCCATTCACCTGATGGTGTCCAGCAAGAAGGGTATCAGCAGCCACCAGCTGCACCGCGTTCTGGACATTACCTACAAGTCTGCCTGGTTCCTGACTCACCGCATCCGCGAGTGTATGCGTGATGGCGCTCTGGCAGGTTATGGCGGCGGCGGTGGCGTGGTTGAGGTTGACGAGACGTTCATCGGCAAAGAGCCGGGCGTGAAGAAGGCTAAGAACGCGCGCGGTGGCGATCACAAGATGAAGATGCTCACGCTGGTTGACCGCGACACCAAGCGCGCCCGCTCTATCGTTGTGGACGACCTCAAGAAGTCCACGCTGATCCCGATCCTGCAAGAGAACATCGCCCGCGAAGCCTATGTCATGACCGACGAAGCCCGCCAGTATCAAGGTATCGGCGCTGGTAAGGTGTTCGACGCCCACGGCTGGACCAACCATAGCGCGGGCCAGTATGTCGATTATGCCGACAGCGAAATCCACACCAACACCGTTGAGGGCTTCTACAGCATCTTCAAGCGCGGCATGAAGGGCGTGTATCAGCACTGCGGCAAGCAGCACCTGCATCGCTACGCGGCGGAGTTTGACTTCCGTTACAACAACCGCGCCGCCAATGGCGTTGATGATGCGGAGCGGTCCCGCATTGCCCTACAATCGATTGCAGGAAAACGGTTGACGTATCGCGGGACTGACGCAAGCAAAGCGTGACGCAAGCAAGTCGCAAATTCGAAAAACGCAAAAAGCGATGCGGCAGAAATGACGTTCTTGCAGCAAGGTCTTGACCGACCAACGATTCGCTCATATTGTGGGAATCAAAGAGGGGCCACTAAGTTTTGTGCTTAGTGACCCCTCAAAGAAATCGGGAGTAGGGTTGCAGCCCTATGACCTCCCTCTAATCGTGAGGTTATCATGTCAAAGCACGTGGAGTCCGTCAAGGCCGTTTCGAAGTATTTGCTGGACATTGCGGAAAAGCGGCAAGGCACCGACCTGGAGAGGCGGCTTAGGGAGTTTGCTGAATCTTTGGGTGAGGCTACTGACCGGCTGCTTGAGCTTGAGGACATGACAAGCGCGCTGCCTCCTGACTTGGGGAACCTGCACGACCTGCCCGATGAGCTGCTCAGCGAGCTGTCTGTTTCCAAGACTGATGAGTTGGAAGATCAGTTGGTAACGGTCATCAACGCATATGGCGGTGAGGCGTCGTTGGATCAGATTTTGGTCGGCCTCTTTAGGAAGTTTCAGGTCGTGCAAAAGCGCCGATTTATCCAGAACAAGTTGTATCGAATGGACGTGGTCTGGAGCGTTCAAGGAAAGAAGGGGCACTACACGACTATAGAGCCGAGTGAGAGCGACGCTCTTGCCGAAGGCATCGAAGAATTGCCAAGCGGCGCTATCCGATCAGATGTCCTGACCGGACAAGACGATAATGATTCCGAAATCCCCTTCTAGGGGTAATCCCCGGCACTGGGCCGGGGATACAGATGTGGGGCTAGCAGGCGCGGGATGAGGTCTTCCCAGCCAGTATCCCGAGGGTTCGATTCCCTCTAGCTCCACCGATACCGGCCCCCTTCCACAAGGGGCCAGGGCAAGAGCCGCGCGGGGTCCAAACTCGTTGCGGCTCTTGTCTGTTATGTAAGGTCAGTTAGACTAGGGGTCAATCTTGCAGGAGATGAAGTCGTGGAAAATGACGAAAAGACCCAACTCGACAAGTTCAAGGAAGCCGCCCGACAGCTAGAGACGGACGATGACGAAGAACGGTTTGAGAAGAAGCTCAAGAAGATCGTGAAGAAACCGTTGACCGAAGAATCTGGGTCTGATTCAGTGTCGTCAGATGGCGATGACGGCTAAGCGATAGCGGCCTCACCACCTTCTTACTCAATCACTGCTATTTGCAGTTCTTGCGCGGAGGACGGCGTTTGTGTGTGGACACTTTCACCGTCTTCCGACCTGTCGGTTTGGTTTTGCAACCGCACTTCTTGGCCATAAGGCAATCACCTCGCTTTCTCGGACAGTTGTCCGCCCTTTTTCAGAGAACGGCCCGATAAACGATGTGTGGCGGTGAGGCCGTCTAAACGGTTATCGCCTCATGGTTGATTCTGCAATGGGTTTGTCAAATATACAATCGCCCAAGGTTGCACAGAGCTGGGCTGCAACATGAGGCTCTTGGAACTTCAACGCTCTGCCGATCTGAGCCATTACAAATGCATCGGGCTGAGACTTCTGCTTCTCCAAATCCAAGAGAAATTGGATATCGATAGCATCAAATGATTTCTTGAGTTGCTCATACTGAGATTGAGCTGCATCGGAATACGGGTCAAAGTGTAGGTCAAGTTCACGCAGTGCAACGGTTGTTTCATCGCCTTGCCCAAGCTGCACTGCGATATACTCTCTATAATGCTTAGCACTAAGAGTGATTGTTTTTGTTCGGTTTAGAGACAATCCATAATCTGCCAGCGAATTTGAGAGTATCGAAAGCGCGGCATAGGCGTCTTGTTGAGAATTGCAGACCAGTGTGAAGTCATCGACAAAACGATGCCAGACGATACCCGCATCGGAGAGAGATGCGTCGATGGGCGTCATCAAGACTTCTGCGAGCACGCGTGCGCACTGACCACCGACTGGTAGTCCAAAAGACCTCCCCGACGATAGCTTGCTCAGTATTCGGTCGATCTGGGTTGCAACAGTTGAGTTATGAGGGGTGAGATCATCAACAACGTTTTCCAGTCTGTGGTGATAAACGTGTTCATAGAAGCTTGAGATGTCTGTCTGAACGACGACGCAGCCCTCATTCTCCAACGCAGCTTCTTCCAGCGTCGCTTCCTTGTAGGTCCTCCAGGACTTTGTTCTGTCAAACAGGTCGTCACCATTAGTGCTCAGGCGGTAGGAGTGCGCGCGGTCGCTACGATTGCCTTCGTTGGCTTCAGCAATCGCAAAACCGAGGCCATTGAGGTATAGGTTCCAGAATGGGCCTATCTTTGTGGTGATACGAAATCCGTGTGCACCAGCGGGAACCAGAAGCCGCTCCGACCCGATAGTTAGCCCGTTGACGAAACGCTTCGCGTCTCTAGGCGTCTTGGCTTCGATTTCCTGAAAAAGCCGAAAACAAATGTCGGATAATTCCTCGGCCTTGTCACGGATGAAACTCGCATCGATGTCATACGGTAGCGTATCGTTCTCTCCACTCCGGCCAATCTCTACAGCGGCCTTTCTGAAGTGATCCTGTTCCACAACCAGCATGTTTGCCCCGCTCATTCACGTAAATCAGTCTTTCTGTTCCCGCGAAATTCCCGGCCCGCGACGGCGCGATACGCCAGTTGCTGTAAGGTGCGATGTCGGACAACCGTGTAACAGAGGTCATGCCTTCTTGCCACGAAAACGCCTCCTCGCCAATGTCTGCATCCTGACACCAACAATAAATCTTTGCACCGGCAGCGAACGCCTGCTCCCCGCCTTCTCCCCCCGACGATGCACTAGTCGCTCGGGTCCTCAAGCTTGAGCCAGTAGCGGGTATAACGGCGTTCGCCAGTACGTGTGAGGGCTCCGATTT
>JAAAPI010000013.1 GCA_009908325.1 Verrucomicrobiota bacterium | reverse complement strand
GCAGCGCCTACGAAAAATGAGCGAAGATCAAGACCCCATTAAATTCGAGATCAACGGTGAACTGGACCTTCACACCTTTCGTCCTTCGGAAGTCGGTGAACTGGTGCCGGACTACATTGGCCTATGTCTGGAAAAAGACATCCGGCGCATCCGTATCATTCATGGTAAAGGCATCGGAACACTCCGCGAGACGGTGCATGCACTCCTGCGGAAGGATGCCCGAGTGACGCAATTCCAACTCGCCGATCGGAACGAAGGCGGCTGGGGGGCGACGATTGCCTGGCTGGAATCCGGACAATAAAAAAGCGCTCCCGTGTCAGGAGCGCTTGAGATTAATCGTTATCTGGCGCGTTCGTTATTCGCCTGTGGGCAGAATAACCGCGTCGATCACGTGAATCACACCATTGCCGGTCACGATGTCAGTCTTGACAATATTGGCGCCTTCAATGGTCACACCGGAATCCGACACTTCGACGGTCGCCGTTTCGCCGTTGACGGTTGGCACTTCGCCGGATGCGACATCGGCCGCCATGACTTTACCCGCAACAACATGATAGGTCAGGATGGATGCCAGCTTGTCCTTGTTTTCCGGAAGGAGCAGACTTTCGACAGTGCCCTCGGGGAGAGCCGCGAACGCTTCGTCCGTTGGAGCGAAGACGGTAAACGGACCGTCGCCTTTCAAAGTTTCAACGAGTTCTGCGGCCTGAACTGCGGCTACCAGGGTGTCGAAGCTACCGGCGGCAATTGCGGTATCCACAATATCAGGTTTTGCCTCGTGGTGCCCGCCATGATTGTATGCGGAGGCTGCAAACGGGAGGCTGGTTATTGCGATAAGAGTTATGAGTCTATTTTTCATTTTTCTACTTGGTTGATTGGATTTAGTTTCAGGAAATATGGATCGAGAGGCGACCGCCTTCCTTACCAAAAAGAAAAGAAACTTTAGCTCGTGACTTGTTTTAACCGATCTGTCACATTGATTTCACTACAAAGGACAATCCGGCTGGGAATTTTCCAATTAGGGAGTTTGCTCCGGCAATGGCTGCGAACTTTGCGCTTCCACTCGAGCGGGCTACCCGGAGACGTTGTGACGATTTTGGCGCACACCCGACTTCCGGTTATGGGGTCGTTTTCGCCGTAAACATGAACGGCTTCAATACCCGGGATTGACTGAAGGATGCGCGCTACGTCATTGGGGTGCACTTTTTGGCCACCAACGTTGATTGTCTCGTTGATACGCCCGATGATTCGGATGTTTCCCTGGCTATCGCTTTCTACAAGGTCGCCTGTGCGATACCAGCCCTCCGACTCAAGCGAATTATTATCACTGTTAATGTATCCGATAATACGGGACGGCGTTTTGAGCCATAATTCACTGTCGATCACCTTCCATTCGGTCTCGCGGTCATTGATTCGAAAGAAGAGGCTATCCGCTTCGACGCCCTTGATACGGATGGCACCGGTCTCGCTTGTTCCGAACTTTTGTTGGCGTTGTGCTTGCGGAAAAATATCGCCCAGCCGCCGGAGAAGCGGTTCCGGCATGGCTTCAGCGCCGTAGGCGATGATTTCCAGGGAACGCAGGTCGTATTTCTCATGAATCCGGGAAAGCAAAATTAAGTTTAGAAATGTGGGTGAAGCCGGGAGCACATTGACCCGATGCTCCTCGATGGCCGCGCCCGCCGCCTCGGGCGTGCGGGCTCCGGGAACGACGAGCGTCGAACCCGCGAAGAGGCAGCGGAAGGCGGAGTCGAGCCCACCGATGTGATCGATTAAGAGCAAGAGCAGGGTCCGATCCTGTCGGGGCTTTAGTTTGCGGTAGGGATCGAGGAGTGCCGTAAAATCATGCAGCATGCCCTTCGGTTCACCGCTGGTTCCGCTGCTGAAGAGAACGAGTCCGCTGCCGTCGAGCTCCTCGTAAAGCGGCGAATCCCGGGCGACGGACTGCATGTGCCCGCGCTCGGAGGCGGGGATTTCCGGTGGTAGGGGTAGGGCGATGTGATTGCTCCCGGCGATGGCCAGCAGGGTGGCGATGCCTTCCATTGTCGAATGGCAGCCAACTTCGATCACCTCCCTGCTTCCAGGGGGAAGCTCTGCCGCGATTTGCTCCATGCGCTGCAGGAGGTCCGCGTAGGTCCATTTGCGACCCGCTTCGATGCCAGCGATGCGGTCACCGAATGTTTTCAGACGATCTCGAATCCAGTTCATTGAAGGGCATTAGCAGACCCCGCCGAGGTAGAGGACTTGCCCGGTGATAAAATCGCTTTCCGGGCGCAGGAAAAAATCGACCGCGTTGATGACGTCTTCGACCTGGCCCATGCGGGGAACCGCCTGGCGGGCGATTAAGGCTTGCATCTTTGCTGGAGAAACGCCGCGGATGAGGTCGGTCTCGATGGGGGTGGGGCCGATGGCGTTGACAGTGATTTTCAGTTCAGCGAGTTCACGGGCGAGGATCCGGGTCAGGCTCTCCACGGCAGCTTTACTGGCGGCGTAGATCGCTTCACCCTCGAGGTTCAGGGGATGGGCGACCGTGGTGAAGTTGACGATGCGTGCACTTGGGCTGCGGCGCATGAGTTTGGCCATCTCCCGGCAAAAAAGAAAGGTTCCGACCACATTTGTCTGAAGGATGCGATTGACCGTGCTGGCGGGGGTCAGCAGCGCGTGATTCATAGAGGCAATGCCCGCATTGTTCAGGAGGGCATCGACGCTCCCGTGCTCCGATTTGATGCGGCGGGCCATGTTGACGACGGCGGCTTCGTCGCTGACATCGAGGGAAAAGTGTTGGTAATTCGCATGGTCGATGCTGGTTTCTCCGCGCGAGCACCCGACGACGTGCCAACCGGCGGCGAGGTAATGCTCAGCCAGGGCACGTCCGATACCCTTGCGGGTCCCGGTGATGACCATTGTATTCACGATGGAAGCCTTTCCATAACTGCATCGGTCAGACTGCTCACGCTGCGGTATGGAGAATTTTTTGCGCTCATGGCTTTTTCGTCAGCCAGTGCGATGGACAGGCCATACCGCTCAGCCAGGGCATCTTCGATATCGGCGATGAGATTGACCAGTGCCATGCTGTCGAGGGCACCATTTTCGCCATAAAGGGTGCTCTCCGGAGACGGTGCTTTGAGCGTTTCCAGCTCAAAATCCTCGGCCAGTGTTTTTACTGAATAGAGGATGCATGTCTCAATTGCTTGTCGGTCGGGCATGGTATACGCTTTCGGGCTAGTCTTGATTTCCGAAAAACTCGGTCCGGGTAGCTTGTCCGGTTTCGGAGATGTTGTCGCGACGCAACACAGTGAGGAGTGTTAAGCCAAGGATTCTCAAATCGAGCAAGAAGGAATGATGGTCTCTATACCAAAGGTCGAGTTCAAATTGGCGTTGCCAGGAAAGGCCATTGCGTCCCTTGATCTGCGCCCATCCGGTTATCCCGGGGCGCACATCGTGGCGCCGTGCCTGTTCCGGGGAGTAGCGTGGGAGGTAATGGACGGGGAGCGGCCGCGGCCCGACCAGGCTCATTTCGCCTTTCAGAACATTCCACAGTTCAGGTAATTCATCGAGGCTCGTGCTGCGGAGGAATTGACCCCATTTCGTGAGACGCTCTGCGTCGCTCCCCGGACCCTCGCGCATGGTTCGGAATTTGATTATGGCAAACGGCTCACCGTTTCGCCCCGCCCGCGTTTGTCGAAAAAAGACGGGGCGACCGAGGAAGCAGTATTGCAGGCAGATGAGTGCCAGTAACGGCAAGCTGGCCGCCAGCAGCAATGTAAACGAGGCGAATATGTCGAAGATGCGCTTCATTTTTAATAGCACTCTTGTAAGGTTCGTGCGCGGGGGGTCGATCACGAAAAATCATGCAAATTCTTTTGCTCAGGATTTTGACAGCACGATCACCTTTGGTATGATTTTGCTGTCTTCGGGACAAAGCAATAACCTAAACACCAATAACAATGATACTCGACGCCAACGAACGCACCTTCCCACCATTTAGCCTCACACGCCTGCTGACGACCTGTTTTGGTCGTGGTAACGGCGAGTCGGTCTGCATTCTGATCGATCTCCCGAACCCAGCGGATATTGAGGATTTCAAATTTCTCAGCGATGAAACGCTTTCCATTCAAAATTATGGGCACGAAGTTTTCTACAAGGGCTTCAAAAACGGCGTTTTGGAGGAGATGAACTGGACCGGCGGTGAAATTTACGCCTACAAAGAGACGGGCGGTAGCAATCTTGATATGGAAGATGATTGCTACGATCCCGACGGGAACCATCTCAGTTTGGACAAGGATATTTACGCGAAATATGACATTGTCCTGACGGTTTCAACTTTTTCGGCGACGGCGCCATTAACGGCAAAGTGCAAGGAATTTGGATTTCGCGGGGCCACGCTGCACGGGCTGAATCAAATCATCTTGGATACCGGTCTCTCCGTTGATTATGAACGGGTCAGTGAAGACGCCGAGAAGCTGCGGCTCGGTCTGACAAACGCGGACCGCTTCGAGATTGATTTTGAGGTCGAGAGCAAGACGTACACACTGGTTCTACACACGAATGGGCAGGATGCTCAGAAAAGCCATGGGCTTTGCGCTCCAGGCAAGCCGGATGTGGCCAATCTCCCCGCCGGCGAGGTCTATTTTGTGCCGGAAAACGCCGACGGCGTTTTCCCGTTTAAATACGACGAAAGCACGATTGGGCTGCTTCACGTCGAAAATGGAAAGATTGTGAAATCGCAGTTTGTCTACGGCGATTATGCAGAGATCGAAGATCACAACCGCCGTTTGAAAGAAGATCCGATGATCGGCGCAATCGGTGAACTCGGTTTTGGCACGCAGGTTCTGCCATTTTCCGGTCGGGATATTCAGGATGAAAAAATTCTTGGGACAATCCATGTAGCGACAGGCCGCGATGACCACTTGGGCGGTAAAATCACGCCCGATTTGTTCAAGGAGCGCTTAAATGCATCACACGATGATGTGCTTTATGCACCCCATAAGACGCCGGAAATCCGCTTGCAGCAGGCACGCATGTTTCGCGGCGACCAGATGGAGGTTTTGATCGAGCACTACAAGCCGTCCAAATACATGGTTGATTTGCTGGAAGCAGAAATTGCGGTTGAAGCGTAGTTTTCAAAATTAGTCGGCATCAGGTTTCTTCAGCGTAACAGGAAACGCGGGCGATTCACTGCCAGCGTAGACGGTGAGGTGAGGGAAAGCTATTTCTATGCTTTCGGCGTCGAAACGCTCTTTGATGTCTTGCATGATGCTGTTTTTCAAAACAAGAAATTTTGTTTTTTCAAACCAGACACCGACGAGGAAGTCGAGTGATGAAGGGCCGAAATCTTTGAAAAGAATGAGCGGTTCCGGCTCAATCAGACCATTCGGATTGGCATCGACGACTTCCCGCAAAACGCGTGCGACCTTAGCCACGTC
>JAAAPI010000300.1 GCA_009908325.1 Verrucomicrobiota bacterium | reverse complement strand
GCGCCAGCTTGAGGTTTACGCCCACCTGGTCGAGGAACGCACGGGCGAGACGGTCAGCAAGACGCATCTCTACTACACCGGTGAGCAGGACAGTAACCCGTTTATTTCGTTCGAAAAGGACGGTAGGGCTATTGGCAAAACCATCGCATCGTTTGATGCGGTCGTGAACCGGATTGAGGGCCGCGACTATGCGATCTCGGAACGTCCCGCAAAGCTATGTGAGAACTGTGATATGCGAGCCTATTGCGATATGAAGAACTGGAAATTTAAGGCGCGCGGTGCGTGATGGCTGACGAACAGGACAAGATGGATTTGGGACCGGTTCCAGCCGGTGAGGTCTCTTCGGTCGAGGGGTTCAAGTTTCAACCGATCAAGGGCTATCCGATGCTTAATTGGCGCGGCAAGCGGCCCTTTACCTCGACCCAGTTCTATCCGGCACAGCTGAAAGAAACCTATGGCGAAGAGGTGGATGGCTGGCGCAACAAGATCTTCTGGGGTGACAACCTTCAGGTGATGAGCCATCTGCTGAAGGGTTTCAGGGGTAAGGTCAAACTTGCCTACATTGATCCGCCATTCGACTCGAAGGCCGACTATCGCAAGAAAATTGAACTCCGAGGCAAAACAGTTCAAAATAGCAGCGGCAATTTCGAAGAAAAACAGTATACTGATCTGTGGGCCAACGACGAATACCTTCAGTTCATGTTCGAGCGCTTGGTGCTTTTGCGCGAGCTACTTGCCGAAGATGGTGCAATTTATTTGCATTGTGATTATCGAAAGTCCCACCAGTTGCGTTGTCTCTTGGACGAGGTCTTTGGTGAAGCCAACTTCTTGAATTCGATTGTGTGGAGCTTCACTACGAGGAGTTCGATTAAGACTTCCTGGAAGCGCACGCACCATGACATTCATTTCTACAAAAAAAAGGACAACCCGGTATACAACTGGGACGAAGAAGTCGTGATGGAACCACTTTCGGAAAGCACAATCAAAAAATACCGGCTAGAAGATGAAAATGGTCGATATCGTCTGAATGGGCGTTTCATAAAAGATAGCCCTGTAAAAGGGGCCAAAGACGTTGATCCCAAATGGGAAAAAACCCATCCTGAGCTGGTGGTTCGGGACTATCTTCGAGGCGGGAAAGTGGCCGGAGACGTTTTCGAAATTGATATCGAAAACCAGATGTCCAACAATCGTACAAACTATCCGACACAGAAACCCGAAGAGTTACTTCACAAACTCATTACAGCATCATCAAATCCGGATGACATAGTTTTTGATTGCTTCATGGGATCAGGGACCACGCAAGCAGTGGCATGCAAGTTGGGAAGGCGTTTTATTGGTGCCGACATAAATCTTGGATCCATCCAAACTACGACAAAGCGTCTCATTGGCATAATGGAAAGCCAGAATGACTTGGGTGGCCAAGAAACGATCGGTTTTGATGTTTACAACGTCAACAATTACGATGTCTTTCGGAATCCTGGGGAGGCCAAAGAGCTTCTGATAGCTGCCCTCGAAATCCAACCAATCGAAACCAGCTCTATCTACGACGGCGAGAAAGACGGCCGCTTGGTCAAGATCATGCCGGTCAACCGCATCGCGACCAAGGCAGATCTGTCCGAGCTGATCGCTGGGTTCGACTACAAGGCTTTCCAGCGCAGGCAAAACTCAAACCCGAACCAGCCTGTCGAAAAAATCCTGCTTGTCTGCATGGGGCACGAACCCGACCTGAAGGCGCAGCTCGAATTCGAAGTAAAGCCCCACAAAATCGATGTGGAGGTCGTGGACATCCTGCGCGACAAATCCCAGCTCGAGTTCAAGCGCGACTCCGAGGCGCGTCTGGCCATCAAGGACGGCCATCTGGAAATCGAACGCTTCTACCCGATGAACCTGCTGCAAAAGCTTTCGCTCCAGAAGGAACAAGTCACCGATTGGCGCGAGATGGTGGAAAGCATCATGGTGGACTGGAACTACGATGGTGCCATCTTGCAGCCGGTCGAGTTGGACGTACCCGAAAAGAACGATCTGGTCAGTGGTCGCTACAAGGTGCCCGAGAAGGCAGGCACGGTGCGCGTGAAGATCACCGATCTGTTATCGGAATCCTGGGAAGGCAGCATCGATGCCTAAACAGACCGACGCCGCCCTTGGCGAATTCGCCTTCTTCAAATTCCTTCTGACTTTCTACCAGCAGAACAAAAAGCGGATCAGGGTCAGCTATCGCGACCTGTCCAAGAAGTTCCTCGACTTCAACGCCCCAGTTCGAGGCGCTCGAGATCTATGTCTTTCTGAAAGAGTTCCTCGACAACAAGCGCATCGAACAGATCTTCAAGGACTGGTACGAGAAAGAGGGCGTCTTTGCCGACCGCGCTGAGGGGGGCGTGGCCAGAGACGACGGGCAGATTGGCCTATTCGAGGACTTCTCGCAGAAGCAATATGACGACGTGTTCAAGGCCATGCGTAAGAACGCGCGGGCCTATCCAAACTACATCTTCGCGCTGACCATGGGCACCGGCAAAACCATCCTGATGGCCACGTGCATCTTCTACGAGTTCATCCTAGCCAACAAATGGAAGAAGGACCCGAAGTACTGCCACAACGCGCTGGTGTTCTCGCCGGACAAGACCGTGCTGCTGTCACTGCGCGAGCTTGAGACTTTTGATCTGTCCAAGGTCGTGCCGCCAGAATACGTGAACTTCCTGACGTCCCACATTCGTTTCCACTTTCTGGAAGAGGCTGGCACGTCGCTCGACACACTCGACCAGTCCATGTTCAACGTCATCGTGTCCAACACGCAGAAGATCATTCTGAAGCGGAAGAACAAGGAAAAGACTGCGATTGACGATCTGTTCGGAGCGACCCCGGACACGTTCAAGGAAAGCGGGAGCGTCTATGCCGACGCCGCCGACCTGTACGATTTCGACACGCCGGAAGAGGAAGGCGAGCTGACCACAAACCAGCGGTTTGAGAAGCTCACCCGCCTTGGCCAACTTGGCATTTACGTGGACGAGGCCCACCACGCCTTCGGCAAGAAGCTGGCCAAGGACATGGGTATCGGCGCGAAAGAAACCGACAACAGCTTGCGCACCACGATCGACAAGCTGGCCTCACGCCTCGAGCGGGCGGGTACGCGCGTTGTCGCCTGTTTCAACTACACCGGCACGCCCTATATCGGTCAAACCGTGCTGCCCGAAGTTGTCTATGCCTACGGTTTGAGTGACGCGATCGCCAACGAGTACCTGAAGAAGGCTGATCTGCACGGCTATTCGAATACTAAATCCGAAGAGTTCCTGCGCATCGCCATCGATGACTTCCTCACAAAAACGGACGGATTACGGCCTGAAGGTTTGCTCCCCAAGATGGCGATCTTCGCCACCACAATTGACGAGGTGCGCAACGAGCTTCAGCCGCTTGTCGCAAAAATTCTTGAAGAGAAAGGGCTCCCGGCGGACAGCATTCTGGTGAACCTCGGAGACGACAAGACCACGAACGACGATATTCGCGAGTTCATTCGTCTTGATACGCTGGGTTCCCGCAAGCAGTTCATCCTGCTGGTCAACAAGGGGCGCGAAGGTTGGAACTGTCGTTCGCTCTTCAGCGTGGCGATGTTCCGCACGCCGACCTCTAAGGTCTTTGTCCTTCAGGCCACGATGCGCTGTTTCCGGGCAATCGGCGAAACCCAGCACACAGCCCACGTATACCTATCCGCTGACAACCTTCAGATTTTGAACGACGAGCTAAGCCAAAACTTCAGGCTTTCTGCGGACGACCTGAACAATGCAAATAGCCACAAGCAGCGCTACAACCTCCTGGTCAAAGAACCCGTTGAACGGATCAAGCTGCAACGCGTTCGACGCTCCTTTAAACTGATTGAAAAGGAGCTGCTTCCCAACCAAGAGCTAGGCATCAATCGCGCTGATAAGAGCGCTTGGCAAATGCTGACTGGCAAGTATCACCTGCTCGAGACTGTACAAAGCGGCATTGAACCTTCCCAGGTTGGAAAATCCGCCTCTTCCAAAACCATCGACCGGACGGAACTGCGGCAAAAAGTTGAGTTCTCGGAGATCATGCTTGTTTCAGAAGTTGCAAGATATTTGGGGCGCAGCCCGTTGGAAATCGAAGATATCCTACAATCCACCGATGAAGGCATACAGAAAATCCTCGACGCGATCAATGATTACAACGAATTGCTCTACGATGTGGTGATCCCGCGTCTCTTTGGGCTCTTGTATGATTTGGAGCAACACGAGATCAGGGAAGAGCATGAAGTTGAACTCGTGCGATTGCCGGAGAATGGCTCATACTCTGTAATGGCTGATCCGAAGCTGGTGGTGAAAGATGACGATGTCGAAGATGGGCTTGTGTCCTCGAAATCGTTCCACCTGGATACATATGCCTTTGACTCGCAGCCAGAGCAGACGCTCTTTTGGGATTTGATCCGGGAAGGAGCCGTAAAAAAGCTGTACTTCACCGGGATGCTTACCCATGGCCAGTCTGAATTCTTCATCCAGTATGTGGATCCGGAGTCAAGAATGGTTCGAAGCTACTATCCTGATTTCTTATTCGAAAAAGACGA
This sequence comes from Verrucomicrobiota bacterium, assembly GCA_009908325.1. Lineage (GTDB taxonomy): Bacteria > Verrucomicrobiota > Verrucomicrobiia > Opitutales > Coraliomargaritaceae > Thalassobacterium. The sequence goes on along the minus strand of JAAAPI010000300.1, from coordinate 851 downwards.
CGGGACTTATGTGATTGTTGAGGTGAAAGGCGACAACATGATCGATGATCCGATTGTTCAAGCAAAACGGGAATATGCCGAGCAGATGGCTGAAGCGTCAGGAATGTCATACGAAATCATTCGTGGAAGCGATGCAGAAGCTCATAACTTTCAGTTCTTAGTCCAATAGGCTAATCATTCTTAGAAAGCCCAACGTCACTCACCGCTTTTCTGTCACCGTTACGCCTGCTCGTTCAAATCAGATTCGAGCATTTGAAGGTCGTCCAAAACACGGTACATTCGTTCTTCGACTTCACCACCCGCCTGATCCTGTTCATTTGGAGATGTAGTAAAATCCATCTCCATCTGCCGCTGCTCCTCTGCGACAACCGCCTGCACCACGGCCGCGGACTTCTTCGGCGCGCCGTAGCCTTGCGCCAGCGGTTGTTTCGCCTCGCCCCGAACATGATCCTCACTTTCCGAAGCGGTATCACTTTCACCTCCGCCACTCGCAGGCGGTGTCATGGGCATGGCACGCACACTCAGCGGCAGATTGCCCTGCGGTCCACCTCCCCCCGGCTGTGGAAACGGCAACTCCCCTGTCTGCGCCGCGTGGATCGCCTTGAAGAGCCGGTCGTCAAAATACTGGATCCGCTTCGCCCGGACAGGCATCTGGGCATCGATCACCATGACGATCTCATCGAGCGGCAGGCGGCGCGCCTCATCTTCGGGGAGCAGGGAGCTTTCTTCGGTCCGGGTCGACTGGCTGCGCCCTTCAAAGGGGTTCTTGCCGATGGACTGGGATCGCGTGATGACGGTCTTCGTGGTCTTGCCAACCGCCTTGCTCAGTTCCTCGACTGTCTTTTCATCGG